>DATDRF010000281.1:0-14526 GCA_035291905.1 Bacteroidota bacterium
AGAAACCATCGATCAGCCTTAGAACATCAAGAGAAAGCAGCGCCATATAGAAATAGACCATGGCCGCGAGCCAGTACGACCCTATCCAGACCATGCTGCCGCTGATCCACGAAAGAGCTATTCTCTCGAGAAGCCGGCCCGCAAGGAATGACAGAGATAAGAAGAGAAACAGGATTGTGTAGAAAAGATGAAGGCCCGATGATTCAGGGACGGCTTGCCATCCGCGCCAGAAGATGTAGGAATTGAGAATCCCGTAGAGGATGAAGAAGACGAAAAAGAAGATAATGAACTGGAGGCGCGTCGATTTCAGCTTCCCGGGGTCTGGATGGAGATGCTGTATTGGTTGTTCTCGCGAGGCCGTTTTGTTCAATTCCGTCACTTCTCGATTGATTCCTGAAGCTTGAAACGTGAAACCCTTAACCTATGAGGACGAACACTCCCCAAGGATATTGCACTTCAGGTTATGGGTTGAATTGGGTGGTGGAATTCCGGTCAGTGCTCGTCGAACGGAACCGTTACAAGGACGCGGTTACCCTTGCCAAGATACTGGAGGTCGAGGAAGGCACGCGCCATGGCGATGCCCCGGCCATGGTTGTCCATGAGCCGTGTCTCATCAAGGGTAAAATAGCGGGAAAAATCAAATCCTGGCCCCTGATCCTCGATGAGAACCGTCATCTTGTCCTCATACCGTTTCATTCGCAGCGTAACAAACTTCTCTGCATGTTCCGGAAGGTTGAGTCGGCGTTCAACCTCTTCGAACCAAGTGCCATTGGACAGGAATTTTCCCTTTTCTTCATATGAGATGCCAAGATTGCCGTGTTCCACCGCATTCGTGATCAATTCCATGATCAGTGCCGCCCGCTCGGGGACCGGGCAGGCGTTGGCGATCCGCAACCCCAGGAATTCCCCCTCGGAAATCGAATGAAAGCGGAAGACCGCTTCGGTGAGATGATTGAACGGATTCTCGCTTTCCTCGAGTTTCTTGAGAAGCCTTTTCTTGTCTCTGAAATCATCGACCGCAGCATGGACAATAGAATGGATCACTTCTTGCGGGGCGGGCTTTGGGATATAGTAGTAGGCTCCCGCCTCTATTCCTTCCTGAACCCGTTGTGCATCGGTGTGAACTGTATGCATCACAACCGGGATATGCTCGAATGCAGCTTGCTCTTTGATCCAGAGGAGGAAATCAATTCCCGACATGCGCGGCATGGTCCAGTCGAGAACAATGGTGCTCACTTCCTTTCCGGACCGGTTGACGACTTCCTGGGCCTCAAGGCCGTCGTGTGCGATCAACACCTTGAATCCGTCCCTCTGAAGAACGGTGTCGAGGAGCATGCACAGCGCAGGGTCATCATCGACAATCAGGATTGTGTCAGCCAACTTCGGTTACCTCAATTGGTCGGTGTTTTGGGTCGCAACGGGTTCATCCCCTTTCCTCCATCCCTTCCATCCCGGACCTCTTACAACGCGGCCGGGAAAAGCTCCCGTGTGTTCTCCTGCCTTCAAGACCTGCACTCCATTGACGAAAACGTCGGACACCCCCGTGGAGTACTGATGCGGCTTCTCAAACGTGGCGTGGTCGGCGATCGTTGCAGGATCAAATACCACGAGATCTGCGCCGTAACCGGCAAGAATCCTGCCGCGATTTCTCAGACGAAGATTCTCAGCCGGGAGAGAAGTCAGTCTCCTTACCGCCTCTTCAAGCGAGATCACCTTTTCTTCGCGGACATACTTGCCCAGCAGGCGTGCCACGTTGCCATAGGCGCGCGGATGGGGATTTGATTTGAGGAAAACCCCCTCGGGAGCGAGCGACTCGGCATCGGATCCGAACGAAACCCAGGGTTGTGCAATCTGCCGCTTGGTATTCTCTTCAGACATCATGAAATACACCGTCCCCACCCTGCTATCGTCATCGATAACAAGATCCATCGCAGTCTCTTCAGGAGACTTTCCGCGTAGACTGGCAACCTCGCTCAGGGTCTTCCCCGTCAGGTATTTGAGGGAATCCGTTCTGAATCCTACCAGGAGCACATTGTCCGACGATCCCGCGGCAAGGTAAAGATTCTCCCACTTGTCGGTCGGCTCGGACATTTCCGCTTTGACGGCCCGCCGAATCAGAGGATTCTTAAGCCTGTTTACCCATGCTTTGTGCCCTCCCTCTTGCACCCAGGGGGGCATAGCCGCATCGAGTCCGGTGGCGCCGGCAAGGTATGTGTACATGTCCGCAGTGATGTGCAATCCTTGAGACCTGGCCTCATCGACCTTGCGTATCACCTTCTCCATCTTTCCCCAGTTCGATTGGCCCGCGGCCTTGAGATGATAGATCTCCGCCGGAATGTTCGCTCTTTTGGCGATCGTCATGACCTCATCCACTGCCTCCAGAAGACGGTTCCCCTCGCTCCTCATATGCGTGATGTAGATGCCTCCGTACGAGGCAGCAACCCTGCAAAGTTCGATCAGCTCGTCGGTCCTGGCATAGAATGCAGGCGCGTAGATCAGTGAGGAGCCGATTCCGAGCGCCCCCTCCTCCATCCCAACCCTGACAAGGTTCCTCATGCGCTCCATTTCAGCTGGGCTTGGAGGACGATCGGCGTATCCCAGTTCGTGAATCCTCACCGTCGTGGCACCGACAAACGAGGCGACATTCGTCGAAATCCCCTTTCGCTCAAGGAAGCCAAGATACTCCCCCAGCGTCGTCCATTGGATAGGATACTTGATGTCTCCCTGACGGTCCTTTTGCTCCTTCTTCATCTCATTGTTCAGAGGACCTTCCGACCAGCCCTCCCCAAACACTTCAACCGTCACACCTTGACGGACACCGCTTTGCGAGCGGCCGTCTTCGATCAACGACTCGGTTGCCCAGCTCAGCATATTGATGAATCCGGGGGCGACTGCGAGGCCGGTTGCGTCGATCTCGATGGTTCCGCTTTCGTTTTCCAGATTCCCCACAAAGGCGATCGTGTCCCCTTTCACCGCGACATCGCCGACATACGCGGGATTTCCCGATCCGTCATGAATCGTCCCGTGACGAATAACAACGTCGTAGGCGGGTGGGGTGGAGCAGCTAAAAAACGCCAGGAACAACAGAAGGAGGGTGGTGTTTCTCCGTATGGCAGGGACTGATTTCATTTCTTTGGATGGAGGAAGTTCTCGCCGACCTTGACCCTTACGACGGCGTTTCCTTCCATCTCGAATACCACAAGTTCCCCGTTGCCGTTCGAGCCCGTCATCCGGAAGGTATGTTCACCGACAGGGGTCAACTCAACGAGGTTCATCCGGGGATTCTCTTCCGGCGGGTAGCTGTGGTCGTACATCATCAGCCTCCCGTTCATCATCAACACCTGGGTTTCAAACCACCAGGCATCCTGATAGTTGCCCACGTAGGCCGTCCATGCGGGGAGGGGGATCGAAACCTCGACGGACCTGGCCGAGGCCCTTTGGACGGGCGGCAGCATCAAGGAGAGGACATGGTTCGCAAAGAAAGACGGGTCGCCGTCATCGGAGTTCGTTAGAACAATGACAGCAAGTTTTTCATCGGGCAAAAAAGAAAGCTGCGATCGATATCCTCCGACCCAACCGGAGTGCCCCACGACCGTACGGTCGTTTTCGCGCCAGGTGGAAAAGCCGAGGCCGTATCCGCTTTTCCAGTCAGGATTGAGCCATTGGATCCTCCTCATTTCCTTGATCGTGCTGCCCTTCAGGATCTGATCCCCGAAGACTATCTGACTTTCTCTGAACTGGAGCGAGGCGAACTTCGCCAGGTCTTCGATTGTCGAAGACATGTTGGCGGAGGCAACGATCGCTCTCGCGTTTGTGAACGGCATGATCTTCCTTGTGCCGTCCTCAAGCTTTCGGCTGTACCCCATTGCCAGCCGCTTCGATTGCGAATCCTGGAAGTACACAGTCGTGCTTTTCATGCCGAGCGGCAGCAGGATGTTCTTTTCGACATATTCCGAAAAAGGCATCCCGGCAACTTCGGCGACAATTTCGCCGGCAATCGCAAAACCCAGGTTGGAGTATTTGATGCGATCTTCCGGAGAGAACGTCATCTCCTGTCTCTCCAGGCCTTTGATCATTTCGGTGCGTGAGGGGAACTTGTTGTCGGTCCAGTATGGGAATGCAGCTTCGCGCGGCAGCCCCGATGTGTGCGTCAGTAACTGACGAATCGTCACCTTCGGTTGATCGGGGAAACGGCTTTTGATGCGGAACCACGGGAGGTATTGCTCGACGGGATCATCCAACCGGAGCTTCTCCTGGTCCCGCAACTGCATGATCGCTGTTGCTGTAAAGATCTTTGTAAGCGAGGCAATCCGATAAATGGTCTGGGTTGAGGTGAGGATGCTGTCTTCCAGATTGCTGTACCCAAAACCGCGGGCGTACACAAGCTCCTGATCGTATACGATCCCGATGCTCAGGCCCGGGAGGCTTCGGAAAGCCACTTGGGACAGGAGCCACTGTTCCATAAGCCGGAGGCTGGCCGATACTTCGGGATTATCAGAAATTTTGCCCTGGGAAAATACCCCAACGGAGGGAAGAAACAGCAGAAAAACCGCAAACCACAGCCTCTTCATGACACTCCTCAAGAACGACGTTAGTACCGGATTGGAAATCAACTTATGGAATAGGTGCAGGAAAAGCAAGGAATGAGTGATGAAACGACACAGGAAAACCGTTGAGCAAGCGCTTAGAAGATGCGGGCGATGCCCAGCGTAACAAACCAGGCATCGGAATCGGTAAGACGACGGGTAACGTCAATCCGCAGGAGGCCAAAAATACGGCTCATGCCGATTCCCGTTTCTGCATACCACCCTTCCGTCGATCTGCCGTACGGAAGGGAACCCGACGGATTCCACGATTTCGCGACCGAGCCGTAGAGTATCAATTCGAGGCTGTTCTTGTAAAGGCAAGGGACATCCAGTACAAGAAAAGGAATCGAACGGAAATTGTGCTCAAGTGAGAGGACGAAATAACGTTCGCCGGCGAATTCCTTCAGTGAGGCTCCTTTGAGAACACCGAAGGGACCGAATCCGTCGGACCTGCTTTCAAGAGTAAAGATACGTTGGGGTGGAAGATGTCCTGTTGAATATCCGGCGGAGAGCCGCCCAAGCAGGGTCGGGGGGAAAAGGTTTCGCTTGAGGAACGTCGGCACAAAGAATTCTCCAGTAACCCAAACCCTTGAAAAAAAGAAATCGCCCGCGAGCAGCGACGGCTGAGAGCGCTCTATTTCGATGTCGATGTAGTTTGTAGAGACAAGGCCGAGCGGAACGGGCGAATCGCCATAGCGAATGTTCAGTGCAACGGACCGGAGCATCCCTTTGGCCGCCATGGCGTTCGGCCGGTATTCCTTTGACCGATCGAGCAGGCTGAACTCCGTCATCTTGCGGGCGGTCTTGTGTTCTTCCGATCGATAGGTAGCCTTGAGTGAAAGACGCCGCAACGGCTTTGCGCCGACAAAGAACTTCCACCCGAATGTGTAGAAATAGTCCCTCTGATCGATCTTGGAAAGCAACGAGGAAAGCGTGATAAAGAACGTGTCATAAAAACCCTCGTCGGGAAAGTGTCCCAGATCCTTCGATCCCCCAAGACCGAGGCTGTAGTTTCTCTTTTCATCGAGGAAGAATTCTGCTTCGGCGCCGTATTTCCATCGCTTATCGGACAATCCGTATCCCGCCTTCGCGGAGAGCTTCATCCATGGAGCAACGGAATCCACTGTGACCTCGCCGCCCAGGAACAATCCCTCCACCCTGTTGAAGTGCAGATCCAGGTACTTGAGAAAGCCCTCGCTGACCGTATTCAGCGCCATCAACGGCCCCGAGGGCTCGAATTGTTTCTCAAGGGTCTGGGTACTATCCAGAGTCTTGTAGGCAGTCTGCTCCTCCGTCGTAAGCGGAAGAACTTCCCTCTCCGCCCAGAATGTTGAGTCGAATTTCTCGGCCCCCGGCGCATTCATTCTTCGCGGTTTTTGCCGAAGCGTGTCGGGAACTTCGGCATTGATCCGATACTCGTAGATGGTCGAAACCTGGTCAAAGCCGATCACGGGGAATGAGAACCCCGCAATGCCGATCTCCGCGTTTCCATTGAGCCGGATGTCAACAGGCATCCAGAAGAATTCCTCATATCGGGCGAACTGCTGGGCATACGTGATATTCAATTCGGTCACAAAGGGAATTCGGTACGCCTCGTTCGGCTTCACCTCGATGCCTACAACGGAGTAGCTGTCGCCGATAATGTTGATCGTGCCGCTAAAGAGGGGCGTCAGCTTTGTTCGGGGCGTCATGCGTATCGAATAGAGCTCCACGCTGTCCTGCATTCGTGTCCCCTCCAGCGTGAACCGGTAGTACTCAAACGCCTCGGGGGATGTCGGGCCGACGAAGGTGAAGCCGCTGAACCTGATCTCATCGTCGTAGAAATTCACAATCCCGCCGACGGAGGCAAAATTCTGTCCCAGGGGAACATTTTCGGTCTGCCGTTTTTGTTTCACTACCTCTCTGAGCGTGTCTCCTTGCTGCCAGTAGCCGGTCGTGTACGACTCGGTAATGCTGGCAATTGCAGTATCCCTGCGGAGAATTTGGCGGGTGAACGCGTCAAACTGATATGACTTCAGCCTCTCTTTCCATTGTCCTTTGTTCTCGATGACATTCCTCATGATGCGGACTGCCGGATCCTCATCAGTCACGACTATTTCAGCGAGTTGAACCGCGATCGGCTCGAGGGCAACGTCGTGAATCGTGTCCCGCATGAGCGCAACTCGGACGGTATCGGATTTGTAGCCGATAAAGCTCACGATAAGGGAATAGGAGCCGGGAGGAAGGGAAAGTCGGTAGGCTCCTTCGGCGTTCGAGATCGTTCCGCGGGCGGTGCCGTCGATCCGAATATTCGCGGCGACGAGAGACTCGCCGGACGATTTGTCACGAACAGTGCCGGAAACAACGAAGGTCTGGGCCAGCGCAACAGAAACGAGAACGTTCAGGCCAAGCAACAGCAAGGCAAAGTGAGTGAAGTGGGAAAAGCGGAACATTAAATCAGTGAACGAAAAGGGAAACGTTTTGTTGCACGCCCGAAGCGGATGGAACGACCATGGCAGGCAAAATGGAATCCCGGCAATCCGTCTATACCGTCTTTCGAACACGCTCGAACGTATGGATGACTTTCGTCAATCCATGACTCAGAACGGAGATAACAGCCACATCGCCGTCACATTCGACGAGCTTCTCCTGGGCCATTTTCTTCGCCTCTTCCTCACTCTGCGCAGTTCCATGGAAAAGGTTCTTGGGGACATCGAGTGTCTTGGTGATGAGAATTCTATAGGTCATGCGCCTCCTTGGAAATTATGAGTTACGGGTTACGGGTCGGTGTAGGGTTTGTTCCAGGTTTCACGGTTCAGGGTTCAAGGTTCCGGGTTCAGCATTTCGGTCACCTGTCCGATGAGGGATAGGACTCTACAAAAGCCCGCGTTTTCTGACCACTGTGTACCCAGTCGGAATGACATTCCGACCTACAGAGCCCTCTGATCTCTGACCTCTGACTTCTGAATTCTTCATTCTAACTTCTCAGTTTCTAGCTCCTGGCTCCTTCCACACCTTTCCTCTCCTCCGTTGCCTCGTACAAAATCTCCGCAATATCCTTCACCTGGACCGACTCGCCGGCTTCTTTGGCTTTTACTCCGTCGGTCATCATTGTCATGCAGAACGGACAGGCGGTTCCTATTACATCCGGCTTGAGAGCGAGGGCCTCTTCGGTCCGCTCAATATTGACCCTTTTGCCCTCCTTCTCTTCCATCCACATCCTTCCGCCTCCCGCTCCGCAGCAAAACCCGCGGCTACGGGACCGGTTCATCTCGACGAGCTCGACGCCGGGAACGGCCTGGAGCGCGTCTCTCGGGGCGTCGTAGACGTTGTTGTAGCGTCCCAGATAGCACGAATCGTGATACGTGATCCTTGATTTCCGGGCGGCCGATACCTTGATCTTCCCCGTCTCCACAAGCTGCATCAAAAAATCGGTGTGATGGATCACTTCATAGTTTCCGCCAAATTGAGGGTATTCATTCTTCAACGTATTGAAACAGTGCGGACATGAGGTGACGATCTTCTTCACTCTGTATTTGTTCAGTGTCTGCACATTATCCTTCATGAGGATCTGTGCGAGATATTCGTTTCCTATGCGCCTTGCCGGGTCTCCCGTACATTTCTCTTCGTTGCCGAGGATGGCAAATCTGATGCCCGCCTGCTGCATCAAACGCGAGAATGCCTGCGTTACCTTCTTGTAGCGCGTGTCAAACGATCCCGCACACCCGACCCAGAAGAGAACTTCAGGCTCCCCGCCGTCTGCCATGCGGGGAATGTTCATTCCCTCCGCCCAATCGGCCCTGTTCGATGCACTGAAGGCCCACGGGGTGAAATTATTTTCGAGATTCCGAAACACGACCTGAACTTCGGGCGGAAATGCGGATTCCATCAGCACGAGATCCCGGCGCATGTCCACAATCGCATCGACATGCTCAATATTCACGGGACATTCCTGGACGCACGCCATACACGTCGTGCAGGCCCAGAGCTCCTCGGGAGTAATAAAATCGTGCACCAGCTTCTTTTCCGCCGACGTTCCCCCGCTTGTTTTTTCCGTCAGCCTCGCCCTGATGTCCATGATGATTTTTCTCGGCGACAACAACTTGCCGGTCGAATGTGCCGGGCATGCAGTGGAACATCGGCCGCATTCGGTGCACGTGTACCCGTCAAGGAGCTGTTTCCATGTCAAATCCTGAACATCGGCAACGCCGAACTGTTCGACGTTCTCTGCTTCGAGGTTGATCGGTTTCAGCGATCCCCGGGGGCTCGTCGAGGAGAAATAGACATTAAAAACAGATGTCAGGACGTGCAGGTGCTTTGAATATGGAAGATAATTGAGAAAGGCGAGGACCAGGACGATGTGTACCCACCAGAAGAGCTCGAACCACACGGAAACGGCGGACGGCTCCATTGACGAGAAGAGAGGCACGGCAAATGCTGAGAGAAGTCGGGCCGGATTCTCGTTTCCTTCCAGAACGATTCTGCATGCATTTTGCCCGATCATGCCCGCCATGATGAGCAGAATCGTCATCAAGATCGCCGTGGCATCGAGCCTGGAGTGCAATCCCAATTCGAGGCGTTTTGGCCGAAGAATGTATCTCCGAAACAAAGCGACTATGACGGAGACGATCACGAGTCCGACAAAGAGTTCTTGAAGAACGGCAAGGAGATCGTAGAGTCCGTCACCGAGTGCCGCTGCCGTAAATCCCGGGATGATTCCTTCGGCAATCGACTCAAGGACCGCAGAAAGGAGCACGACAAAGCCCCAGAAGATGAAGAAGTGCATAAGGCCCGCAACGGGTTCACGGAGAAGCTTCGATTGGCCAAATGCCACTGTCAGGACCTTCATGAGGCGCGTCCCGGGCTTGTCGAACCGATTCTCAGGCTTTCCGACCCGAAGATGTTTGATGAGCCTGGTGACGCTCCACGAGAACAAGCCCATGGCGAGGACGAACACGACCAGGAAAATGAGGTTCTTTGTCGTCATGACACCCTTAGTGGTTATGAAGAGCAGAGGTGAAGACCGTTACAGCTTCGCCGGCGATGCTCACCTCATCAACGCTGCCTTTCTTCACTTTGATCCTCACTTTAACTCTTCCCTTTCTTCCCAGGACGTCGCCCTGCTCACCTACAAATTCGAGCCGGCCGTCTTCAAGAGAGAAGGAGGGGAGGGCGGCACTCTTCCACAACGCGAACCGATGCATATAGACGCCCAGCGGTCCGTTTGCAGATCCGGTGACAGGATCCTCGGGAATTCCGGCGGCGGGGGCAAAGAATCTCGAATGGAACGCGGAACTTTGTTCCTTCGTCTGCAGCGTGAAGACGCAGACTCCGATCCATCGGTGGGTTCTGCAAGCCTGTGCGAGGGCCTCCATGTCGGGCTTCATCGAAGAGAGACGCGCAAGCGATTTGACGGGAACATAGAGATAGTTCGCACGCACTGACGGAAGCTTCTTTCGGAAATCTGTGGACTTCAGCCCCAAGGCGTTCCTGATTGCCGAAGGCACGCTCTTCACAACCTCGAAATGAGGAACAGGCAAATAGAATTCAATGATCGATCCCGAGGCCTTTTTTTCAACGATCACTTTCAGCAATCCGCTTTTCGTCTGAACCTTGAACGGAAAGACCCCGTTCTGCCGCATGCCCGCCATGCCGCTTTCCGCAAGGGCGTGAAACGCCCCTATAGTCGCATGACCGCACAACGGAATCTCTTGCGTCGGGCTGAACCAGCGAATCTGAATATCGGCCCCGCGAACACCGGGCGGTAGGACAAAGGCGGTTTCGGGCATGGCCAGCTCGCGCGCGATAAGCTGCATTCTCGACTCAGAAAGGCCGCGAGCATCGAGAACGACACCGGCGGGATTTCCGCTGAATCGTTCCGCGGTAAATGCATTGACGTGCTTAAAAGGGACCTTTTTCATGATGAGACCTCATCGCTCAACCCCGGCAGTTCAAGGGCGCTAAGCGTACGTTGATCTTTGATGAAATAGAGGAATCCCGCCCTGACAAAGAATGAATCGGGAACGGGGGCCGATGATTCTCTCGAGACGACATCGGCAAAGAGTCTGACGCCCTCTTTCGTATCAATAATCGCGAGATGATTGTCCAATTTCAACGATTCCGGCGTCGAATTCCGCGACCTCACATGGTAGTTCATGATGAGGTACGGGCCGGCAGCCAAATATTCCGTTCCCCCTACAACTTCCTTGTTCCCGACCTCACGCTCCAGGAAGGATTGCAGCCCGCCGGGCAGGCGATCAGCCTGCACGGGCTCAGGAAACTGAAGTTGGTCATCGCCGGCCTCTTCAACGGCAAGCTTTCGAACAGGAAACAATTCCTCGATCCCGTTCTCGAAAGTCTCAACAACGGTCCCCGAGCGAAGCTCAAAGGCATACCCCACCCTGCGTTCAAAGAGCGTACGGTATGAATACACCCGCTCTCCGTAGCAGAACCAGAAGGTCGTCTCCTCGTTGCGCCAGAGCTCTTCGCCCGTTTCGAGTTTCCACGCTTCGATCCCCCGATGTCCCGGCATATCGGGCTGTTCAAAACCGTGCACAAGCACCACGTCCTGATGAACGGCCTCTATCCCAACCCACCATGGTTCATTCATGCCCTTGTTTTCCCACAGGGGTTGGCCCGATATCCCGTTCAGGCAGAAGAAGGTCGCCTTTTTCCGTTCATTGTCCCGGCATTCACCAACGATATGGTCTCTCTTTCCGACAAGGATGCGCCAGATTACTCCTTGCGGGGAGTAGGACCAGGATGGTTTCAACGATTTCTTGGAGAAAAAGGAGAATGAATTCAAGGGTGGGTGGCCCGCTCAGTCAGTGCATCCAAGGGCCGGGAAGTTTGATGCCAAGGTAGAAGAGACGACAGTCGTGTCGGAAACAAATGATCCAAACACTCCCAGTCCTCCCTGGATGTTTGTGTAGTTGGGTTGATCGACGCGGATGGAATACTGATCCTGAAATCCGTTCACCACACTGTAGTATTTGTAGAGATGCTCATCAGTTTGAATCACTTCGACGTAAACCCGATTGAAGTCAACGACGACGCCTTCATGCGTCTTGAGAATCCTGACCAGCGCCCGGCGATAATTCTCGAGCGGAAACCTCCACAATTCACGCGAACCGATGAGCTCTCTCCTCCGCACCCGCGGGTACTGGGCTTCAAAGTTCGCACAATCCTTGTAGCTCGTGATTTCAAGCGGGATTTCCTCGGTGAAGATCGTTCCCGGATTAGCAACAGGAAGTTCGTATTCCACAAACACGCGCACGGCATGTCCCTCTGTCAGAGCCGACAGTGTGACAAAGATCGAGATATCAGCCTGTCCCTTATCAGGTGTCGTCAACGAGAATCGACTGTCGTTGTCGATGTCGACAACCGCGTTTCCCGGTACTCTTGTCGTTGCGCTAAGAACCCCGTACACCGGTGAATTGACCGTCAACGAGTATACTTTCCCCCGAGCTATCGGGAGTGGTGAAGCGATAAACGCCTTGATGCTGTCGGTGTATCTGCCGGGATCATCTCTCGGGACCACAGTATCGCGCAACGCCACCGTTGTTGTATCAAACGAAAGAGAAACGACAGCATTGGTAACCTGATTGCTGGTGGTATTCGTCTGCGGATCAAAATCCGGAGGATTGTAGGTCGAGAAGAGTCGGACGAAGTGTGTCTGGTTTATCGGCGTAAGCACCCCGTACACCGCCAAACGGTCGAGAAACGGTCCTTCCGGATTGAAGCTGGTGTCGCAACCGCCGAGAAGGGCAAGAAAAAGAAATATCAGTCTGGTATTCTTCATCAGAATTCCATTGTCAGGGTCGCAGAAGGGAAGAATGCGAGCATGTTCGTTCTCTTTCCAGTCGTCCTGTCGAAATAGAAAAGGTTCTTTCTGTCATAAACGTTCAGGACATGGAAGCCAAGCGTCCCGCGGAATCCTTCGTACATGAATCTGTAGGAAAGGCTTGCATCGAGCCGATGGTAGGCCGGCAGGCGGCTGGCATTCTTCTCGCCGAGCAGTGAGTAAGGCTCGCCGGACTCACCCACATACTTGCCCGAGAAGACATCTTCCATCGTGAGACGATCGTAGTATCCAACCGTTTGCGTATAGGGAAATCCCGATCCAAGTTCCCACCGCAGGCTCAGATCGATGCTTGGATTGATGTGAACGTTTGCGAGCAGATTCAGCGTGTGGCGGCGGTCGTAACGCGGAGGATATCTCAATCCGTTGGCATTGATCCCGGTCCACCCGAGAGTGTATGAGCCATAGAGGTCGACCAGCGGTATTCCGTATCGTATGAGCGACTCGAAGCCGTATGACTCTCCCTTGCTGTTGACATAATCCGGGTCCTGCGAATCGATTTTGTCGCGGTTATAGGTGACCAGCGAGCCGTAGTATTTGTAGTACGTCTGAAAATTCGTTGAAAGTGCCGGAAGGACGTTTCCCTCCAAACCGAGCACGTAGTGATCCGCCCGTTCCGATTTGAGGAAATCCGGTACGGCGATCCATGCGTCAAACACAGAGACGACGTCGTCCTCATTGTTGACCGTGATGATGTTCTGGTTGAACCGTCCATATGAAACCTTGATCCTCCAGTCATTCGTCAGGACCCAGCTCGCGTTGAGGCGGGGCTGGACCAGCTCCGTTTCAAATCCCCGTTCAAACATGGACCCCACATCCATGTGCAGGCCGCCGTCCACCTTGATATCCCCAACATTGGCCTGATATCGAATCCACATCGAGACATCAGCCCTGGTCGCGAAAAGCCTTCGATTGGCACCCACGGAATTGATCAGCTTATATTCCAGCGTTGGAAAGCTGAATTCAAATCCGAAGAAGTACAGGTCCTGATTGTCCGAATAGTATGTCGCTTCCGTCTTCACGCCGCTCTCACGAACCGTCGTCGTTGACGGAGTAATGGAAGGCGAGTTCTTTGCGTCACGCTTTCCTTCAAAATAGTTTTCGTACGCCACGGCGTGGACAAACAAGCGCTCCTGGATCAGGCCCGAGGCTGTTACGCCAAAAGCGTGCGTCCGCCAGCGATAGTTGGGCAGGGCCGGGTTGTCGTTGACAAGTTCATCACCGCTGAAGAATCCCTGAATCGACGAATGCGAATCCTCGTCACCCTGGTTGGTCACCTTGAAGAAAGCATCGTAGAAATCGACAGGGGCGTCCTGATGCAGAAACTTGGAGAGTGTGTGCTCGAAGACGGATTTCCGTCCGTTGACAAGCCATTGGAAATTCTCGAACACCGGCCCTTCGAGCTGGAGCTTTGTCGACAGAAAATTCACGTTGGCCCTTCCCCCTATTCCTGCAGTTTTTCCGTCTCGCGTGGTCATGTTGACGACTGAGGAGAGCCGGCCCCCGTACCCCGGGGGAAAGGCCCCGGTGAACACCTCGGTTGTCTTGATAATGTCGGGATCGAAGACGCTGAAAATGCCGAACGCATGGAACGGATTGAAGATCTTCATTCCGTCAAGCAGGATCAGGTTCTGGTCTCCCCCGCCGCCGCGGACGTAGAAATGAGAATTCACATCGCTCGTCGAGACGATGCCGGGCAAGACCTGAATTGACCGAAAAACATCTTCCTGGATTGTCACGGGGACCAGCTTCATTTCCCTCTGGTCGAGGACGTGAATACTCGTATTGATCTCTTTCAGTTCGCGTTTGCCCGCCTCTGTCACTATCACCTCACCCATCTCGACGGTTGTCGAAGCGAGAGCGGCATTGACCACCACAGGACCGGAGATACCCACGAAGACCTTTTGCACCTTCTTTGCATAGCCAACCGAGCTGAAGGAGATCTCGTATTCGCCGGGGAGGATATTTGGAATGAGGTAGAATCCGTTGATGTTGCTCGCAGCGCCTTTGTTTGTGCCGAGCAAGACGATATTGGCAAACGGGAGCTTTTCCGATGTTGAGCTGTCCGATACGATACCCCGGATGTCGACCCCCTGCGCC
>DATDRF010000282.1:0-14033 GCA_035291905.1 Bacteroidota bacterium
GTTCTTTGTCGGGGTCTGTTTATTGTGGGCGCTGCTGTCCGCCTTCGGCGGAGAACCAGCGACCTTACATCCCAAAATGCCCGGCGAGCGTTCCTCCGCGAGCCGAGGGCATTTTGAGCCTGCCTGCCGGACAGGCAGGGATCCCGACCGTTTTCTGGACGGGACCTGACTGTGGGCGATGTAGGGTTCGAACCTACGACCTTACGCGTGTGAGGCGTACGCTCTGAACCAACTGAGCTAATCGCCCAAGTGAATCCACCATCCAAGGTAATCCAAATTGACTGTCGAATCAAGCGCAAGTCTTAGAAAGGAAACAGAGGAAGGAAACATCGTAACGTTAAAATCTGATCTTCAATCCTGCCGCGATGGAGAGCATTGTCAGATCGTTTGGGAAGAAAAGCATCCCGAGGTTTTCCGTTGCGACATCGAGGCTCACCGCGTAGAAATCAAGGCCGAATCCTGCAGCCCATCGGAATCGGTCGCCACCCCCCAACGACATCCCTGTTCGCAGCGGAAGGAAAGGAATGATTCGGTACTCGGCGCCAAGTGAGAACCGCGGCCGTGTCGTGTTCCCAAGCGAACTGTTCAGTCCCTGTGTGTAGTCGAATGCTATTTCGATTTCACCCGGCACGGCTTTGAGCCAGGGGATTTTCTCTCCTGATGCCGCCACGCCGAATCGGAGCACCGCCGGCATGGACGTCGAGAATTCACCTCCAGGACGATTCCTCCCGCGGACGGCCGTTTCGATTGTGTCCTGATTTGCCTGCGTGAACGGATCGTCAATTGACATGTCGTACGAGCCGTACGTCTCAACAATATTGTGTCTCCAGCGGATACTTCCGAGGTTCGTCAATGCAAGATGAAATCCTAGTCCCCTGATTTCCGCGGCCACTCCGAGATCGAATCCTATTCCAGTTCCTGCCGGACGCGGAAAAGGCGTCACACCGGCCTCATTCTTCTCGTTCATGAAGTCCACCCCCGAACGTCTCACAAGGTAGTCCAGATTGAAATCGGCCCGATACTGATTTATCCCTGTCAAAGCGCTGACGAGCGAGGCCCGATATCGTTCGGTTTCGGCCACACCAAAGCCCTGTGCGATCTTGACTCCAACCCCTGCAAAGAGGCGTTTGACCATTGGCACCGGCGATGTCAGCTCAAATCCTGCCGAGAAATTATACTCCCTCCACCAGCGTCCGGACACGCTTGTTCCGTCAAACGTGTAGTGAGATCCCGAGGAATCCAGTCCAAAGAAATAGAATCGAAAATAGTCGCTTGGAAGGACGATCTCAGCGCCAATATGGTCTTTGATGGAGAAGCCTGCCCCCGTCGACGTACCAATCCTCGCGGCCATGCCGAACAACATCAGTTCGAAGTCCATGCGGGTCGATCCCAATCCGCTCTTCATTTCGCTGATGATCCGGTGTTTGTCTGCGTCGGTGAGATGGCGTGCTCCTCTGCTGCCGTCCGCAAGGGGAACGCCCGTGAAGTATTCCTGGTATATTTCATAAGGAATAAGATCCGAGCTGATCTGCACTGCGAACGGAAGGAATGCAATTGTCCCATTTCCTCTGTCCGGCAAAGCAAGGTTGGCCGGATTCACGCCAATCGCATCGATTCCCCTTGAAATGCCGTTGACCGTACGGGCCATGCCAATGCCGCGCACAGCGGATCGGTCCCCGGTTTGGGCCGAGAGAACGGCTGCCGAGAGGACAAGCACACCTGTGACCGTCAGTCCCTTGTTCATTGCCTGTTTACCGTATAGACGAGGTTGGCCGAGGCCTTCACGCGAACCGAATCGCCGCTTCGTATCTTCACCGGCTTTTGTCCGTCTGCAGTTTCGATGTACAAAGTATACTTCATGAGATTTGCGGCGTTGAATCTTTCCATCTCGGCTCCCGTGAGCGACACCGCAAACGTCGTGACCAAGGGAGTTACAACGAATCCGTCAGGCCCCACAACAGGCGGGCCAATCATTTGCGGTCCCAGGCCGGGAATGCGCAAGAGTGTGTCTCTTCCCGCGCCCGTCGATCCGATCAGCATGGCGCGAAATGAGAGTGAGAGCGGAAGACCGTTGGTCACCTCAAAGTACATCGTTCCGCTCCGGGCTGATTCAGCAAAGTCCTTTGGGAATTTCTGTTCATCACCCAAATCCACCGTATCCGTCAGCTCTCCCCCCGTGATCGCAATCGAAAGCGGAAAGGCAGTCTCAACCGATCCATACACATGCGTTGTATCATAAACGGTCTGAAAGCCTGCAGGGGTGGAGTAGAGATCGGATGGATTGATCGTCGCCGAGCCGCGTATGATAAACGTATCGGGGAGGGAAGGGAAGAACTTGGAAAGAAATGAATTGATCGTGCTGGTGCTGCCGAGAGGTATGAAAACCGCATTGGATGCACCGGGAAGAATCCGCTTCATTGCGGACCCCAGTGGCGGAGGAATTTCGAGAGAATCGGTCTTGGCAGGAATGCTCTTACGATTCATGGCCACAAGACGCAGATCGTAGTCGAGTGGAAATCCCGTGGGAACCGAGAGATGAAGACCTACCTTTAACGAGTCAAAAGCAATCGTTCCCTTGAATTTTGTCGAGATGTCGCCAAGTTCGCTGCCGGATGCACCCGAAGAAATTGAGAATGCCGTCGGCTGGATCCTCCCTGTCAATCGCTCGATTCTCAGGGGCTCTCCGGCAACCATTTGCACCTCAAGGTAGTCCGTGCTTCGAACGGTTCGAAAGCCTGTGGAGGCGATTGCCGCGGCATCGATGGTGAACGTGAGTGATGTCCCAGGGCCCGTTCCGGGAGTCTGAAGGACGGACTGACTCGCATCGAAGGCAACGGTGGTGCTGCTCAGCCCGTTGATTCGAACACTGCGCGTATAGCTCAGGCCCGTGGATTTCCAGATCAGCTCTTTGACCGTGACGGTTGCGTCGACATCCACAGCGGCGGCATTGTGAAGCACCAGGTCAAACGATCCGCTTCGAAACGACGCCTCGGAGATCATTGTCGAATCCGCAACGCTGAAGACCGAATCCTGGAAACTTATGAGCGTTTGTGCCGGGATCATGGCGCTGGCGGAATCGGCCGAAATACCCGAGAAGGCAAATTCCACCGCTATCCCGTCATTCGCCCCCACAGTGACGGAAGTCCCGCCCGTTCCGGGTGTGCTCATAACAGTCGCAGGAAAGCGCACACTACCGCGCATCAACACTCCGGCTAGAGATGCACTGACGGCAGTATCCTGTCCCGCCGCGAGAACCACGCCTCCCAGTTCAAACCGCGCCACCTCGTTGATATCCTGGGGGTTGGTCAGAATGTTATTCTGGACGACAAAGGGATCGACAAACTGAATCGGGAACTGCAGGTTATTGGCAACGTGAAGCGTAACATTCCCTGAGCTGAAGGCGATGAAATCAAGGTTCGAGAGCGGTCCGAACTGAGCTCCGGGGAGAGAAAGACTCCCGGGAGGTATGGGAACCGCAACGGGAGGCGGCCGCGACCCGGTCAGATCCTGGTATGTGAATGCGACCGAGAGCGGAGCGGGAGGATCGACTGTGAATTCTCCGATTTCTTGCCTCTTCGCGCCCGCTTGCAGGTCAAGCGAAAAAGTATCGATACTGATCGGCTCGAACGAATCACGCACCTGAAAAAGATAGCTTCCGTCAGCCTGCTCACGAAGTGCCGTATCTTTTGCCGCAAAATCGTAGACGTACTTGACCCTGTTGACCAGCGGAATACTGAGCTGAACGTCGGACGTTGGGAGTACAGGCTCAAGCGGAGCTTCAACGCAGCTCAGCGACAGTATGGCAAGCAGAAACGACAGGAAACAACGACTCATGAATAGAACTCTCGAGATATGACCTATCAGCACAATCCAACGAACGGAAAGAACGGTTTTGACGGGAGGTATCTCAGGATACAGAAGAAAGAGGGATCAATCAATGACAAAGGTCACTGTGAGCCCGGGTCATCGACAAAGTATTCCTTGATTCTGCCAGCCACGACCGCCCCGACAATTTCTGCGAGTTGCTCTTCCGATGCAAATTTCACGCCCTGAACGGAACCAAACGCCTCGAGCAGCTCCTTCGCACGAGCCTTGCCGACCCCTTTGACCAGATCAAGCTCCGTGTGAAGAATTCGTTGACTCCGCAACGTACGATGGAAGGTAATGGCGAACCGGTGGGCCTCGTTGCGTATCTGCTGAAGGAGTTTCAGCCCGGCGGAGGTCTTTGGAATCGAAAGCGGATCACTCTGCGCAGGGACGTAAACCTCTTCCAGTCGCTTCGCAAGCCCGATGATCGGCTGTCGCTCCAATCCCAATTTCCGAAGAATCTCCCGAGCGCTCGAGAGCTGGCCCTTTCCGCCGTCGACCATGATCAGGTCCGGCATCGGTGTCCCCTCTTCAAGAATCCGTGTGTACCTTCTCTGGACTACCTCTTGCATGCTCGCGAAATCGTCAGCTCCTTCGACGGTCTTGATCTTGAATTTCCTGTACTCGCTCTTCTTCGGCTTTCCGTCCACGAAGACGACAAGAGAGGCCACAGAGTCTGTCCCCTGCGTGTTGGAAATATCGAAGCATTCGATCCGCCTGGGTGGCGACTCTATGCGAAGGTCCTTTTGAAGCGCACCGACTGCATGCGGAAATGTTTCGCCTCTTTTCAGCCGCTGCACCTCAAGGTCGTCGAGAAGGTACTGTGCGTTGTTCCTTACCATTGCGATGAGCTTTGCCTTGTCCCCCGCCTTCGGCACATCCATGGAGACTTCGAAACCGGCCCTTGCGGCGAGCCACGACCGGATCAATGACTCCGATTCGACGACTGCCGGAAGCAAGATCTGCGGAGGGATATCGTCCGACTCGAGGTAGTAGCGCTCCATCAGCGCTTCCAGGAGCTCCTCTTCCTTCTTGTCTTCGGCATTGTTGAGGTAGAAGTGTCTGCTCCCCAGAACCTTCCCTTCCCGCACCTTGAAAATAACAGCGGCGGCATCGTCACCCCTGGCCGCAATCGCAATGATGTCCCTGTCTTCAGCCTTCGCGTCGACCACCTTCTGCCGCTCGTTGTAGACTTCGATCGCTTTCAGGCGGTCCCGGATACGCGCCGCGTCCTCAAACCGAAGCCCTTCTGAACTCTTCTCCATCTCGGATCTGAGCGACCTCATAACCTCCTCGGTTTTTCCCCTGAGGATCTTCGCAACCTGGTCAATCATCGACCGATAATGCTCGCGGGTCACGAGCCCTTCGCACGGCCCCCCGCACTTCTTGATATGATAGTCGAGACAAACCTTGTATTTCTTCTTTGAGACCGTCTCATCCGTGAGATCGTAGTTGCAGCTGCGAATCATAAAGATGTCGCGCACGGTCTTGAGCGCATGACGCATGGTTTTGACATCGGCATACGGCCCGAAATACTTCGACCCATCCTTGAAGATTCTCCGGGTGACAAAGACCCGTGGAAACGGCTCATCGGTGATGACAATGTAGGGATAGCTCTTGTCGTCTTTGAGAAGGACGTTGTAGCGGGGCTTCAGCTTCTTGATGAGATTTGCTTCAAGGATGAGTGCCTCGACCTCGGAATCGGTGACAATCAGATCGAGATCCCTGATCTTCGGCACCAACGCGTCAAGGCGTGAATCGGTTGAGCGGGACTTCTGAAAATACTGGCGGACACGGGAGCGGAGGTTCTGGGCCTTTCCGACGTAGAGGACCTTTCCCTCTGCATTCTTGAACTGATAGACTCCCGGTTTCTGGGGAAGCGATTCGAGCTTTTCCTGAAGTGACAGGCTGGACCCGCTTTGAAATTCCTGGCCCACAGTTTCTCCCACTCAACGCTTTTGGCTGAGTTCGATCAGAACTCCATTTGTGGATTTTGGGTGGAGGAAGGCGACAAGGCAGTTATCCGCCCCCGGACGGGGGTGCTCATCGATCAGCTGGAAACCGGCCTGTTTCAGCCGGCGCAGCTCTGCGACAATATCGTCCACAGCAAACGAGATATGATGGATTCCCTCACCCCGCTTGCCGACGAATTTCGAAATTGCCGATTCGGGCGCGGTGCCTTCCAGGAGCTCAATTCCTGCCTCCCCCATCCTGAACATTGCGCTGTTCACCTTTTGATCGGCGACCGACTCCTCATGCTCGGGACGAGCCCCGAACAGCCGCTCAAACAGCTTTTTTGATTCTCCAAGGTCGCGGACCGCAATCCCGATATGTGCCACGGACTTGAACATGATCAATCCCACAGCACGGCTCGTCCGCGTTTGATGAGCACAGCCAGGTCGGCGGAATTTGCCACAACGATGCCGATCAGAACGAGGAACGATCCTGCGAGCATTTGCATGGTGAATAATTCATCAAAGACGATCACGCCGGCTATGACAGCGATGATGGGAGTGACGAACGCCGTCAATGAGAGCAGGACAACCTCGACATGTTTGAGCAGCCAGAAGTAAGTGACAAATGTGACAACCGAGCCGAAGATTGCAAGGTAGACCAGTGACAGGATTGCCTCCTGATTGAAGACGAGGCCCGCGTGATTCTCCAGGAGGAAACTCGTCGCGGCAAGTATGACGCCGGCTATTACCATTCCGACATAGTTGAGACTTACCGGATTATAGGGACCGCCGTACTTCTTCACGCTCACCAGCGCAAAGGCCTGGAGAACGGAACTTGCCATGATCGCAATCATCCCCTCGACTCCGAATGGACTCTGAAACATGTACTCGCTGGAAAAAATGACATAGACGCCGATGAACCCGAGAACAATGCCGGAGATCTTGGCCCTGCTCAGTTTTTCCTCCCGGAGCATGATATAGGAACAAAGGGCAACGGCAAACGGATAGGTGGCAAAAAGGATCGAGGCAAGTCCCGTAGGAATGAACTGGGTGCCCCAATAGACGAGCGCAAGAGGAATGCCGAATGAACTGAGCCCCATCAGGAGGCCAAGCTTCCAGAAAACCATGCTTCTGGGGAAAGAGATCTTCCGCCATTCGATGAGACCCAGAAGAAACAGCGAGGCAATCAGAAACCTCAGCGAAGCGCCAAGCATGGGGGGAATGGAGCGAAGCCCGATCTTGATGGCAAGCCACGTTGTCCCCCAGATCAGACACACCACGGCGATGCCGAGGATGACTTTTAGCCGTGTGCTCACTTGTTTCCTCTTCCGGAGCCCTCGTCGTCCATAACGTTCATGACGAGACCGGAGACAAGTTTTGGATAGAAATATGTGGACTTCTGAGGCATCGTGAATCCCGCCCGGGCAACCGAGCGTACTTGGTGAATTTTTGTAGCATTCATTACAAATGCAAGCTGTGCATGACCTTTCAGGACGCTCTGATATGCCTCCTGTGCGTCGCGGACATAGTTCAAATTGCGCTTCTGCTCCTGCGCTTCCATCGATATTCCCAGAAGATCTTTCAGGATAAGGCTATGAAGGATCGTCACATCCAGCTCCTTGACCTCCGGCGGGAGAGGATCACGAACGATCTCCGTCGGCAGGGTGGTGGGTTTGAGCGACAGGAGATAGACCGTCGAATCGCCCCCCATGAGAAGCCCAAAGGATGGAACCGAACTCGACGCAAGGGCAATCATGATTGCCTCTTCATCCTTATATTCCCGCACGATGAAGAACCGCTCCACACTTTCAAGGAACTTGCCGCGATCGAACAAGGGAAGCGAATGTATAAGCCGGTGGGTCGGATAGATGACGAGACCTTCGTCATCGACATTAGTAAAGAACATCATGACGTAGTTGTAGGGTTCTCTCCCCGTGTGATGCGCGGCATTGGAGCGCATCCAATCACGATATGCGAGGGCGGTTTCGTACCGATGATGTCCGTCGGCAATCAAAACCTGTTTCTCCGCAATGGCGGCACGGATGTTTTGTATCACGTCATTATCTGTCACCGTCCACACACTGTTCCGAACGTCATCGTAACTCACATCGATCGCGGGCTTCGTCTTCGCCACCCCGTTGAGCATCCGGTCGATCTTCTTTTCAGGATCGGAATAGAACGAGAAGATCTGACTGAAATTGCTGTTCGTCGCCTTGAAAAGCTTGAACCGGTCCTCCTTTGGCTTTGCGAGAGTCTTCTCGTGAGGAAGCACGATCTTCTTTTCGAATTCCTCCAGCCTGCACAGCGCAACAAAACCTTTGCGTGTAACGGTCTTTCCGTCATCTCCTTCGAACTCCTGGTGGAGAACGTAGAAGGCGGGATTGGGATCTCTCATGAGAATCGCTTCAGAGATCCATTGTTTGAGCGTCGCCGCCGAAGACGCATAGCGATCTGCTTCACGGCCGAGAATCAGCCGGACAACGTTGTAGGGGCTTCGATCATAGAGCCTCTCCTGCTGTTCCGGCGGAATAACGTCGTACGGCGGCGCAACAACATCATGAATGTCGACCTTCGACTGGTTATACCGAAAACCGCGGAAGGGAATTATTTCCGGCATAGCTCCTCATTGTTGGTAGGCTACTCATGACTTCTGACTCCCGTCCTCTGTTTACCCAGTCGGAATATCATTCCGACCTACAAAGCCCATTGGCTTCTGACTTCTGATGCTTCGACTTCGCTCAGCGACTCGACTGAGCGGCTCGTCTGAGCTCGCCGAAGACTCGCCGAAGTCATCAGTCCTGAGCCGAAGGACTGATCTCTGATCTCTGACTTCTGGATTCTGGATTCTGACTTTTACCTCCTCGCTTCTTGCTCATCATTCGAATCCCAACCTCTTCATCCAGGACTCCTTACTCCTCCACCCTTCCCCGACTTTGACATGAAGATCAAGGAACACAGGTCTCTGAATGAATTGCTCAATACGGATCCGGGCTGTCTGGCCGATCCTCTTGAGTGCAGCGCCCTTCTTCCCGATAAGGATTCCTTTTTGAGAATCCCGTTCAACGACAATGTCGGCATTGATGTAAGTCTTCCCCTCCTCCCGCTCCTTGAACTCGCGTATCTCAACGGCCGTTGAATAAGGGATCTCTTCCTGAAACTGCTCGAAGATCGCTTCCCGGATCAGTTCCGACGCAAAGAATCGTTCAGGCTGCTCGCTGACGAACTCTTCAGGATAGAAGGGGGCATGTTCGGGAAGAGATTTCTTGAGGACCTGTCGAAGTGTCGCCAGATTTTCTCCCTTCAGGGCGGAGATGGGAACGATATCGCGGAAATGCTTCATGCCGGAGAAGTGTTCGATCAGCGGAAGAAGCGTCTCGCGAGCCACCGTGTCGGCTTTGTTGATTCCAAGGACAAGGGGTTTCGACCATTGTTTCGAAAGGACCTGGGCCTTCACCTGATCGGGGAGCTCCATTCCTTGCGAAGGCTCGGTAAGGATGAGAAGGACGTCGGCATCCTCGAGCGCGCGCCGCGCCACGAGGAGCATTTTTTCATGAAGGAGATACCGCGGTTCGAGCAGCCCCGGAGTGTCGAGAAAGATCATCTGGCTCTCTTCATCCGTGGCGATTCCGAGCACCCGCTGTCGCGTTGTTTGCGGTTTTCTTGTAACGATGGAAATCTTCTGCTCCAGGAGGGCATTCATGAGTGTTGATTTGCCGACGTTGGGTTCACCGACAATGGCTACGTAGCCGGCTTTGAACGGAAGGGACCCGGTCATAAAGGAAAAACGTTCCGAGGTTCAAAACAAGGAGCAACACGGAACGCCTTTTCGGAAAGAGGATATGATGGGAAGAGAGTCAATGCGTTTTTCAGAGAGCGCCTTCTCCGGATTCCTCGGTACGGACACGAATGACATCCTCGACGGGATACACAAAGATCTTTCCGTCACCCACTTGTCCGGTCTTGGCCGCCTTGATGATCGCGGCCACAACGGCGTCGACCATCTCGTCATTGGCGATGATCTCAAGTTTGATTTTTGGCAGGAAGTCGATCTTGTACTCAGAACCGCGGTACAGTTCGGTGTGACCTTTTTGACGGCCGTAGCCTTTGACTTCCGTCAGAGTCATTCCCCTCACACCGATTTCCGAGAGCGCTTCCCTCACGTCGTCGAGCTTAAAGGGGCGGATGATTGCTTCGATCTTCTTCATTGGAATCTCTGAGTGATAGGTGATACGTGATTGGTGATAGGTTGTGAGGCCAATTTCACTTATCACCTATCACCTATTACCTATTACTTATTACGGCTTTATCCCCCATGGCAATTCTTGTACTTCTTCCCGCTTCCGCATGGGCACGGGTCGTTGCGGCCGACCTTTTCGCCGACGCGGATTGGCTGAATCTTCGGAGCGCGCCCTCCCGCCTGCATTGGCTGGCCGTTGCCGCCTCCGGGAACCGGCTCTTTGTTCGCCACAAGTCCCGCACCCGTGGCCGATTCATGCGTCATCACCATGTCTTCCCGCCGCAGCGGCCGCCGGGTCCTTTGAGCGGGGACCTGCTCGATCCGTTCGGGGAAGTACTTGAATACGATATTCAATGCCTCATTCGATATCAGCCCCATCAATTCCATGAACATCTTGAATGCTTCGCCCTTGTATTCCACCAACGGGTCTTTCTGACCGTATCCGCGCAAATGAATACCTTCCTTCAAGTCGTCCATCTCCCGCAGATGGTCGCGCCATTTCGCATCGATCACCTGCAACATCGCCATCTTCTCCAGTGTCGACATCAATTCCGGACTGAGCTTCTCTTCCTTCCTCCGATAGAAGTCCTCGGCAGCTTTGACGATCTCGTCGGCCACACCCTGCTCTCCCAGGGACTGGAACTTGTCGGGAGCCATTTGAAGATCCGCCAGAAAGCGTGATCGGACCTCGTTCTTCAGGCCTTCAAGATCCCCCTCAGGATGGAATTGTTGGGATATCTCAGCGGCTGTTTCGCGCACCATATCCATGATATCATCGCGCAGCCGCTCCCCGAGCAGCGCATGACGGCGACGCGAATAAATGACCTCGCGCTGCTGGTTCATCACGTTGTCGTATTCCAGCAGGCGCTTTCGGATTCCGTAGTTGTTCTCTTCGACTTTTCGCTGCGCCCGTTCGACAGAACGCGAGATCATAGGGTGCTCTATCGACTCCCCCTCTTTCATCCCCAGCCTCTCCATGACGCGTGAAATCCGCTCGCTCCCGAACAGCCGCATGAGATCGTCTTCCAGAGAAATGAAGAACCTTGACGAACCGGGATCTCCCTGGCGGCCCGCCCGGCCTCTCAACTGCCGGTCGATACGTCGCGACTCGTGACGCTCGGTCCCCACGATATGGAGTCCGCCTGCATCTGCAACGCCCGGCCCGAGCTTGATGTCGGTTCCGCGCCCTGCCATGTTGGTTGCAATAGTGACGCCTCCCGGCAGTCCCGCATGAGCCACAACTTCTGCTTCCCGCTGGTGCTGTTTGGCGTTCAGGACGTTGTGTGGGACGCCGAGGCGCTTCAACATGCGGCTGATCGTCTCCGAAACCTCGACACTGGTTGTTCCCACAAGAACGGGGCGATTCAGCTTTCGCATGTTCTCTATTTCGGTGATGACCGCGTTATATTTCTCGCGCCTCGTCTTGTATACCTGGTCATCCGCGTCGTCGCGGACCATCGGCTTGTTGGTCGGGACGACGACCACGTCAAGCTTGTAGATGTCGAAAAACTCCGGGGCTTCGGTTTCGGCGGTTCCGGTCATGCCGGAGAGCTTCTTGTACATCCGAAAGTAGTTCTGCAGCGTGATCGTGGCAAGAGTTTGGGTATCCCGTTCCACCTTGACGCCTTCTTTTGCTTCGATGGCCTGGTGGAGCCCCTCGGAATACCTGCGTCCCTGCAGCAGGCGTCCCGTGAACTCGTCAACGATCATCACCTTTCCGTCCTCGCTCACGACATATTCGTCATCCTTCTCATACAGGCAGTAGGCCTTCAGCAACTGGTGAATAGTGTGAATCCTGTCGCTCCGATCGGCGTAGTGCTTGTTGATTTCGTCTTTCTTGAGCTGTCTTTGTTCGGCATTCAGAGCGGCGTCATTTTCCACCACGCTGTACTCGGCCCCGATGTCGGGAATAACAAAGAGGTCCTTATCGTGGGCCGGGTACACCTGGGCAAGGGTTTCCCGTCCCTTTTCCGTAAGATCGATGACGTGCGACTTCTCATCAATGGCGAAGTACAGTTCATCGTCAATTTCGTGCATGCGGGCAGATTGATCCCGAAGATAGACCTTCTCGGTATCCTGTACGAGACTCTTGTGGGCGGGTTCTGAAAAGATCTTGAGAAGCTGTTTATTCTTCGGGAGCCCGCGCTGAGCGCGCAGCAGTAACACCCCTGCCTCCTCGTTCTTTCCCTCCGTGAGAAGCTGCTGGGCTTCGGTCGTGATCTTTGCAACCAGATTCTTCTGGGCGTTGACCAGCCGCTCGACGTACGGCTTCATTTCATTGAACTTATGATCGTCTACATCAACAGGGCCGCTGATGATGAGGGGTGTCCGTGCTTCATCGATCAGGACGGAATCAACTTCGTCCACAATGGCAAAGTTGTGCTGCGTCTGAACGAGCTCTTCCGGGGAGACCACCATGTTGTCGCGCAGGTAGTCGAACCCGAACTCATTGTTCGTCCCGTAGGTGATATCCGCGGCATATTGCACTCGTCTCTGGGCAGAGTCCATATGCTGCAGAATCACCCCCACCTTCAGGCCGAGATACTCGAAGACCCTTCCCATCCACTGGCTGTCGCGCAGCGCCAGATAATCATTGACCGTGACAATGTGAACGCCCCTGCCGGGCAGGGCATTCAGATAGGCGGGCATCGTGGCAACAAGCGTTTTTCCTTCGCCCGTGGCCATTTCCGAGATTCTCCCCTGGTGCAGGACCATTCCTCCAAGCAACTGAACATCGAAGGGAACCATGTCCCACATTACTTTGCTCCCTGCGGCCTCCCACATCTCTCCCACGAGTCTCCGGCAGGCATCCTTCACAACGGCGAAGACCTCCGGGAGCAATTCGTCAAGAATCTGATCGATCCGTTCGTCAAGCTGTTTGTTCAGCTCGTCGATCTCGTTGTAGAGCTGCTCTCTTTCGTCAAAGGGAAGGTCCTTTTCCTTCAGCAACTCCTTCTTCTCGGCAATAGAATCTTCAAGTTCCTTCGTTCCCTCTTTGATCCTGGCTCGAAACTCAACGGTTTTGTTTTTGAGTTGTTCCTCGGAGAGGTCACGCAACTGCTCATAGTGACGGTTGACTTCGGTCACCCGGGGATAAAGGGGCCTGATGTCGCGCTCGTGTTTGGAACCGAAGAGTTTCTTGAAAAACTGAAGCATGCGAGCTTAAACCTCTCTCTTGTGGATAAAGATATTAGGAATATACCCCATTTTTGACAGGCAGTCAAGAAAACGACGCTCAATCGGTGATCCTTGGTGTTCTTTGTGCCTGCACACCGAAGTGCGGGGCTGTATTTGTTTCGGCACGCAGGTGTGCCTTTGTGGTTTCAAACAGCACTAACCACGAAGACACGAAGATCACAAAGGTGATTCGTTTGCATCTTTGGACATTTCACTCCACATTGACCGCCGATGAATTTCCGCGTTCCCACCAGGATCCTCCCGTTCTTCATCCTCTTCGCTGGATGTGCAGGCACAGGCATCGCGACCCGACCCGATACTCCTCTCGAGGCCCTTCGGTACGACATTGACCGCGTCCTTGCAGATTCCGTGTTCACGCCAACGCGCGCGTCCGTCATGATCGTGTCGCTTGATCGGGGCGATACGCTCTACGAGCGCGACAGCAAGATCCTGATGAGGCCGGCGTCGAACATGAAGCTCCTCACAACTTCGACGGCGCTGAAGATTCTTGGGACCGGCTACGTGTTTCACACCTCTGTCTTCGCCGACAGTCTCACGCCGGACGGGACAGTGAACGGCAACCTCTACCTCAAGGGAATGGGTGATCCTGACCTGACGATCTATAATCTCGACACCCTGAGCCGGCAAATGAAGTCAATCGGGATCAAGAAGGTTACCGGGAATATTGTCGCCGATGCATCATACTTCGACGACCTCTCCTGGGGTGAGGGTTGGATGTGGGATGACGAGCCTTATTCGTTTCAAGCCTCGATTTCAGCGCTTTCCGTCAATAAGAA
>DATDRF010000283.1:0-4981 GCA_035291905.1 Bacteroidota bacterium
GATCTGTTTGACTGGATGCTCGGCGTGTCGGAGTCGCTTGATTGGTTCACCGGGGCGGCGCAATGGGCATTCAAAGATTTCCCGACTCCGCTCAGGCCCGAGAACCCCATGCCGTACGTGAATCAAAAAGGGCTCGTCGATCGGGCAGGGAGGCCAAAAGATGCTTATTACGTCTTCAAAAGCTACTGGACCAGTTCTCCGGAATTCTGCTACATCGAGTCTCACACATGGACCGAGCGGACCGGCCCTCCCAATGTCTCCCGCGAGGTGAACGTCTTTAGTAACTGTGAAGAAGTCGAGCTCTCCCTCGCCGGGTCGAGTCTTGGGACGAAGAAGCGTGTACCGGGGAAATTCCCGGCGGGGGGTCTTACCTGGATGGTTCCTTTTTCTGAAGGGTCGAACACGATGATCGCGACAGGATACAAGGACGGCAGAAGGGTGACAGAGGATCGAATTCAATTGAACTACTCATTCACAAGGAATGATGTTGCGGATCGGGTGGAAATCTCGAGCGAAAGACTTGGGAATGGAAATTTCATGGTAGTCGCCCGGGCGGTCGACAAGAACGGCCGCCGGTGTCTCGACTACAACAAACGAATCTATTTTGCTTCGGAAGGATCCGGACAGGTTCTCGAGAATTACGGAACTCCAACGGGGAGTTCCATCATTGAAATGGCAAACGGTGAGGCACGAATCGAAGTCGAACCGGGCTCCGGCCCCACGGTGGTGGAAGCACGAAACCAGGACTTCAAGGGGGCATATATCACTATTGAGGCTCGGGGTAATTGAATGTTCAGAAATCTTTGCGCGCTTGTTTGTGTCGCTCTCCCGGTTGCGGTGGTCTTCCAGGAGGGGAAGAAGTCTGGCGTTGTTGAATGGAATCTCGCATCGATGAACGACTCCGCCCAGGTGGCCATCGACCGGTCCGGGAATCCCGCGACGATTGAAACTCCCCATGGGCTTGCAGTCTTCTTTGACGGAGTGAGCGATGGATTTTTTCTGGAGCATAATCCGCTTGCCGGTCTCGATGCATTTACCCTGGAGGTGCTCTTCCGTCCCGACTCGGGGGGCCTCCCCGAGCAGCGGTTTTTGCATATGGGGGAAATGAGCAGGGACCGCGTGATGCTGGAAACCAGGCTTACCACCGGGAACGAGTGGTACCTCGATGCCCACATCAGGTCGGGGGATTCGGCGCTGACGCTCATCGACAAAGAAAGACTTCATCCTCTGGGTTTGTGGTACCACGTCGCCGTTGTCGTTCGTGATAGCCGGATGGAGGTGTTCGTCAATGGAAGGCCCGAACTGCACGGCGGAATTCCCTTCAAAGCATTCTCCGGCGGAAGGACATCGATAGGAGTCAGACAGAACAAGAGATACTGGTTCAAAGGGGCAATCGGCCGAATCCGAATAACTCCAGCCCGCGTCGAGCCAGAAGGTTTCATCAGAATGGAATAACATGAAAATCTCTCATACAACCCGGAAACAATTACAAAGATCCTGCGCGGCATTCACAATTCTTCTCTCAATGGCGGCATCGTCTTTTGGACAACCAACCAGGGACGATATCGCAAAGAGCATCAGACCCGAGAGGCTGCAGCATCCGTACCTTTTCTTCAACGGCGAGGAAAAGAAGGCCCTGCAGCAACGGATTCAATCCGCGAAAGAACCAAAGACGATCATGGCGGCTCTCCTTGCCGAAGGGCATCGCTTTCTCTTTGTACCTGTGAGAGACCCCGCTCCGCTTTCTCCGAAACACCCTCGGTACGCAGCTGAAGCGGACGAAGCATCACAATACGCCGGCGAAATAACCAGGGGAGCCGTGACATTGGCCTTCCTGTATCAGATGACCGGCGAAGAGCGGTACGCGAAGAAGGCGGCGGAGTTTGCGCTCGCTATCTGTGATCTCCGCAGCTGGGTCAACCCTGCTCACACCTTCGACATTATTTACCCTCGGGTCTGGCCATGGAATGTTCCGGACGATCAGGTGGTTTTCTCGTACGATATCACGGCTGCCGCAAGAGCCATCAACCTTGCAACGGTCTATGACTGGCTTTATCCGGTCCTGAGCAAGCACGAAAAGGACAAGATCAGGGGAGCGCTACTTGAAAATGCGATCACAAGGGTCCGCGGCAATTATGATTTCTTTTGGTGGTCGACTTCCTACCGCTGCAACTGGTCGGCCATCTGCTTCTCGGGCCTCGGGGTGACGGCGTTGGCCCTCGCGCCGGAGCACCCTGAGATTCTCGATGTTGTCTCGGAGGCTTACACGCGCCTTGGTCTTACGTTCGACCAGATCGGCCCGGATGGGGGATGGCAGGAAGGACGGGGCTATTACGGATTTATGATGCGTTGGAGTACAGTCTTCATGGATGCGCTGAAGCGCCTTACGAACGGGAAGTATGATCTCTTTAAGCACGAAAGAATCAAGAGTACGCCACTGGATTTTGTTCTCTATACGCTTACTGCGAACTTTGAGGACAGCGGCGGAGGCCCCGTCGGCTTCACCGGTAGTGTCAACAAACTTGTTGCAGAAACCGGCAACGCAACGGGCGCCTGGTACCGCGAGACCTTCCTTGGTGAGGGTGAAGATATCTTCGACATCATTTGGCCCAGGGGAACCGTTCCTCCCGCGGCACCAAAAGAACATTCGAAGATCTTTCAAAGCATCAACTGGGCGGTCATGCGAAGCGATTTCCTTGATCCGTCGACGGTCACGATAGCCTGCAAAACCGGGTACAACGACGATCCTCATCACGGTCATCTTGATTGCGGGCAGTTCATCCTGACATGGCAAGGAATTCCGTTTATTCGCGATATTGGCCGAATGCGATACGACGAGCAGTATTTCAACGAAGACCGCTGGTTGTATCCGTATGCTTCCAGTGCAGGTCATAACCTTATTTTTGTGAATGATGAACAACAGATCCCGGCCAAGCTCAAGAACAAGCCGTGGAAACAAGGAATAGGGGGGGAGATCCTCACGTTTCAGACCGGCGAAAAGCGGGACTATGTACTGATGGATCCCACGCACGCCTATCCGGGCAGGGAATTGAAGAAATGGAGACGGTCGATCGTACTGGAAAAGCCTGACGTGACGCTTGTGTTGGACGAAGTTGATGCAGCCCCTGGTTCGAAAATAGAGGCCCGATTCTTCCCCGGAAGGGCGCCCGGACGATCATCGAATGAACGGGAACCAGGCGTCGGATTTCAACGGGCGAGCGTCGAATACAGGGTACTTCCTGACCACGTTGTGTTCTCTTCCGGAAACAGGCATCATCTTGTGCTGATTCCGGTCGTTCTTGAAAACACGTTTACCATCGGCGAAGACAAGCTTCCGGCCGTTGCAGTAACGGAAAATGCAAGCCTCGACTGGATCCCCTTCTTTGGAACGGTCACCAAAGCACGATCCAACGTCACTCTCATTGGGACGATCGTTGCGCCCCTTGACGATCCGAAGGAAGCAGGGCCACTTGCAAAAACCGCCAGGATCATGCAGTCCAAACCGGGAGAGGTGCAAGTCAGCTTCGGTACGGGCGAAAAAGAACATCGATGGGTCTTTGAGAAAGCTGTTGGCGGATATGTGCTGAAAAACTGATATCCCGTTGTCGAAAGAGACTCAAATGAAAACGTTGATAAATGCGATCTCCTTGCGGTTCGCGGTATCGCTCATTTCAATTCTCCTATCATGTGAAGCGATCTCTCAGGGATCGAGAACGACGGTTGTGCTCTTCGTCATCGATGGACTCCAAAGCGATGCGGCACGTGCAGCAATGACGCACGGGGCTTCAAACCTGAAGTTCCTCTTTGAGAACGGCGTCTGGGCCGAGGAGGCGTATTGCACGAGCCCGTCAGGACGCGCGCTCCTCCCTGATGGGTCGTCACCTTGGGGAACGGCTTCGCCTCCAAACGTTGCGATGCATACCGGCACCCACCTCTTCGAGTCAAGAGACATGGATGATCTCTTTCTGGCCGCAAGACGCGTCGGCATTAGATCGGTATTTGCCGGGAGTGCCGAAAACTACAAAGTCTTTTCCACCGCCGACTACGTGCATGCCGCAAGCAACACCGATTCCATTGTCATTCGTTTTGCTCTCGATCATTTCAATAATAACAATGCTCGTCTCCTTTCGATCCATCTCCAGGAGCTTCGGAGGGGTTGGACGGGTCCTGAAGATAAACTGAAGGCCGATTCCCCTTATCAAAAAGCCATCCTTGTTGCCGACGGCCTCCTTGGAAGACTTATCAAAGCATTGAAGGATGGCGGAGTCTGGGACAGTAGCTACGTGATTGTCTCCTCCGATCACGGCATGGGAATGACAAAGCGAAGCGACCATTCTCCTGCGACGTTGTCGTCGTGGCAATCATATCTTAATTTCTACGGGCCGGGAATCAAGAAAGGGGCAACAATCCCCTATGCGGAAACCCCTGATATTGCCATCATGATTGCACATTGTCTTCGGCTTCCGCCGTTGCAGGGACATACAGACCCGGGAGTCAGAATGGCCCGAAAGGGAACAACGGGCGTCCTGCTTTCGAACATATTTGAGGGGGGCGGGGGAGTGATCGATCATCCAAAGTACATTCGCCGGTACCTTGAAAGCAAGAGCTGGAGTCCGGCGGATGATTACGCAGAATATCGGGCCGCAATGCTGAAATACCTGTCGAAGGAGTAGTTTTAAGGTCATTGGCAAGAAAACAATGTCCAATGTCCGACATCGAATGTAGAATGCAGAAGTCCTCTGCAGAACTTGGATATTCGACATTGAGTATTCGATATTTGATATTGTTGTTTATGAGATATCGAGAATATCGAATCTCGAATCTCCATTGATGGATGTCGAAGTTCATCGTCTTGGAAAGGCGTACCTATGAAACACTTCATGATCATATTCTTGACGGTAGCGGGATTATGGCCCGGTAATGCGTCGGCTCAATGGAGAGATCTTTTCAACGGGAAAGACCTGACCGGATGGACGCAGTT
>DATDRF010000284.1:0-5860 GCA_035291905.1 Bacteroidota bacterium
AAAAAAGAACTACGTCAGCAAGGTTCACTACAGTTTCGGGAGCATCTTTAAAACGTTCTTTAATATCCTGGGCTTGCCGTATCTGAATCAGTACGATGCAGGTGCGACAGATCTCTCGGACATGTTCACGGAAACCCCGGATCTCACTCATTATGTTGCCCTCCCGCCCGATTTGAGAATCTTCGATACGCATAAGGCTCTCACTCCGCTTGACGAGAAGTTCGATTGGAAGGCACTGCATGATTCGCCCGACATTGACAACCCGGAGGATATGTTGAAAGACCAGAAAGAGAAAAAGGAATACAGGATTCAGGATCAGAAAAAGGAGAATGAATAGAGTCTATCTTTCTCTGTACCCTCTGTGTAATCTTCCGCGGTGAAAAACATTACACAGAGAGCACAAAGGTGCACAGAGAACACAGAGGATGCTTCTCCGTGCTCTCTGTGACTCTTCAGTGTTCTCTGTGTAACCTTCCGAGGTGAAAAACATTACACAGAGAACACAGAGGATACTTCTCCGTGATCTCTGTGTAACCCTCAGAGGAACCATTCAGAAGATGAACCGTCGCAATCCTTCCTTCAATGTCTTTACATTGAAATTAATGAGAAGCCCCAATTTCTTTTCAGAGAATTTCATGTATGTCAGGATTTGAGCTTCGTGGACGGGGATGAGGGCATCGACGGACTTCAGTTCGAGTACAACTTGTCGTTCCACAAGAATGTCTATTCTGTATCCGCAATCGAGCTTGATATTCTTGAAGATGATTGGCACGGGTTTCTGTCTATCAATAGATAACCCCCGGCTGGTCAATTCATGGCTCAAGCATTCTTCATAGGCCGATTCCAGCAGACCCGGGCCAAGAATCCTATGGACTTCGATTGCTGCCCCAATGATGGAGCCTGACAACTGATTGAGCTGATACATAGATCCCCCCAAGTAGGAAAGTTGATGGTGAGACAAATATAGGGGAACGAACAGAAAAAGGGAAACTTGGTGAAAAACATTACACAGAGAGCACAAAGGTGCACAGAGAACACAGAGGATGCTTCTCCGTGCTCTCTGTGACTTCTCAGTGTTCTCTGTGTAACCTTCCGAGGTCCCAACCTTTTTGGCTATTTCCGGTCTTAAAGACTAGACACAGCACAAATGGAGAATCGATGAGAATATTCCTTGCCGTGCTCTTTCTGATTTCCGCTGCCCTGGGTCAGGAAAAGCTCACGTCTCAGAAAGACAGGGATCTGTATAATCTTCTGAGAAAGGACTTGAAAGCGTTTGCGGGGGAAGTTACAGGGAACGCTCCTTCAGAGCTGGGCCAGGCCCGGATGATTGTCCGCTGGCTGGCAGAGCACCTGGAGTGGAAGGCGACGGATTATCAGCAAAGGACTGTGCCGGAGATCATCAACCGCGGAGGAGGAAACTGCAACGAACTGGCCATGGTCGCCGTGGCTGCGATGAAGGAAATCGACATCCGCATGAGGCGTGTACGGGAGATCAATATCCATAAAGAGACCCCTGCGCGCGGAGAGACTGCGCGGGCCAAAGTGAAGGAAAAGGGGAATCGGCTTTCCGTCTTCGGCCGCCATCATAACGATCACGTGTGGATTGAAATATACGACAGCAAGGAAAATGAATGGTATCCCGCCGACCCCTCCATTGGCGTAGTGGGTACGAAGGAATGGCTGGAGGCGCGGGCGGGATTCGGAAAGCGCCTTACGCTTGATCCGATTTCCGAGGATATGATCGTCCCCTTCGCCATCGTCGCGGCGGACGAGAAAGGGGCCTTTTCCATCAACCGCTCACAGCACTACATGGTGGAAGAATTCGGCCGGCTCTATCCGGGGAGGCTGGACAATCTGCACGCCTGGGGAGATTGGGTGCGGTTGCTGGATGAGCTCGATGACAAGGCGATCGGGGCCTTCAACGGAGAGGTCAACCTCCACGACTACGAGAAAACAATCGATTCACTGGCCGAAGTCTATTCGGAGCTGCGGAGCGAGTATTTGAGGAAATAGTTCGTCGACAATCCCGTCGACCAATCCGGTCATTGACCGGCGACCGCCTGCCTTGCCGAAAAAGCAAGGTAACGCCAGAAAAGGATTCCAAAAACGAGGTCCAGGAATATTCCAGGTCCGAGGAATCCAGTAAGTTCGCCGGGCATCTTCAGGAACGCCACCCCGAGCACAAAGAAGAGGACGGTCAGAAGTTTTGCCGCCACAAGGATCTTGACGTAGGGGCGAGCCGTTGCAAGATTTCTGGCAACGGCGAACTGCACCAGGCCGTACATCGAAACGGTCATGAGATTGAAATAGACGAAAATGGGATAGTTGGGAGCGTCAATGCCGATGATGGTGGGCAGGGACCCAACAAGGAAAATGGTGGGAACAGAGGCCAGGAAATTCCATGCGCTTCCGGCATAGAAGATGCCGCGGTAGAGCCGTTCTGATTCCATAGATGCTGATCCTGCAGAGTGATGAGAAAGTGGTGGGATAAGACACCTTAGAATTACCGAGATTTTGACTGTTTCACAAGCCCTATTTCGTTCGCCCGCTTTGTTTCGACTGCTTGACCTTTCCCCGTGATTCCTTGTTCGCTGAAATCTCCAGAATCCTCCAGATTTCGTCGACCCAGTCGCGATGTTCCGGTTTCATGAGGACGGAGCGTAGAGCTGTGACCGTCTCACTGTCTCTCATGATTCCCGCACCCGCAAGGTCAAAGAACTTTGTCGGCAGTTCGGCCAGGGCGAGATGGAGGTTGTGTTTGGCGGCCCGATCGAAAACAGAACGAGACAGCGAGGAGGATTCACTGACCGTCCCCGCGGCCGGTATCCAGACGAGAATATCCAATTCCGGAGGAGTGGATGTGATGAATAGCCCGCCCGAATGCATCTTTCTGTGCAGTGCGAGGGCGGCACTGCGGGAGGCTTCGAGCATTCTTGAAAAAGCCCCCTTTCGCCTTAGCGGAAGAAGCCTCTGGGTCGCCCAGAGAGCGACCGCCGACGCTCCCGCGCGGGAGCATTCGAGGCTTATTTCACCCAGGTGGAGTTCGTTGGAACTGAAATAGGTATAGGGGGAGTCGTGCTTGTAGAATTTCCCGACTCCCGGATCGCGAAAGATGATGCAGCCGCATCCGTAGGGTTGAAGGCCGTGTTTGTGAGGATCAATCACGATCGAATCGGCCTCGCTCAGGCGCTCAAAGCTCTTTGATGTGTCGGGCGCCAGGTTGCCGGCGAGGACAAAGTAGCCGCCGTACGCAGCGTCCGCGTGAAGCCGAAAACCGTAGCGCTCCCTCAACGCCAAAATCTCCGGCAAAGGATCCACGGCGCCCGTCGCAGTTGTCCCGACTGTTGCAACCACCGTACCGACTCCACCCCGCTTGAGTCTTGATTCCAATGACTCCAGGCTGATCCGGCCGCGATGATCGGTTGCGACGGACTCGAATGGAAGCCCGAGGACTCCTGTGATGCGGCGATGTGTGTAGTGGGCCTGGTCCGAGGCCAGTATCGTTTTTCCCGGATTGACCCGGCCTCCGATCCAAAGCGCCTCGAGATTTGCCATTGTCCCGCCGCCGGTGAGATGACCCAAATGCGACTTCCATCCGACCATAGCCGCGATCTGCGCGACAGCCTCTTTCTCCATCGCCGAGCTTGCCCGCCCTCCATCCAGCGCATGGTTGTTCGGATTGATCCACATGGCAAGTGCATACGCGAGGCGGGCTGCGGGGTGGGGAGGCTTCAACATCTGGCCGGCATAGAGAGGATGGAAGTAGGGGAAATTGTCCCGGAGACGCTTTGCGGCCTCGACGAGCACCCTTTCCGTCGCAGGAGAAGGCATCTTCGCTCTCTTGAAAGAGGGAAGGTCGCCGAATCCTTTCTCGAGCGTGTCGAGCAGTCTCTTCAGTGCCTTGATTGAATCGCGTTCCAGGAGCGGTAAGTTCTTGGTCTTCATTTCCAATTAAAACTGAACCGCCTTTGCTCCCGCGTCCGTTTCCTTGAGGAACCTGATAAGCCCCGCAAGATATCTCTCCTGGTCGTCATACATATCCAGGTGACTTCCGTCGGGACAGTACAGGTAGCTTCCGTTCTGCACTTGTGTCGACATCCATTGCATATGCTCGGGATCCATGGTATCGTATTGTGCCCCTATCACAAGCGTCGGCACGGCTATGTTCTTCAGGTCCGCTTTTCGATCCCACTGTTCCAGTCTCCCTGAAAGTCCGAATTCGCTCGGTCCCTGCATTGTAACGTACAGTTCCTGGTTGATCCTCGCGAAGCCGCGGTTCACCGGGTCGGGCCAGTCCTCGAGGTTCCTGCGCAGAATGTGTTTCGTGTAAAAATGTTCCATCAGAATTTCCATGTAACGCGGATTCGCGAATTGCTTCTTCGCCTCGAGGCTTCTGACCTCCTTCAAAATATCGGGATCCATTTGTTTCGCCAGCACATTGTCAGCGTATGCGTCATACTCAGGGGCGCTTGCCATCATGTTTGAAATAATCAGGCCCTTGAGATTTTGCTGATACTTCAGTGCGTATTCCATAGCCAGAATCCCGCCCCACGAATGGCCAAGGAGATAGAAATTTGTGCTGTCGAGGCCGAGGCCCTTACGCACCTGTTCAACCTCCTCGACAAAGCGATCGACCTGCCAAAGGTCCCTGTCTTTCGGCTGATCCGAAAACGCGGAACCGAGCTGGTCATAGTAAATGAACTCGATCTGTTCCTGCGGCAGGAAGCTTTCGAAACACTCGAAGTATTCGTGCGTTGATCCCGGCCCGCCGTGAAGGAGGAGGAGCCTGATGCGGGGATTGTTTCCGAATCGCTTCGTCCACACCCTGAACTTTCCCTTGGGCGTTTCGATCGGGATGATCCTCACGCCGCCGCTTTGAATCGCAGCTGCTTCATCCTTCTGGAAATACGGTGCGTCGAATTGACGCTGAGAACAGGAGAGGATCAAAAATGCCGCCATTAAAAGGGCGATGATCGATCGCGAAGTCTTCATGGGACAATCCTGAGTAAGAACTGATGAGGGAGGAGATGTTTTTTGGAATTGCGATTCGTGAAAAGCTACCAAAAGAGGGGAGGAATGTCAAGAAAGAGATACGGGGAAATGGAGCATTCTAATCGAAGATTATCGAACTCCCGTCTGTTCTGATGCACCGAACCCGCAACGCGTTGATTGTCGAGTACTCCAGAATCCACAATTCTCCGTTTGGAGCAACAAGCCCTCCAGAGGGTTTCCAGCCGAAAGAACTCCGTGCGGCAATTTCAACTCTTCCGTCGGGATGGACTCTTTTTACGGCGCCATCGGAGGGAACCGCCGCGTAGACCCACCCGTTTGGCCCCATCCAAAGTCCCATGATGGCATGGGTATCGACCGTGAGAAGAAAAGACCGACGCCGCTCGGCCAGATTCTTTACCACCGTGTGTACAGTTCCGTCGGGATTAATGCAGAGGAGGTCGTGAAGATCGACGAGATAGACAGTCCCGTCGTACGCCACCGTCATTTGTCGGACATTCCGAAAAGCATAAGTCGCCAGCGTCGTCACCTTGCCATCCGGCGACCGTTTCCTGACCGTTGTGACTTCTCCGCCCACTGTCCAATACGACGCCCCTTTCCCGTCATGCGCAAAATGGAAGTCGTCGTAATTCTCAAGGAAACCCTGCCGCGCGGGGATAATGTCAACGAGGTTGCCATCCGAACTCAGTCGCCACACGCGATGTCCCCACTTATCCGTCCTTTCTCCCTCATACCATAAGTGCTCTCCGAACAGGTTGTCCTTGTCGTCCAAATAGAGCTCGTGGGTGTGAACACCTCTCACGACGATGCTCCTTGTTCCGTCCGTTGAGATTCTCCATACATGCTTCAG
>DATDRF010000285.1:0-15904 GCA_035291905.1 Bacteroidota bacterium
CCGGTCAGGTCTTTCCCGTTGAAAAGATCTCTCCATTGAGCCGACGCATTACCGGGAAAGACCTGACCGGATGGACGCAGTTGAATGGCTCGGCTCCTTACAAGGTTGAGAAAGGAATGATTGTCGGAGAGACGGTGCCGAATTCGCAAAACAGTTTTCTTTGTACGGACGAAACGTTCGCCGATTTCATTCTGGAGTTTGAAACGAGACTTGAGGGGGAGTCGAACTCAGGTGTTCAGTTCCGAAGTCACCGGGATCCCGGTTTCCGGGAAGGACGGGTGTACGGATATCAGGTGGAAATCGACCCGTCTGATCGAGCGTGGAGTGGCGGTATCTATGACGAGCGATACCGCGGATGGCTGTACACGCTCGACGGGAATCCAAAGGCCCGCAAGGCTTTCAGGAAGGATGGGTGGAACAAGGTTCGTGTGGAAGCTGTTGGATCCTCGATCAGGACCTGGCTCAACGGGATCCAATGTGTCAGGCTTGAAGATAACCTCAGTCCGGAAGGTTTCATCGGCCTTCAGGTCCATTCCATCGGAACGGACAGCACCCTCGCCGGTCGGAAAGTCTATTGGAGGAACATCAGAATTCTGACGGTAAACCCCGGTCGATTCCGAACCAGGGATGACGGATCGGTGCCGGAAGAGAATTTCATTCCAAATACGCTCACGGCGTATGAGCAGAAGAGCGGTTGGCGCTTGCTTTGGGACGGGAAGACTGCGAACGGATGGCGGGGGGCAAGGCTGGACCGGTTTCCGGAATACGGTTGGAAGATGGACAATGGGCTCCTCAGTGTTGTCTCGTCCGGGGGCGGGGAAGCGCGGCACGGAGGCGATGTCGTCACCATCGAGAAGTTCTCCGATTTCGAGTTGATCGTCGATTTCAGGATCACAGAAGGGGCAAACAGCGGGATAAAGTACTTCGTCGATCCGGACCTGAACAAGGCAGAGGGATCGGCCATCGGGCCCGAGTATCAGATTCTGGACGACGAAAAACACCCGGACGCAAAACTCGGGGTGAACGGAAACAGGACGGTCGGCGCGCTCTATGATCTGATCCCGCCCGTTAGAAAACGGTTCAACGGTGTTGGAATCTGGAATCGGGCGCGCATCGTGGCGAAAGGGACGCATGTCGAGCACTGGCTCAACGGATTCAAAGTGGTCGAGTACGAACGCGGAAACCAGATGTGGAAAGCTCTGGTCTCCCACAGTAAGTACACGATCTGGCCGAATTTTGGAGAACTGAAGGAGGGGAATATTCTGCTCCAGGATCACGGAGATGAGGTCTCATTCATGAACATCAAGATACGCACTCTGAAATGAAGAGAGAGGAGCATGAAATGAACAGATCGAGAAGAAGGTTTCTGAAGGAATCTGCCCTTGGAGCGGCGGGCGTTTTGATAGGCCCTGCTGTGTTGAATGCAGTAAACTATCGGAGAATCCTCGGCGCTAATGACAGAATTGGCGTCGGCATCGTCGGATTTTCCGACCGTGCAAAAGATGCCCTCATTCCGGCATTCCTGAATCATGCGAAGGAATTGAATTGTGAAATCATCGGGGTGTCGGACATTTGGAATCGCCGCCGCACAGAAGGAGCTGCGTTCTTCCGGGAAAAAACGGGAAAGTCAGTCCGGCTCTACCGAAACAACGACGAGCTCTATGCAGACAAGGACGTGGAGGCAGTGATTATTTCAACCGCGGACTTTCAGCATGCTCTTCACACGGTGGAAGCTGCCGGGGCGAAACGACATGCGTATGTGGAAAAGCCGTTTGCTGAAACGATGGATGACAACCGAAAGGCATTGAAGGCGGTAAAGGATGCCGGCATTATTGTTCAGATCGGATCTCAGCGAAGGAGCGGACGGAACTATCGGGCTGCCGCAGATTACATCAAGTCCGGAAAATTTGGCGACATCACGATGGTGGAAATGACATGGAATGTGAATCAGCCCGGCCGGTGGAGGCGCCCACAGCTGGTCGCCGGCATCAAGGAATCGGATACCGATTGGAAGCGGTACATTCTCAATCGTCCCATGGAGCCGTGGAATGCCAGTAAATATGTGGAGTACCGTTTGTTCTGGCCCTATTCATCGGGAATCCCCGGTCAGTGGATGTGTCACCAGATTGACACGGTTCACTGGTTCAGCGGGCATCGATATCCGCGGAGTGTCGTTGCAAATGGAGGGCTCTATGTGTGGAAAGACGGAAGAACAAACAACGATACGATGACCGCAGTATTCGACTACGGGCCGAAGGACGATCCCCTGAAGGGATTCCAGGTCCTCTACTCCTCCCGCATGCACAATTCTGCAGGCGGAGTGAAGGAGATCTATTTCTCAAATGGCGGCGAATTGAATCTGCTGACAAACAAGGTGACTCCAAACGGCGGGCTGACCGAACGCTACGCTGCCGACATGGGAATGGAGCCGAATCTGCTCGCAGAAACAGACCTCAGCGCGCCGGCGGTCCAGGCGGAAACTGCCGCCGCGACGGGTGTCGATGAGATGACAAACATGCATATGAAAAACTGGCTCGAGTGCCTGCGAACGGGCAAGCCGACCAACGGGCCCGTGGAAGCCGGGTACGATCATTCGATTGCTACGATTATGACCACGGCCGCACTGCATACGGGAAAAGTTACTGTGTTCGATGAGAAGAGTCAGGAGGTTCTGGCGGGAGGTGACGTCTTTCAATACTAGACCAAGGGGGGTATTCTCCCGCGTCAACCTTTGTCATGGCATATCTGCCGTTTCTTCTGTTTCTTCTCGCTCAATTCTCACGCCGGGGGATGGCTCTTCACGTCCACCCGTGAACCCGCATCACAATCTTTGCTCCGTTCCCGGTATCCGAAATCGATAATGATTATCGTTTCTAGTATTGCCGCTTTTTCCTCGTTTTTTCTTGACATTCTGAGGTGTCTTTTGCTAACATACATCAGACATCATACAGGAGGAACCGAATATCTTTACACCAGTAGGTAACAGAGATCTTCTCAGCAAAACCGTCGCCGACAAGATTGAGGAGGCTATACGGACACGAAAAATTCTTCCGAGCAGCAAGCTGCCATCGGAATTCGAATTGTGTGAGCAGTTCAACGTCAGCCGCACAGCGGTGCGTGAGGCAGTTCGGATGCTCAGCGCAAGGGGACTTGTGACGGTGGAGAAAGGGAGAGGGGTTTTCGTAAAGAACATCTCGGTTGACAGCGTGACGGATCCGATGCATCTGTACCTGATGATGCAATTCTCCGAGGAACACGCGCTCCACCTGGTTCACGCGCGTCAAGTGATCGAACCTCCGATCGCCGCGGATGCAGCTGTTCACCACACGCCCGAGGACGCGGACAAGCTCAAAAAGAATCTGGAGGAGCTCAAGAAGACGGATGGCGGCTTCTTGATCCTTGCAAACCTCGACATGGAATTCCACCTGAATATTGCCAAAGCTTCGGAGAATCCCATCATCCCGATTATCCTCGAACCGATTCACCGGCTCATGCCTCAGATCAAATCTTCCGTGTACGCAGCAGTCGACGATGCAAAGCAGTCTGCCATCATCTGGCACGGGAAGATCCTCGAGAGAATTCTCGCGCGGGATCCCGAGGGCGCGTATACGGCGATGAGGGATCATCTGAATATTGCTGAATCACACATCAGGAAGATGTTGAACCTGCAAAACCACGAATCCGAGCATCAACGATAACCTCTTTCTTCCTCAAACCTGTATGACATCTGACATCGAGCTTCGTTCCATGAGAGAATCCTGAGATGAAAAAATGATCCTCCCTCGTCTACCCGGAATAATTCTGATGCTGCTGATGCTGGGTCTGTTCCACGCAGCAGGAGCATACCAGAAGCCCGACTGGATCCCCCGAGCCCGGGCTGTAACAGATCAGGAACTCTTCTCCTCCCTCGACCTCACCCTCCCAGCACTCGCCGAAGTTCAAAACGCTCTTAAGAGCTCCGATACAACAAATGCCCTGAAGGCTCTTGCAGAATACTTCGGAGGGCATCGCTCACGGGTCTACTTCTTCGATCCTTCCACCGTACAAGAACGCGTGAACACCTTCGCATCCGAGTATCCGCAGCAGGTGAGGGCGATTCTTGCCGGTGCAAGCAGATTCAAGCGAACCTACGGCCAGGATGTCGATTGGCAGGTTCCGGGAAAGAATCTTCATGGGAGGCCTCACACGCCAAACACTGTTCGGCTTCTTGCGCGCCAATGGTATGCCGAGAATATCGCCCTCTCTCATTTCCTCGAGGACGAAAAGTCAGGGAGCATCGACTTTCTCATGAACCATGTCAAGGACTTCGTCGCCGACTACGAAGCAGGAAAGGCTGAGTCGGGTGGCAACGACATCTTTGAACGCTTCTATGCCGGGCACAGGGCACGCAACTGGTTGTTGATGCATCATCTCCTCCTCGGATCTCCGGATTACCGTTGGGAGGACCAAACGTTCATGTTGAAAGTTTTCCTGCTTCACGGCGCGCGGCTCGTGGACCAATCAAGAAAATTCAATTGGGGAAATCATCAACTCCACGGATTATGCGCTCTCTACGAAATGAGCCTCATGTACCCGGAGTTTCCCGTCATGAAGGAATGGAACACCCAGGCTCTCAAGCTCATCCTTGAGCACATGGAGAAGGAAGTTCCGCCCGACGGATTCCAGTTTGAACGCGCTTCACATTATCACAAACTGGACATGATCAATTATTTCAGGGTATACAGGATTTCCGAACTCAATGGCGTTTCTCTGCCCGGCTGGTATCTCTCTCGTTTCAAAAAGATGTTTGATGCGGTTGCCGCGCTCGCAATGCCGACGAAGAGCCTCCCCGTTCTTCAGGATGGCCAGGATGCACAGCAGAACCGCGAGAACGATGTGAACGCGGGTACGCCGTTCGGCCTGGTACAAGCCTACACCGACGCTGCCGAATTTCCGGAGCCCCAGGAAGCTCTGTTCATGAGCCTCGGGGCGTTTCTCTTTCAGGAGCCGCAATTCAAATTCTTCGGCAGTGATCGTTTCCCCGCGGCATGGTACTGGTTTCTCGATGCGGACGCAGCAAAACGGTATGCCGATCTGAAAACTTCCTCCCCTGCGATCGGCTCGGTAGGCCTTAAGGAAACCGGATACTATGTCATGCGCACAGGATGGAAAACAGACGACCTGTACATGCTCATCGACGGAGGACTTGCGCAATACAAGCCCGATCATACCCATGGCGGCATCCTCGGGGTTATCCTCTATGCCCGCGGTCAAGTCCTTCTTCCAACCTATCACGTACGCTACAGCGATCCCTCATACCAAATTCTGAAAAACTCCCTGGTGAAGAACGTTGCGCTTGCTGACACAATGCTGCAGGGCCGATACTGGAGACCCAACAAAGCGCAGACCGGGTTTGGAATATGGCTGCAGCTTCCCAAGCCTGTGGTCCATGCATGGGAAGCAGAGCCGGATTATGACTATTTCCGGGGATCCCACAACGCGTTTGATTCAATCGGGGTGAAGTATTCGCGGTCGATTCTTTTTATCAAACCGTACTACTGGCTGGTGCTTGATGACTTTGACTCACCAGGTCTTCATTCGTACCAGCAAATCTGGCAGGGAGATTACCGGCTCACACAAGAAGCCGGAGAGGCGGTCCAGGAGGGGAAGAGCGGTGTCCGGCTAAGGATCCTTCAGCCTTCAACCGATGCTGCCTCCATGTCACTGCACACGATTGCAGGGAAGAAGGCGGTCTGGATTGAGAAGGATGGGAAGAGCCGTGTGAGCTTTGCCACGTTGCTGGTGCCGGGTCGGGTAAGTGAGGAAATCCCCGTCTCCTTTACAGCCGGCAATCGGCCGGGCTCATATACCGTGACGTATGCGGATCGAGAGGATCGCATTACCCGTCATTCGGAAAACGACGCGTCAGAACTCACCGTCGAACGATTTCGTGAGGGGAAGCCGGTCTCTGCGATAACGGTTGGGAAGAGGGACAAAAAATCAACAACAGAAGAAACGGAATAGACAAACGGTCGCTTGAGAGCGTCCGTTTCTGAAAAACGACAATAGCGACAGGAGTGGATCATGATGAGGCGTTGGATTATTGCAGTCTTCGTTTGCAGTCAAGTCATGATTGCGCAAAACGGCAAGGTGTCGGGAATCGTGCTGGACAAAAACTCCCGGGCGCCTCTCCCAAGCGCCAATGTGGTCATTAAGGGAACAACCATGGGGGCTGCAACCGACCTTGATGGGAGTTTCTTCATCTTGAATATCCCCCCCGGTACATACGAGGTCACGGCCTCAATTCTCGGATATCAAACGATGACCTTGAGCAATGTCATTGTCCACGTTAGCCGGACAACTTCTCTCGACTTCGCACTTCAAGAGACCGCCATAGAACTGGAGGGGGAGGTTGTTGTCGTTGCCCAGCGGCCCGACGTTGAGCGGGAAAAGACCTCCACGAGCGACATTCGTCGGGGCGAGGAGATCACTGCAATTCCCGGCGTGCGCGACCTGTCACAGGTCCTTGAGCTCTCGAGCGATGTTTCCGACAGTCATTTTCGGGGCGGCAGAGAAGGCGAAGAACTGTACGTCCTGCAAGGAATGGGTATTGTCAACCCGCTGGATCACACCACGTCGTTCACTCCGATCATGAGTGCCATTGAAGAGGTGGAAGTGATCACGAGCGGCTTCGGGGCTCAATACGGGAATGCCCAATCGGGCGTGGTGAATATCTCCATGAAAGAGGGGAGATCCGATAAATGGACGGCCCGGGTCGAATCGCAAATGCGGTTGCCGCAACGGAAACACTTCGGTCCGAGCGTTTGGGATCCGAACGGACAGCCCTATCTGCAAATTCTCAATTCCTGGGAAAAATGGAAGGCGAACAATCCGAATGCCCAGAATCCCGCGCCGTTCTTCTCGACGATTGGGAATGGATTCGATTCCCGGTACGGGAGAGATTCAACAACACTTGCCCAGATCGCCTATACGCTCTGGCGCCTTCAGGGAAAACGGCAATATGGGAAGAGCTACGACAATTTGATCGATACGTGGGGCGAGGCGACCGTGGGCGGCCCCTTGGACGAGGATACGCGGATATTCCTCGCAATTCGCGCAGAGAATGAATGGGCGTTCCTGCCGACGGAAGAGCCGAACAAATCGAGATCCTTCATGGGCAACATTGTCCATGATCTGGGCGACGGCATCAACGCACGATTGAGCGGAGCTTATCGGAACGAACAGGAGAATGTCTTCCGATCGACCAGGACAAACGGTTTCTACAGCTGGACCTGGGATCAGATGCTGGCCCTGGGGAGCCGTCAAACAAACAACCTCCAGCTTGGCGTACGATTCACATATACCCCGAGTACTTCCACGTTTTACGAGTTGAAGCTCAACACGCTTCGGAACGATCAGGTTGACGGCTGCCCCGCAATCGATCCTTCGGGGTATTCCGGTGACAAGATCTGGTCGGTGTATTCGAGCTCAAGCGCCCCGGACAATTTCTACTTTGGGAATTTGTACGACACCTTCCGTGATGAAAAGACGACAACGACGAGCATCGACGGATCGATGACCAGTCAGCTCAGCACGTCACACCTCCTCTCGGCCGGCCTTCAGATGAACATGCACAAGGTGGACGTGAACAACAGGCGCTCTGTGAAGTCCTCCTCCCCGAGGATGGAAGTGTATTCCGCATCTCCGTTCGAAGCCGGACTCTATGTTTCGGACAAAATGGAGTTTGAGGGAATGATCGCCAACATCGGTCTTCGGCTGGACCTGTGGGACCAGAATGTGCAGTACTACGCGGACCAGTTTTCACCGTTTCGCTACTACACCAATGATACAAGCTACGTGATCGACATGACGCGCGCCCTCAAAGATGAGACGCCGACTTTGGGAAGGTTGCAGCCGCGTGTCGGAATCTCGTTCCCCGTAACGATCAACACGGTCTTCCACGTGAACTATGGCACGTTCGTTCAGCGCCCCCCGCTGAATCGAACAGTGCTTCAGCAGACCCCCAGGACGGGATTCGCTCAAATGATTCTGGGCAACCCCCGGCTTCGCCCCGAGGTGACGAACAGCTACGATATCGGCGTGACCCAGGGACTTGGTGAAGGGTTCACCATCGACGTGAGCGGATACTACAAGGATGTGAAGAACCTCATCCAGCAAGCCTTCTTTTTCGATCAGGATGGGAATGGCTATTCCACATTTGCGAATCGTGACTATGCCGACATAAGGGGATTCAAGATCGGGGCTGCAAAACGGAGAGGAATGCTGACAGGCTCGCTCAACTACACATACGGTGTTTCGACGGGGAAGAATTCTACACCCTTCAACGAGTCCCCCAAGTTCTATGAAAACAGCTCGACGGTCCTTCCGAGCCCCAAAGACGTCCTCCTCGACTTCGACCGCACGCACAATCTTGTGCTCACGGCGGTACTCGCGCTCGAGAAAAACGAGGGACCGGAAATCTACGGCATCTATCCGCTCGAAGAGATGAAATTCTCGGTGTACTCGTTCGCCCGGAGCGGCCGTCCCTATACGTACGACGATCAGGGATTGGGGCAGCTCTATAACCGCAGGTCCCCCAATGAATACGGCACCCGCCTGAGAATTACAAAGGACTTCGCGAAGCTGATAGGAAGCCGGCTGTCGGTGTATGTCGAAGTTCTGAACCTCTTCAATCAGCGCATTCTCTCGTATCAGGCAATCTTCGCCAATGCGCGCGACAATGCAAGCGGGACAATTACCGAGAATCGCAACATTGAAAAATATGTACTGGATCCGGAATCGATCCGGTACACCGAAGACATCAATCACCTCGGGTTTCTGGTCGACCAATCATTCATGATTTATGACAACGCTCCACGCAGTCTCAATATCGGCATGGTTATCAATTTCTAGCAGGAAGGCGTCAGCGATGAAGAAAACGGCTCTTATTGCAGCGGCGTTGTGTCTGTTCGTTGCCACGCTTGCCGCCCAGCAGCGGCGATTCGAAGTGCACTCGCGCGGGATGCTCCGGCAGACGGTGTACAACACAGGCGAATTAGGGAGAGCGTACGATCAAGGGACAGCGGGGGTGCTGGAGGGAGTGCCGTCCCTGGAGTGGCCCGCCAATTCGGCTGTGACGATTGATTCGAAATTCTATTCAGGCCAGCACAATTCGTTCGGAGGCGGAGTTCAGCTTTCATTGGAAAGGCGTGATACAACACGCATGTTCGTCTTCTGCGGCGGCGTCACGCAGCTCCCGGTCGTGGGCGTGCACAGTTTTCCGATTTCTCTGAGCAGAGTGGAAAACTTTCCGCTTCTGCCCACGGGCGAATTGAATCCAAGCTATGACCCGAACGAAGCCGAAGAAAAAATCGTCACCTCATGGGCAACCCCTGTCGGGATCACCATCACACGTACAAGCCGCGCGTGGAGTCATCCTGACTATGATGACCTGATCATCTACGAATACGAGGTGGAAAACACAGGCGACACCGACGGGAATTCCGCCACGCCGGCACGGCAAGATACGCTCACAGAGCTCCTTATCGGTTTTTCACACGGGTTTGCCCCCGGAAAAACCGGGCACGAGCGGAAATACAATCGATGGGGCGGGACTGATTTTCAGCAAACGGATACCTACGCTCGCTTTGACCGTCGTCGCTGGCTCAACTACACGGAGAACATTGACGGATTGCCCGATCCGCAGTATTTCACCCAATGGGCGCAAACCGGAACGAACGGCGGAGGCCTCCAGGCACCGATGGCCGTGGGATACCAGGTTCTCTATTATGACACGACACATCTTGCGCGAAGAAACGAAACGGCCGTTTCGGGAACGACCGGCGGTTCGCAGGACTCAGCCTGGAATTCGCATAACCATTTGAAGCAGCCATATCTGAATCGTCTTGAAACCTCGCTCTGGACCGAAGCAAAACACCGCAATAACATGGTGGTTACCACCTGGCCCAGGAGCGGGAACAGTCTCTACTCAAGCGCTCTCTTTGGTCCCGACTGGGCATTTCGCACCTCCTTCAACGTTCGACAAAGTTGGATCTTTGGCGTCGGTCGCCAGGTAGCCTTCGGTCCTTATATCCTGAGGCCCGGAGAAAAACTCCGGTTTTCTTTCGCCGAAGTCGCGGGGTTCGGCGCGGCAAGTTTGCAGGATACACAATCGGGGCTTCTCGATGAAGGGGGAAGCTGCGGGCAACAGTGCAACGAGTCATCGAGCGCCAATGCGATGAATCCCGTTGTGAACTACACGGGGACAATTACCTACGGGTTTGACAACAAGGTACACGGAAGCACGTACTTGGCAACCTATCCGCTGCCGGATTATGTGAACTCCGATGTGGTGACGGTCCGGGATGTCGCCGACCGTGCGATCCAGGCATATCTTGGAGTTTCGCCGGTTGTGGATTTTGACAGCTCCCAGTACTGGCCCGAGCAATCTCCGGACCGCGGTGTTTATGCGATCCCTGCAGTCGTTCCGGCTCCGCAGATCACGGTCGAGAACACTTCGTCGGCACAAAACAGGATCACATGGGGCCTTCAGGTGGAGAGTTTCGTTCACCCGCGATTGCAGGCCCCGCTGAGCCACTACCTTGTCATGAAGGCATCTCACCCCCTGGGGCCGTGGACGGTCATTGACAGTGTTCGCCGGGCAGATGTCGAATACATCAAGAACGGAATCTACGAGGTGACAGATACGTCAACCCGCGTTCTTGAATCGAACTATTATTCCGTGATCTCCGTCGACTCGCTTGGCAACAAAAGCGGGATGACCAATCTGGCCCTCCACCAAACACAGTTGGGAGGGACCGAAACATTGCAGACGGTCTATGCTGTTCCGAATCCTTTCATCGTCCGGTCGGGTTTCACCGGCGCAGGAAATCCTGAGAACAGGATAGGATTCTTCAACCTGCCGAAAGAGTGCACAATCCGGATCATTTCGTACAGCGGACAGCTGGTTGAAACGATTGAACATAAGTCGGCCAATTATTCCGTGGAATACTTTCGCACAACAAGAAACAACCAGGTGATCGCCTCCGGCCTGTATTTCTTTGTCGTCGAGACCCCGGATGGCCAGCGAACGCACGGTAAGTTTGTTGTTATTCAGTGAGATGAGGATAACCATGAAATCACGACCCTCAATTGTCATCTTGATATGCCTGATGTTCGCAGCGGGCTCGATGACCCTCTATGGCCAGAAAGTCGGAACAAGTTCGCTTCAGTTTTTGAAAGTGATGCCGACAGCCCGCGCAACAGCCATGGGAGACGCATACTCGACGCTGGCCCAGGGATCCGACGCAGTCTTCTGGAATCCTGCCGGAATTGCCGGCAGCAGTTCGATCGAAGTCGCAGGGACGTTTATCGTCTGGCTCTTCGATTCGCGTCAAAGCGCCCTCTCGTCCGTGTTCCCCATCGGTGACTGGGGGATTGCCGGGTTGCAGCTTCAGTATGTCGATTACGGTGATATTCCCGTCACTCGTGCCGACCGGCTCGGATTCGTCGGTTCAGGGGCCGATTATCACTACAACCCCGGATTGACAGGCGAAACTTTTTCGCCCACTTCCTACGTCATCGGTCTCTCATTTGCGCGACAACTGACCGACAAATTCGCCGCAGGAATCACTGCAAAGTTTGTGGATGAATCGCTCTGGTCGGAGTCGGAGGTGACGGTAATGAACCCGTCGACCGGAAGAGCCGAGGTAGTCAACACGTTTGCCAGGATGATGCTGTTCGATTTCGGCATGCAATACAATACGGGCTATCGCACGATTCGCCTCGGTGTGGCAATTCAGAACTTCGGCGGTCAGGTCAAGTTTGCCCAGGAAGCTTATCCTGCCCCGCTTACATTCCGCATCGGTACGGCCGCGGATATTGTCGGACAGAATGCGTTGTTTGCGGAGTCGGAGTTGACCCGTTTGACTTTTGCGTATGACCTTTTCCAGCCAAATGATTATGCACAACAAATGCATGTGGGTGCCGAATTCACCTTCAACGAGGCTGTGTATCTCCGGGGCGGATACAAGTTGTTTTATGACAATGACAGCTTCACGGCAGGGTTCGGTGTCAGGCAGACCGTCGTTGAAATCCCATTGGGCATCGATTACAGTTATGGCGCCATGGGTGATTACCTCCCGAGCGTCCACCGGATAAGCGTAGGAGTGAAGTTCAAATGAAACTCGATCACGAACGAAACGCAATGCCCTGTAAGCGGAACCGGCCGTGCAGAACAGTCCACAGTCAATCTGTTTTCCGACACCTGCTGCTCCTTCTCATTGCCGGGACGTCTCTTCTTTCGTCTCTCCAGGCGCAGGGAACATGGATGCCCCTGAACATCCAGGGACTCGACCAGCGTATTCTGCACGACGTCCGTTCCCGCGGGATGGGAGGGGCCGTTCTCGCCTCCGGCAATAATGCCTCGGTCCTTTTTGCCAATCCGGCAGGATTGACACAGCTCGAAACGATGGAACTCCGCATCGGCGGTATGGGTCTGAAAACGTCGGAACGCCAGACTCAGAAGTGGGTCCCAAACAGGCTCTACACGGGCCTCAGCATCATGATGGAGGATGCGTGGGGTGCCATTCAGGCTCCCGTGGATTCGAATGGGATTCCCGTTACCGATCCCTATGAACAACTTCAAAAACCGTTCGATTCGATCGGTCCCAATTGGTCTCGTAAAACGAACGACGTGCTCCCGCTGTCGGCAGCATTTGCCGCGCCGATCGAGGTTGCAGGCACCAAGGTCGTGGCGGGTATTGGTGCTGCACAGGCGATCGACCTGAACTATTTCTTCCAGAATAACAATATCACCGATCCTTTGCTCGGACAGTATCGTCCGGAACCGATGCCGGAGCTGCAGCAGGGAGATACACTCCGGGTACGGTGGTATCAGTTCTCTCAGAAACGGGAAGGTACCGTCTGGGGGATTACTCCTGCTGTCGGCGTGTCAGTTGCTCCAGGTCTGAATGTCGGAGCCTCGGCCACATACTACACAGGCACATCGGATGACTTTGAACAGAGGCTGGACAGAGGGTTCCTGACATTTCTCTACAACCGATTCCGTGTTCAGGATACCGTGAAGTTCACGGGAAATTACTCGGGGACTTCCACGTACTCGGGGTTTGGCGGCACACTCGGCTTGAAGTTCAAACAGCAGCGCTATTCCCTTGCAGCGACGATCGAATTCCCCTTCACGATCGAGCGCGAGATCTCGGGGGACTTCAATTCGCGGGAAGATATCGTTCTTGTCAGCACAGAATCCGATCCTTCACGGACGACGGATTCCGTGCAAACGACGATTGCGAACAGCAAGAGGTCAGGGACCGCACAGATTCATTTTCCTCTCGCCTACGCCATTGGCGGACTTCTTCAACCATTTCCCGACTTCGAGATCGCTTTCGATTACGAGATGCGCGCGCTCGACCGCGTTGAGTATACTCTTGTCGACGGCACCGTGACGAAGCCATGGGTTGGCAGGGGATCGTTCCGACTTGGTGCCGAGTACCGATGGAACGAATGGCTGGCTCTTCGCGGGGGCTACCGCGAGGTCCCGCAGACTTTTTCGCCGGAGGGCGCAGCAATCATCGGCAAACCGGCCGCAATGCAGATCTACTCGCTCGGAGCTGGCTTTGACCTTTGGGGTGCAACGGCGGATGTGGCGTACGAAAACGCATACCTCCGTTATCAGGATTCGTGGCAGTCCAATGCCAATTTCAATACCAGGAAGCAGCACAGATTTTTCATCGAGTTTGGATATCGCTTTTAGATCAGGCACGAACTCACGACAATACTCAACTATGACAGAGTACTCCAATGATTGACTTCAAGAATCGTGTTGCACTTGTCACGGGGGGTGCACGGGACATAGGAAGAAGCGTTTCGGTGGAGCTGGCGCGCTACGGCGCCAGCGTTGCTGTGAACTATCGGGGGAGCAAAAAAGAGGCCGAAGAGACTGTACAGCTGATCAAGAAGATCGGAGGAAAGGCTGTTGCCATCCAGGCTGACGTGACCAAGGCGGCTGAGATCAGGGAACTCGTGAAGAAAACACAGGAGGCCTTCGGGAAAACGATTCACATCCTGGTCAATGTTGCCGGCGGTTTGATTGCCAGGAAGAAGATGGAGGAGATGGACGAAGTGTTTTGGGACAGCGTGATGGCCGTGAACCTGAAGAGTGCATTTCTTGTCTGCAAAGAGGTGCTCCCCGTGATGGCCGACGGCGGTTCGATAGTAAATTTCTCATCCCAGGCAGGCAGAGACGGAGGTGGCGCGGGTGCCATCGCCTATGCATCGGCGAAAGGCGCGATTCTCACGTTTACGCGAGGGCTGGCGAAGGAATTGGGCCCCCGCAGGATCCGCGTGAATGCGGTCTCCCCGGGAATGATCAACACGACCTTCCACAACGTCTTCACAAAGCCCGAAGTGCGCCAGAAAGTGGCGTCGATGGTGCCCCTTGGAAGAGAGGGAGAGGCGGATGAAGTGGCCCGCCTGGTGGCATTCCTTGCTTCGGATGCCGCTCCGTACGTGAACGGCGAATCGATTGAGATTAATGGAGGTATCTTCTTTGCCTGAGAGAACCATGAAATTCCCAAGAGTAGTTGTTCTCGTCATCTGTGGCGTTCTCCCCGCGGGAGCTGCTTTTTCCCAGGGGCATCCCTCCCTCTTTCTCACGCGTCAGGATGTCGCGGCAATGAAGGAGGCCGTCGGAAAATATCCCCTCTTTGATGCCTCACTGAACTCGGCAAAAGAGCGCGTCAACCAGGCGCTTGCCTTGCCCATGGATGTGCCGGCTCCGCGCGATGCCGGAGGGTACACACACGAAACGCATAAGCAGAATTACACCTCAATGCACCTCGCCGGCATTCTGTTTCAGGTGAGCGGGGAATCGAAATATGCCGCGTACGTCAAAGAGATGCTTCTGAAATATGCCGACCTGTATCCGACGCTGGGCAGGCATCCTGCTGCGGCAGGCGAAGCGTCAGGCCGATTGTTCTGGCAAACGTTGAATGAAACCGTCTGGTTGGTTCACGCCACCCAGGCCTACGATTGTGTCTATGAGGTACTCACACCTGCCGAGCGGAAACGGATCGAAGAGAATATCTTCCGGCGTATGGCGAGATTCTTCGTCGAAGAACACACGCATGAACTCGATCGCATCCACAACCACGGAACCTGGACGTGTGCCGCAGTAGGAATGGCCGGATACGTTTTGGGGGACAAGGAGCTCACTCAGATTGCATTATACGGGTCGAAAAAGGACGGATCGGGAGGATATCTAAAGCAGCTCGAAATGCTCTTTTCCCCCGACGGTTTCTATACCGAGGGACCGTACTACGTCAGATATGCTCTGTGGCCGTTCTTGACGTTTGCACAGGTCCTTCATCATAACGAGAAGGGGATAGGGATTTACGATTTCAGGAACAGGATCCTCGAAAAAGCTCTCTATTCGGCTCTCCAACTCACCTACACGAACGGAGCCTTTTTTCCGGTTAACGATGCCCTGAAGGAGAAATCCTACCTCTCACCCGAGCTTATCATCGCAGTGAACATCGGGTTCGCGCAGTATGCGCACGACCGGTCATTGCTGGCGATTGTCAAGAAGCACAATGAGGTGATATTGAGTGGAGACGGGGTGGAAGTGGCGAAAGCGTTGCAGCAGAATGCGGATGTGGGCGAATTCTTGTACAAGAGCGTGGAGTATACCGACGGCCCGAACGGTGCTGAGGGCGGCATCGGTATTCTGCGTACGGGTCCATTCGAAGATCAATCGCTCGTCTTCATGAAGTATACAGGCCATGGGCTTTCGCACGGGCATTTCGACAAACTGGCGATCGGCTATTACGATCAGGGAAGGGAGATTCTCCAGGACTACGGCTCGGCACGATTCATCAATGTCGAACCGAAATACGGCGGGCGATACCTT
>DATDRF010000286.1:0-3164 GCA_035291905.1 Bacteroidota bacterium
ATATGGCAACGAGAGATATGAGGGAGAGAAGAAGAGACACTATTTTTTCGGCTTAGCGAACAAAATATCGATTCCTGCAGAGCGACGCAAGCGGTTCAACGTGAATTCTTCTTTATGAAACCCGGAGGTCTCTTTTTTTGCTTGTTTTCAAACGCGAAATCATGCTTATTGAGGATACGCCAAGCCTTCCGCAGCTCTTTCCTGAATCTCACGATTCCCTGCTTTCGGGATGCAGCAGAGCCGCGAGGCGAAGGGGATTTTCCCTGTTATCATACGCAAAGGAGCATGATGGAGATCCACACGCCGGTTGAACGCACTGCTGAGTACGATGCTCGCAGCAAAGCAGAGGTCCTGGGCAGTCTTGCCTCTGTCGTTGAGGAACTGATGAAAGACCATTTGGAGAAGAGGAAGCTCTGGTTCCCGAGTGATTTCCTGCCTGCAGACGAACAGATGAGCGATGATCAGGAGGCAAAAGCCGGGTCACTGCGCGAGAGAGCAAAGGGAATTCCCGATGCGGTGAGGGTTTCACTGACTCTTAATCTGCTGACGGAGGAGGGCTTGCCGCACTTTCATCGTCTTTTGGCGACTCACCTTGGGGACGACAATATCTGGAGCAAGTGGAACTTTATGTGGACGGCCGAAGAGGATCGTCACGGCGGAATTCTTCGCGACTATGTAAGAGATACGAGGCTCTTCAGGTTTAAGCAGGTTGAAATGATGCAGTTCGCATACCAGCAGGCCGGGTTTACGCCGGATTGGGACAAGGATCCGTACAAAGTTTTCGTTTATACTTCCCTTCAGGAACGCGCCACACAAATGGCTCACGCAAATACGGGAAAGGTGGCGGGCGCTGTTGAGCCGACATTGCAGGGAATCTTGGCCAGCATCGCCGCCGATGAGGCGCGCCACTATGCCTTCTACAGGCGAGTCTTCAAGGCCCTTTTGGCAATCGATGTCAATAGGGCCCTTCTGTCGGCCCTTTCCATTCTCCCTTCAATTGAAATGCCCGGCCTGACCGTGCCGCATTTCAAAGAGATGGCTGATGTCATTCGGAGCATCGGCATCTACGGTCCCTGGGACTATAAGAAGATAGCCGACGAACTCATTGAATTCTGGAATATCGAAGTGCTGACGGGATTGAATGAAGCCGGGAGAAAAGCGCAGGAGAAGATCATGAAGATCTCTGCAAGGCTTGAAAAAGTAGCGGAGTATCTGGACCAGAAGACGACGAAAAAATCGTTTTCGTTTGATTTCTTGTACGGAAGGATCGTGACGGTGGGCTAGCCGACTTTTACGTTTGACATTCGGCGCCTGGCAGGTTCGATATTTGATATTGTTTCGTGATCCTGTTCAACAACAATATCGAATATCCAATAACGAATATCGAATGTCGAAGTTTTCATCCCATAGTGTGAAACACCGACAGGACGTCGTCATCTTCTTCCAGTTTGTCCAGTACGTCCTTCACTTCGGCGGCCAGGGCGTCTGAAAGCTCTTTCGTTGTTGTCGGCAAGTACTGAAGCTCCGTGGTAACCCCCTCGATTCCCTTTTCTTCCAACATCTTGTGCATCCTTCCAAAATCCTGAAATGACGTATAGAGGTACACTTCATTCTCGTCCTGCACAAGCTCCTCGAGGCCGAAGTCGATCATCTCCAGCTCAAAGTCATCGACGCTCTTGATGCTTCCCGCCGGGAGTTTAAAGACTCCTTTCCGTTCAAACATGAAGCTGATCGAACCGGTCGTTCCGAGCGTACCCCCGGCGCGCGTAAAAATATGCCGGAGATTGGCGACCGTCCGTGTCGGATTGTCCGTTGCGCACTCTACCATCACCGCAATGCCGTGTGGAGCATATCCCTCGTAGACAATCTCCTGATATCCGCTTGTATCCTTCGATGAGGCCCGCTTGATGGCCGCTTCGACGCGGTCCTTTGGCATGTTGACGCTTTTCGCATTCTGAATCGCGAGGCGCAGCCGCGGGTTGTCTTTCGGATCTGCCACTCCTGCTTTGACGGCGATTTCTATCTCACGCCCAATACGGTTGAACGCCTTGGACATCCGTGCAAAGCGGGCGAACATCTTGTGTTTACGTTTTTCGAAAATGCGGCCCATGGGAAGCAGTAATCAGTTTTCAGTAGAGAGTTATCGGTAACGGGGCGAAATCAAACGCCAATAACGAAAGGATAGAGAAAAATTCGCAAAAGTGATACATGAAAAAACATTAATTCCAATCGTGTGAAGTTGAGGCAAGTCACACCTCGTAACACTCTTTTCTTGTTAGAATGGTGTAGCAAAAATTTCCAATCACCATTTGTGGAGGTTGAGATGAGGAACGCTGCAGTTGGGATCGCGCTGGCGCTGATCATTGTGGGGTGCTCGCAATCGGTGAATCCGGTTCCCGGAACAAAAGAAGTACCGGTCAACCTGTCCGCTTCATTTTCCGGCACAGGCGCAACGTCGGGGTTGTCCAAAGTATCCGTACTGAGCAGCGTCGATTCTGTCGTCATTGACAGTGCGATTGTAGTCCTGGCGCGCATTAAATTCGAATCGCATCTCGACAGCATGGACGTTGATTCGGTGGAATCCGACTCACTGGAGAGCGATGACGATGACGAATTGAACGTGAAGTTTCGCGGACCGTTCGTCGTTCATATCCGTGACATGATCTCGGTCGATTTTGCAGGCGAGACGCTTCCTCCCGGCACATACAACAGCATCAAATTCAAGATTCATCGACTTATGCCGGGTGAGCACTACGAAGACAGCGACGAACATAACGGCAAAGCGGGGTGGGGGGCTGACCTCCCTTACGGATCCAGCATTGTCGTGTGGGGATCCGTGTTGAAGGACGGATTGTGGATGCCGTTTGAGTTCAATTTCGATATTGAGCTCGAATTCAGGATTCGGGGGGACTTTGTTGTTGCGGAGGAGGCAAGTTCCGTCAACATTGCCATGAATTTTGACATGGGGATGTGGTTCGTGAACCCGTTTGACGGAAGCCTGCTCGATCCGACTGATTTGGGTCAAACGACGCGCGAGCTATTCCTTAGAGCGATCAAAAAATCGTTTGGGCAAGGCCGGTGCGGAAGGGACGATGATGATGATGGCCATCCGGAGAGGAAAGGGTTCCAGGGGATCATCGGGGAAATGCACGGCGGGGGGGTTC
>DATDRF010000287.1:0-5414 GCA_035291905.1 Bacteroidota bacterium
GACTACCTTCCTGTAATCCAAAAACGTGAATCCCTCGTGTTCTTCTTTTCCTACCAAGAGAAAGACATTTCCGATCAGATGTTCGTAGGGGGGGAAGAATGTGTCGCCTTCAATATCCTGATCGACAAGCGTCAAATGCCATTCGTCTGCTTTCTCCAATAACTGTCCAAATAATTCGCCTCCTCCAAAGACAAAAACCTTCTCCTCATTCTTAAGAGCCTCGAATGCTTCCGGGATCGATTCGAATGTTTCAACTCCGTCAATCTTCTTTGAAGTGAGAACAACGTTGCGGCGGTTGGGAAGAGGTTTGCCGAGCGATTCAAATGTTCTTCGGCCCATCAGAAGTACATGACCGGTGGTGAGCCGCTTGACGCGTTTCAGATCTTCGGAGATATGCCAGGGAAGCTTGCCGTCTTTGCCGATCACGCGCTTGCGGTTGAGCGCAGCAAGAATGATCAGCTTCACACGGCCACCTCAAACTTGATCGGCTCGTCGCACACGTATCCGATCAGCTGAAAATCCTCGAACTTCAACTCATCGATCGGCTTGTGCGCGATTTCCAGTTTTGGGAGACGCCTGGGCCTCCGTTTGAGCTGTTCCTTGAGCCCGTCGATGTGGTTGACATAAATATGTGCATCGACGATGGTATGGCTGAAGAACCCGAGCTCCATTCCCGAGTCCTGAGCGATGGCCTGGGTAAGAAGAGAATATGCGGCGACGTTGAACGGAATGCCGAGAGCGATATCGCCGGACCGCTGCGTGAGATGACAGTTGAGCTTGTTCCCCTGCACGTTGAACGCAAACGTATAATGACAAGGAGGGAGTTTGCTCCAAAGAGCGTTTCCCGGTTCCCACGCTGAGACCACCATGCGGCGGGAATTGGGATTGGTCTTGAGAAGCTTGATGACCTCGGCGATCTGGTCGATCTCCTTTACCTCGTACTGACCCGTCGCTTTGTTGATCTGGGCACTGGGGAAGCGGCGCCAATAGCGGCCGTAGGCCGTCTCAAGATTGCCGTCTGCATCCGCCCATGCGTCCCAAATCTTTGTGACCTTGCGAAGGTTCCGGATATGATCTTCGCCGGTGAGATACCAGAGGACCTCATGAAGCAGTGACTTGAAGTTCATCTTCTTCGTCGTCAGGAGCGGAAAACCCTCACTGAGATCAACCTTGTAATGTTCGGAGAAGACGGACAACGTGTCGACTCCGGTTCGGTTGTGCTTGAGGGTCCCCTTATCGAGGACGCGTTGGACGAGGTCGAGGTATTCTCTCATGCGGGATATGTAAAACGTTTGTAGTGAGGAGCGAGAATCTAGAATTTAGAATACAGAATCCAGCCGTCCTGACAAAGTCAGGACGAGCCTCGTCCCGCACAGCGGGACGGGAAGTCAGAGGTCAGAATCAAAAACATCGACAACCGACTGCTGAAAGCTGACAGCTATTTTGCCGCCATCGCCTTTCGTGTTTCTTCTTTGGCTTCCCTCGTGAACTTCGAGAACGAAAGCATCTGCTTTGTCAGATCCATCGGATAGCTTACCTTCACATCCGTAATTGTTCCTGAGGCATCGGTGACCGGCTCGTACTCCGGCATGACAAAACCGCTATACGATGCCACATCGAGATGCTTGATGCGTTCCAGAACTTCATCTCGCAGGGCCGTATCGATTTTCAATCCGTACGTATCGATAAGGTTCTTTGCGCCCTGGAGATCTCCCTCCGCTTTGATGCGCATGACTTCCGCAAGGAGCTTTCCGACGGTCTCGCGCATCTTATCGTAGTCGACAACCTTGACATATGTTTTTCCGTCCCTCTTCTCCATCTTCACGGCATCCGAATTCCTGAAGATATACATCCCCACCATCTGGCGGTTCTTCATATGATCTTCTTCAATCTGATCGCCGTGTGTGATCCTTCGAAGCTGAAGGAGAAGAGCGTTCCTCATGTAGGCATCGTACATTTCCCGCGCCACATCGTTGCCCGGAATTGCACCAAGCTCGATGAGCTTGTCGTCCCAGATGTGCCAGAGCGCGACGAGGTCGGCACGGCCTTCCTCGAGAGTCGAATAATATCCGGGCAGGTAATTCGAGGGATCGCCGGCTACCATCGTTTTTCCCGAGGCATGTCCAAGAACCTCGTGCAGCGCCGTCATCATGTTGTCGGACAATGTCCCGTGTTTGAGTGCGAGATCCTTTTCGGCCTGATCATATGCGAACTCCTCCATCAGCACCTGTCCGCTCGATTTGTTGCCCGCGTCGATGACGTTGTTGAGAACGACGCTCTTGCTTCCATACTGTTCCCTCACCAATTGCTCGTTGGGAAGGTTGATTCCGATGGGACTTACGGGGCCCGTACCGCCTGAGGAGAGAACGATATTCACGAAGCTTGCCGCAAGCGGCTTGACACCCTGCTTCTTGTATTTGTCTTCCCACGGCATCCGGTCTTCGAAATACTGCGCATTCGCCCCGATATCCTGAATACTTTTTGAAAGTTGCTGATCCGACCAGTAGATCGACGACTCGAATTCGGCCTTCATTCCCATGGGATCGAGGTACACCTCAATAAACCCGTGGATGAGATCAATGGCTGAGGTATCTCCCACCCATTGGATATTGAACTGACGGAAGTCTTCGAGACTTCCCGTGCGAAAATGCCTGATCAATCTTCGGAGTGTTTCCTGTTGTGCGGGACCTGAAGCATAAGGAATCGCCTTTTCCAGGTAGAAGATTGTCGCCTCGAGGTCCGCGGCGTACCGGCCGGGCTCAATGCCGTTGCCGCCGGCACGCCAGATTTCTTCCGAAATCCTCCCATCAGCCTTCACAATCCTGGAATTCAGTTCATTCTTCTGCCTTCCCGACTGCACGAATTTCTCCACGTCCTTCTGCGTCAGGCCCTTTCCGTAGAAATTGACTCCGCTTTCATGGATCCAATCCTGCCCCGGCGTCTTGTTCGTCATCATCGGTTCGACATTTGGATCGAAGAGGAATGAGCCGATACGGGCAAGTTTGGCATCGAGCGTTTCGTTCCCCAGTCCAAGATCCGCACCGTTCTTCCGAGCATGGTCGGCAGCCGATAGGAAGTCGGCTTGGGAACATTCGATGACGTATTTCCGCGACGTAATATTGTCGTAGGGGCCGTTGTTGAGCCAGAAAAGCTTCGTGTACATCAGAATCTTCTCGTACACCTTCTGATCAATGCCGCTGTTGTGGGTCACAATTCCTTCGAGGAGGGATCGTATCTCAAGCGCCCAGCGATGATGCTGGTCGATGGCGATGTCCCGGGCGGCAAGCGCTGCGCGGGAAAGGTAGTAGGCGAAGATTTTTTCGCGGGTTGAGAGCTGGTCAAAACCGTCGGCGTACAACTGCACGACACGCGCAGGGCCGACCCGTTCAAGCGAGTACTTTCGGTCCATAGAATCCTTTTGACAACTGACAAGCAACAGGAGAAGAAGAGAGGTACAAAGAGTCGTTTTCATGAGAGAATCCTGTGCAAACGGTGAGATCGGCGCAGATAGCCTCACCAAAGGTACGGGAAACGGAGAGGAGATGCAAGCGAACCGACAGCGCGGAAGAGGGGGATGGACTACACAAGGCTCGCGAAATTGTCGGCGATCCATTCCGCGCTTTTCTCGGCGATGGCGAGGATGGTCAATTGAGGATTGACGCCGAGGGAAGTGGGCATGACGCTTCCGTCGATGACGAAGAGGCCTTTAACGTCGTGAGTCTGACAATGCGAGTCGACGACAGAGGCGGCCGGGTCTTCCCCCATCCGGCAACTTCCCAAGGGATGAGCACTGTAGAGGCTGAATTCGTTGGTCGACCAGTCGGCGTTCTCAAGAGCCTGGCCAATCTCTGTTGAATTCCTCATCTCAGTCCGGAAAGCATGGAGCGTCATAACTTGCCGGGCTCCCGCGGCAAAATGTATCTCTGCTGCGACTCGAAGAGCCTGCTTCAGGTACTGGCGGTCGCTGTCGCCGAGATCATAATATACCGAAGGCCTTCCGTTGTCATTCACCGTGACTCGACCCTCGGAATCTCTCTCTTTGACAAGGACAATGGATGCTCCCAAATGCGGATACTGCGCCATCGTCTCCCGGTGTGCTTTTCCGAATCCGGGAAGTGCGAGTGCTGCAAGAACCGGATGGACGGGAACGGCCTCTATCCAGAATCCGCCCTCATCGTTGTTCTTGTTGATGAATTCGTCACACATGGCCGATTGCGGAATTCCGCCCCCGGGATAGATCATCCTGTCGAAGATCCCTACGACGGCCGAAGTGGGATGGAGTGTAAGATTTCGACCAACCTCACCACTGGAGTTCGCAAGCTCCGATTTCAGAAGAAGAACGGGCGAATTGATGGCACTTCCTGAAACGACGACGACGGGAGCTTCAATAACGAAGTCGGTTTTTGTTTTGCCAGACGTCCGGTCAAGGACAAGCCCTGACACACGCTTCAGCGATCCGTGGAGGGAAATTCGCTCTGCGCGGCAATCCGAGAACACGGTTGCGCCGGCTTTTTCGGCATCGGGGATATAGGTGATATCGACGGACATCTTCGCGTCGAACGGACATCCGAGTCCGCATGCGCCGGATCGCACGCAATCCTTGGTGTTTCGGCCGTTCGATTGAACGTGATATCCGAGGGCGCGCCCGCCGTCAAGAATAATCCTGTTGTTTGGATTGTGAAATTCTTCCGGCTCCGTGTGAACGTTCAGGTAGCGTTCAATGCGTGCAAAATACGGATCGAGATCCTTCGGTGAGAGCCCCTGAATTCCCCTTTTCTTCCAAGCATCCAGCACAAAGTCTGGAGTTCGAAGGGTCGTCGTCCAGTTCACCGTGGAACTTCCGCCGACTGAGCGTCCCTGAAGAATTGTTACTGACAGGTCATCTGTTCCCTGCCCCGCACGCCGCTGGTAGAGATTCTGGTATGCGGTTGCTTCCGTGGAATCGAAATCCTTTGAAGTGTAGTAACCGCCCTCTTCGACGAGAATGACCTTCTTGCCCGCCTGGGCGAGGATCTTTGCGGTTGGCCCGCCTCCGCCTCCCGAGCCGATGATGCACACATCGGCGGATTCGCGGAGAGGTGAGGTGATATCGGAAGATTGGTAGATCAAGTCAGTGCAGAATCAAGAAGACAGAAGTCAGAGGTCAGAGATCAGAGATTAGAGCTTGAACCCTGAAACCTGTAACCTGAAACCCGACACCTGCTTACACCTGCGCCTCGGCAGGCAAGCTCGAAACTCATAACCCGTAACTCGGAACTCGTAACCCGAAACTATAACGCCTCTCTTTATGACCTTTCCCACGGCAGAAACATTCCATCGTACCCAATCCCCGGCCAGGAGCGGGAATCGGTGTAGTACATGCTCAAACTCACTCTTTTCAGGGCCTGGAACCCCGTTCTTCTGAATGCGAAGGT
>DATDRF010000288.1:0-2545 GCA_035291905.1 Bacteroidota bacterium
AGTTCTCTGTGAGTCTCGTGGAGCGCGGGGCCAGGGTTTCTATTATTGACCTGCAACGTCGGCCGGCACGATCGACTCCGGATTTCGAACAACATTGCGCCGACGGGAACATTACTGTTGACATCGCAGATATTACGAAGAGGGATGAGATCGAAAAGACTCTTGACCTCATTACTTCACGCTGGCATGTTCCCGATATTCTGATCAACAATGCCGCAATCGATTCTCCCCCCAATGCACCTGCGGAGGAAAACGGCCCTTTCGAGAGCTACCCCGAGAACTCTCTCGACAGAATCATCGACGTCAATCTCAAGGGAACGTTCCTCTGCTGCCAGGTGATCGGCGGAGCGATGGCGCGCCGGGGCAAAGGGAGCATAATCAATATTGCCTCCATCTACGGCATGGTGTCACCCAATCAAGACATCTACGAATACAAGAGAAAATCCGGGAGAGATTGGTACAAGCCTGCTGCATATGCGGTGACGAAATCAGCCATCCTCAATCTTACGAGATATCTTGCAACCTATTGGGCGAAAAAAGGGGTTCGAGTCAATACGCTGTCTCCTGCAGGCGTTTTCAATGAACAAGACGAAGAATTTTTGAAGGAATATCAGAAAAGAATTCCGATTGGCAGAATGGCAAAACCAGATGAATTAAATGGAGCAATCATCTTCCTGGCTTCTGATGCCTCATCATATATGACCGGCGCCAATCTGGTGGTCGATGGAGGATGGACTTCATGGTAAGCACTTCGATGAAATCTTTTTCTGTCCCGGATACCGTAAATAACATTGTAGGAGGCAGGGAACTTCCTCCTCAGTCCGGGAAATACTTCGAAAAACTGAATCCTCATGACGGTCGAGTTATTTGCAGGGTGGCCCGCTCCGGCGCTGAAGATGTGCAAGCCGCTGTTCGGACAGCCAAAGAAGCACAAGTGATGTGGGCAGACACGCCACCCGTCAAGAGGGGAGAGCTTCTGTTCGCTGTTGCCCAGAACTTGAAGCGGCACCAGGAGGACGTCGCCCGAATCGTCGCCCTTGAAACCGGGAAATCGTTCAAGGATGCCATGGGGGAAACTTCCGGAGCGGTCGCTCTCGGGATGTTCATGGCCGGGGAGGGACAACGGCTGTACGGCAAAACGACGACGAGCGCGGTACCTCACAAGCACGCCATCATTGTGCGAGAGCCGGTCGGGATTGCAGGCTTGATCATAGCGGCGAATACACCGATTGCCAACGTTGCATGGAAGGTCTTTCCGGCATTGGTCTGCGGAAATGCCGCGATCTTGAAGTCATCGGAGGATACTCCGCTGACATCCTGGATTTTTGGCAAGATCGCATATGAGGCCGGGCTGCCGGAGGGAGTATTGAGCATTGTGCAGGGGTATGGCGAAGAAGCGGGAGCGCCTCTCGTCGAGCACCCTGACGTCAATCTCATCAGTTTCACGGGATCGAGCATCGTCGGGAAATATATAGGCCGCGTTGCGGGCGAACGGCTGGCGAAGGTCTGTCTCGAATTGGGAGGTAAAAACCCGCTTGTTGTCTGTGACGATGCGGATTTGGAGAACGCCGTCAAGTGGGTCCTCCTCTCGGCCTTCAGTAATGCGGGGCAGAGGTGCGCAGCCGGAAGCAGAATCATTGTTTTTGAGAAGATATGGAAACAGTTCACGGAAATGCTTGTTGCAAAGACATCGCAATTGAAAATCGGGCCTACGGATAGTGACGACTTCGGTCCCGTGATAAACCTGGAACAACTGAATAACATGCTTGCTGTCGTCGAGAGAGGGAAACAATTGGGGGCCAAGGTCCTCGCGGGAGGGAAAAGACTGCTTGATGAGAGTCACAAAAACGGTTTCTATATGGCTCCCACACTCATCGAGTGTACCAATTCCTCGGACGAGCTGTCATCCACGGAATTGTTTGGGCCGGTCACATGCCTATATCGGGTAAAAGACTTCAGCGAGGCCCTGAAGCTTGCAAACGCTTCTGCTTACGGACTAACGGCGAGTATTCATACCACGAACGTGAACAGGGCGCTTGAGTTTGTGCATAGGGTGCAAGCGGGTGTCGCGGTAATTAACGGGGGAACCTACGGCAGCGAGCCGCATATGCCGTTTGGGGGAGTCAAGCAATCCGGGAACGGCATGCGGGAACCCGGAACAGAAGCCCTCGATATTTATTCAAACATAAAAGTTATCTATCAGATCTCAGATCCAACCAAAGTGTAGCCTCTCGGATTGCCCATGAATCACGAACTCCAGTTCATTCCAAAGTCAGAATTCGATCGGGTGTTGGCATCCAAATTGCCGAAGCACGCGATGTTGCCCCTTATCGCGAAAATGTGCCGCCTCAATACTCTTTTTGAAGTGAAAAGAGCCGGCTCCGGCCACCTTGGCTCAAGCTTCAGCGCCATGGATATCGTGGTCTATCTATACTATGACTACCTCAATGTGCGAAAGCTCGGGATTGAGCACCCGAACAGGGATATCTATTTCTCCTCCAAAGGGCACGACGTGCCCGGCCTGTATGCCGTTCTGTATTCCTTA
>DATDRF010000289.1:0-7429 GCA_035291905.1 Bacteroidota bacterium
GCTGCCGACAACAGGGGGTGCGCATCGATCCGTGTCTTCTTTATGTGTTCCGATGCGCGGTGTATTACGCCTCAACGCCAAAGCCGAAACCAGAGCTGCTAAAGTGGTGGCATTGGAAGAGACGCAGATTACACTGATTAACGCTGATTACGCGGATTCGTACTTTGGAATAATCGGATGCGATGCTGTGGATTCATGTTTAGAATAAAGCACGGTGGACGCAGAGAAGGCACGGAGACCATCCTCTTGTGTTCTCTTTGTTATTTCTCTGTGGACTCTGTGGTAACGTTTTTGACGGCCTCTATAATTTCATGGACTCTGCACATCCTCGTTTCAAAATACTTGCAGCTTTTGCCGCAGTCTATATTATCTGGGGATCGACGTATCTAGCCATTCGGCTTGCTGTTGAGTCGATTCCTCCGTTTTTGATGGCAGGGACGAGGTTTATCCTTGCCGGCGGAGGCCTTTATGTCTGGCTTCGCATGCGCGGCGCCGGGAAACCGACGGTTGCGCATTGGAAATCGACAAGCGTCGTCGGAATCATGCTTCTGCTCATCGGGAACGGCGGCGTATCCTGGGCGGAACAATTCGTTCCTTCGGGGATCACGGCCCTTCTCATCGCGGTGACGCCCCTGTGGTTTGTCGTGTTCGATTGGTGGAACCGGGGGGTGAAGCCCACGGCAAGCACCGTCGGCGGACTGATCCTCGGAACGATCGGGATCATTGTTCTGATCGATCCCGTAGAACTCGTCGGAGGGGACGAAGTCGATCTACTCGGCGCGTTTGTTCTCATCATCGCGACCATGGCGTGGGCGTGGGGGTCACTCTATTCACGACGCGTCGACATGCCCTCTTCTCCCCTGCTGGCAACGGCAATGGAGATGGTTTGCGGCGGAGTGCTCCTTCTTCTCCTGAGCGCCGTCTCCGGAGAATTCTTCCGGCTTGATCCCTCGTCGATCTCAACCTCGTCCTTCACCTCGCTTTTCTACCTTGTCATTTTCGGGTCACTCGTGGCCTTTTCTTCCTACGTCTGGCTGCTCAAAGTCGTTCATCCTGCGCTTGTCTCCACATACGCCTATGTCAATCCCGTCATCGCAGTATTCCTCGGGTGGCTCATTGCCGGCGAGCCGCTCGGAGGGAGGATTCTGCTCGCAGCGGCCATTATTGTTGCCGCGGTAGCTTTAATCACGACGATGAATGCGAGGAGGAAAAAATAGTAAGCCAGGAGTTGGGATTAGCGGTCAGCTATCAGTTGTCAGAGACAAAGAAGTTCGTGGTTAGTAACCGAAGCAGAGGGAGGCACTATGGGAAAGCTCGTCGTTTTCAATTTTGCAACGCTTAACGGTTATTTTGAGGGACCCAACCATGATATCGGCTGGCACAGGCACGGTGCCGAGGAGAGTGCATTCTCTCTGGAGGGGCTCAAAACGGAAAGTATTCTACTCTTCGGACGAGTGACCTACCACATGATGGTAAGTTGGTGGCCGACACCGGCCGCGCTCAACAGCATGCCGGAGGTAGCCAAGGGCATGAACGACGCGGAAAAGATTGTCTTCTCGAGAACATTGAAAAAGGCCGAGTGGAACAATACAAGGATCCTCACGGGGAACATCGGCGAAGAAGTAAGAAAACTGAAGACGACGTCGGGAAAGGATCTAACGATACTTGGAAGCGGAAGCATTGCGGCTCAGCTTACGGAATTAGGACTGATTGATGAGTATCAGATCATGATCGATCCCGTTGTCCTGGGCCAAGGAACGACAATGTTCAAAGGGATCAAACAGAAACTCGATCTGAAACTGACAGGGACACGAACATTCAAGAGCGGTGTGGTTCTCCTCTCTTACCAGCCGTTAGAGAAATAGGTCCCATCAGAATCCGGGACGATTGAGGTATTTACTCATTTGTTCATTGACTCATTTGAGGTCCTCAATTGAGCAAATGAATAAATGAGAAAATGACAAGATTCTTTTTCATCTCCTCCATTCTCACTTCATTTTTTAACTTTTCATTTTTCCTTTTTCATTTTTTCGTATCTTTCCTGAAATGTCCAAGCATCTTTTCCATCCGATCCTCCTTTTCTGTTTCTGTCAATTCTCCACGGGGCAGTCTCTCTCCACGTCAGTTCTCCTTTCCGACTGGGGTTTCTCGGACATTCAATCCATTGCGCTCGCGCAGTTCTCCGTTGTACATACCCAGAGAGGTGATCGACTCAGCCTTCGTGCGTTATATGATGCAGGAACATTCGCAGACGGCCGTCCTTCGGCCGGCGGTCGGCTCGACGTAGCGGATTTCAGAGAGGGTTCTGTGAATCTCCTGGGCGGGTCGTACGCCGCCTACGGGGGCAGCGGCGGATCGGCGGAAGTCCGGCATTTTCTCACGAGCGAGCGAACACCCGCCGTCGACATACGATACGATCGCAGTAAAGGCGGATATTGCGGAATGTGGATGCATCTGTACAATTCGGCGGCGCCGCTTTCGGCCCGACGATATCTCGATGCAACTGCATACGGGTATCTCTCCGTCGCGATTCGCGGAAACCAGGGGAATGAGAAGGTGGTCCTGAAAATGGCCGATGAGGCCTGGAACAAGAAGGAAGATGCATTTCTTGTAGGCGATATCAACAGATACATCTCAGGGTCCAGAATCGAAAAGGAATGGCAGACTGCCGTCATTCCGATGAACGATATTTCGTCCCGCGTCGATCGAAAGAAACTCGCGACATTGGTGTTTGAAGCATTCGCCCCGGCAGCCGGTTCATTCCAGCTTGGCCCGATCTCATTCCATCGGGAATTCCCGGAATCATTGAAGGTACCTGTCCTCGAGACGGCAGTTGCACAGAAGCCGCTTCAAAAAGGGATCTGGATGTGGGAAACACAGCTGCTCGTTCAAAAGCAGGAACGCGACAAGTTTCTTGCACTTCTGAAAAAGGAGAATATCGATAATGCTTTTCTCGCCATTCCGCACGATTCGCTTTCCGTAAGGAGCGGCATCACAGTGGACGAGAGGACGCTAGGCCCGCTCGTTCGGACGCTCAACGCCGCAGGAGTGAAGGTGCATGCGTTAATCGGCGACAAGGATTTCATTCTGCCGGAGAAGCGATCATTCGTACGCAATACCATTCGGAACATTGTAGAATACAATAAGCTTACACCTCCAGCGGATCGTTTTCATGCGATCCATCTTGACGTCGAGCCCTATCTCTTTCCCGGGTTCGCGAGCCCCAGGCAAAGCTGGTTTCTGGACAACTATGTTGAAGCATTGGCGGAGTGTTCGCGCATCGCTCACGAGGCCGATATGCTGATCGGCGCCGACATTCCTTTCTGGTTCGACTCGATGGACGAGAGGACGCATCTCCCCATTGTTGCGTCACTCGGCGGGGTCTCAAAGCCGGTCTATCGGCACGTTCTTGACCTCATGGACAATATTGCCCTGATGGACTACCGCACCGTGGTCGGCGAGGAGAATCAGATCTTTCTCTTTGCGGCGCAGGAGCTGGAGTATGCAGACGAGATCGGGAAGCAGGTCTTTGTGGGGATCGAAACCGCTCCCCTTCCGAACGAAACGATCGTGACACTCACCGGCCCCCTGAGAAAAGGAGTCCCCCGGCCGGCCGAAGGAAGGAAGTACATGCTCGTCATCCAGAAACAGAATCGGCTCATCGCTGCAACCGCGACAACCGGAGACCACGTATCGGATTTCCTGACCAGAAATCGGACCGGAGAAGATGAGCTGTTCTACTGGCCCATCGAGAGAACGAGAAAGGTTGAGGGGAATTCACTTTCTTTTGCCTCACTCGGCGCGCGCCGCCTTCGTTCCGCCATGCTGGCGAGCCAGTTTGCTCTTCGCAAGTACCGGTCCTTCGCCGGATTTGCGATTCACCATTACGGTTCCTTTGTGAACCTGAAGTAGTTTCGGGTTACGTCAGACTCGCTGCAAAACAGCTTCGTCTGATTCAGGTTTTTCCGCCGAAGGTCGACGACTCGACTCGTCGAGCGGATGCGCCTATGGCGCAAAGGTTCAGGTCCCGCCAAACAGCGGCGGGATCCCCGCCTGCCACTGAGAATCGTGTACGGCGGGCAGGCTCAATTTGGCATCTACTCACTTGGAATCGTTCGCAGGCCAAATTGGGATTTCAGGCTTCAGGTGTCAAGTTCTGACCGCTGAACGCTGTTCCCGGCTTTGCGGGAAGCTAACCGCTCATGTCTGCCATCAACCAGGGAAAAAGAATGAAAATCGCCAGGGGGAAAGTCGTAAGCATCGATTACACACTAACGGATGAATCGGGAGAAATCCTCGACAGCTCCAACGGACACGCGCCGTTGTCATATATCCAGGGGCACGGCAACATCATTCCCGGACTGGAGAATTCACTGGAAGGAAGATCGGCGGGAGAGAACTTCAAAGTCACAGTACCGCCCAAGGACGCATACGGCGAACGCGAAGAAGGAAAGGCGATGCAGATCAATCGGGATCATTTCAAAGGAGTCACAGATCTTGAAGTGGGAATGCAGTTTCATGCACAGGGAAGCGACGGCACACAGGTTGTGACCGTGATCGACCTCGACGGCGACATGGGCCGGGAGGAGATCATTAGGGTTCGAGCCCCCCTATCTGTGGAGACGACAACCGTTGGATGGGACTCGACCATTCATCAACGTATTTCTACTTTCTCTTGGGAAGAGAAAGTAGCAAAGAGAACTCTTGTCGCAATCGAAACTCCCCGTGTTGATCTTCCGCCCCGCGTGCCGTAAATTCCTCGCACGTGAGCTGATTTTGAGATTAACGATCGCGGTGTTTGTGCGGGAATTTGAACACACGATAGTCCGTCCACCACACACGCCGACGATTGCGACATACCGCTTCCATCTGCTGCAAGTCTGCGGACGAATAGAGCTGACGACTGATGGTTCGACAAGCTCATCAATAACTTCTAAAGGATGAAGAATGACAATCGGCAAGTGGCTGGGGCTGCTTTTGTTCCTCTTTGTTGCCGGGTGCGGCAAAAGTACGGAGGAGCAGATGCGGGAGTACATCGAATTCTACTTTCCGACAACCGGAGAATATACGTACGAGATCGTTTTCGATTGGGGATTGTATGTCATCACCACATCCCACAAGCCGGACGAACAGGTGCATCCCGACAGCGAGCCGTACAAGGGCTACATTGTGATGCGGCCATCGCCAAAAGAAAGCTCACAGAAGGAATTTCCTCTTTACCTCATTACGCCCGAGGGGTCAGTCTGGACCCACGCCATTTCCGATGCCATAGCCGAGACAAAGACGAGAGAAGAGGTCGTGACAGAAAAGAGCGGATCGGTCACATCGACATCCATCACAACAATCAATTCTCCACTCGAACCGGTCGTTGACCATTTTCTTTCACATAAGGAAGAGTGGAAGGACTATGGGAGGTTGGTAAAAGACGGGGATGGGTATAGACTGAGGAGGTGATTTCCGATTGACGATTGGTGATTTGCGGTTGAAGCGGCTTCGGGTTACGAGTTTCGGAATGCGGGTAGTAACGAAGTGGTTTCAGTGATGGCTGTTAGCGATTTGTGGAGACTGCTGACCGTTTGATAACTTTGAGCATTTCCAAGCGTATCTCTTACTTTCTCTTGTAAGAGAAAGTAACAAAGAGAACTTTCGCCGGAATTAAGGTCCCACAACGTACGCCTTCCAACCCGCAAGCCGTATTTCACTCCTGTAACCGGATTACAGACTTGACAATTCGGCGGCGGGGTCGTGAAATAAACACACGAAATGGCGGCCCCCCACTTGCCCGAAATTCCGGCGGCCAAGTTCAAAGCTCCTTGAGAGGCCACAATGTCAATGCGTTGCTGATAGCTATCCCCGCGTACGTAGGGAGATGACAGCTGAGAACTTTCATACTTCCGTGTCAATTTGTCGGTGGAGTTGCGGGACGCCTGTGATTATCTTGGGACCATGCAATTCAACGAAAAACCACAGATCGGTGAAACAATGTCTGTTCTTCCTTCGGCCCGCGAAATGGAGCGGGCATACAAAGCAAGCGATCCCTCGTATGACGGGATCTTTTATCTGGCGGTTCGATCGACCGGCATTTTTTGCCGTCCCTCCTGTTCTGCCCGCAAGCCGTTGCCGCGCAACGTCCAATACTTCGCAAGCGCAAAGGAGGCTCTCTTCGCGGGATTCAGGCCCTGCAAGCGATGCCACCCGATGGGCAATGGCGAAATCCCTGAATGGGCCAAGGGGCTCCTTTCACGCGTAGAGAGCGATCCCACCGCACGATATTCCGATTCGTTTCTCCGTTCGGTGGGAATCGATCCGGCCCGGGCGCGTCGGTTCTTTCAAAAGAAGTACGGAATGACGTTTCAGGCCTATTGCCGCGGCCGACGGCTCGGAACCGCGCTCGAGCAGATCCGGCTGGGGGTCGATCTTGACGACGTGGCACTCGGTTACGGGTACGAGTCGCACAGCGGGTTTCGGGATGCTTTTTCAAAGACATTCGGCAAATCACCCGGACGCAGCCGCACAACGGATCACATTGTTACCGCCTGGATCGAGAGTCCGTTGGGTCCGCTTGTTGCCGGCGCAACATCGGAAGGAATTTGTCTCCTGGAATTCACAGATCGCCGAATGCTCGATGCGCAGTTTGCGACATTGCGCCGCCGCTTCAAGCGGCCGATCGTCCCGGGAGAGAATTCCCACATCAAACAGTTGAAGAAAGAGCTTGAGGAGTATTTCAAAGGAACACGAAAAAATTTCACGGTACCGCTCTACTATCCCGGCACTGAATTTCAACAAAAAGTATGGAATCAACTTCTGAGAATTCCGTATGGGGAAACGGTTTCCTACGAGGACATTGCACGTCGCATCGGAGCCGGGAAGGCCCAGAGAGCGGTCGGCCACGCCAACGGATTGAATCGGGTCGCCATTGTGATTCCATGCCACCGTGTTGTCAATAAAGGCGGGAAGTTGGGAGGATATGGCGGTGGGGTTTGGAGGAAGCAGAAGCTGCTCGACCTTGAAAAAGGAATTGAGGAGGGGACACAAGGGAGAAGTTACAATTTAAAGTTTGAAGGGCGAAGTAAGAAGTGAGACGATAAGAGTCAAGGTCAAGAGTCAGAGGTCAAAGTTCGAAGGGCGAGGTGCGAAGTTCGAAGTTTTTGATCTTAATTCTTCATTCCTGATTCCTTATTTGAAATCAGTTTTCATCATTCTCGTTCTCCGGTTCAGGTAATTTTCCGCTTTTCCCTTCCGAAAGCTGCAGTATTCCCTGCTGAATCTTGAAGTCCAACGGACTTTCAACGGGTATTTCCGGTTTCTTTACGATGTGCGTATAGATCATTGTTGTGCGCACATCGCTATGGCCCAGGAGCTGCTGCACAAGTCTGATACTGTATCCATTCTCAAGCATGTGTGTAGCAAATGAGTGTCTGAACGTATG
>DATDRF010000290.1:0-3194 GCA_035291905.1 Bacteroidota bacterium
GTTGATTTAATGATTTGCCCGTTGTCGAGCATATGAGTCGACAATTCAATCACCAAATCGCCAGATCACGAAATCAATAAATCACAAATCACAAATTCGTTCTCGCACTTCGTATCGCGTGAAGAAAAACAGCGCTCGCGCTGGCGACGTTCAGCGAATCGACGCCGTTGCTCATCATGATTGCCACTTTTTTTGCGCAAGCCGCAAGTACGCTCTCTGAAATGCCCTCGCCTTCGCTCCCGAAGACGAGACAACAGGAATTCACTTCGCCGAGCGCAAGGAGGTCGTCTGACGACGCCGGATGGGCCGCGATCGTGGTGATTCCCTGCCCGTTGAATGCGCGAAGTGTCGCAGCGAGGTTCTCGAGCTGTACCACGGGAAGCTTGAATATCGCTCCCATCGAATTGCGGACAGCCCTGCGTAGATAGGGGCTGCTGGAGGTTTCACCGACCAGAATCGCCTGGACGCCGAAGGCTGCGCAATTGCGAACGAGCACGCCGAGGTTCTCCGCGTTCGTCAATCCGTCCACGGCAGCAAGGAAGTACGGCTGTGTCGAGTGTCGGAGCACTTCGTCGAGCGGGATCAGTTTCGGTATTCTTGCGACAGCCATGATTCCCTGGTGAAGAGGAAATCCCACGATGGTCTCGACGAGGTTCTTGGGTGCGACGAAAAGTTCCGGCTGCGATGCGCGTTGCTCGAGATTGCCGCGGAGTGCAGCGAGCCATTCCTCTGTGAGGAGGATGGAGAGGATCTCAAGATCGCTTTCGAGAAGACGTCGGACAACCTTTTCTCCTTCGGCAACAAAGATACCCTGCTTTTGATGGTCCACCGGCCGCCGAAGAGTGCGGTAGGGCTGGAGAGAAGGAAGTTCGAGTGAGGAGACGCGGGTGGTTTGCATGATTAAACATAACGAGTGAAGTGTGAAGAGTAAAGGGTGAAGAGGTGTCTCATGCGAAGTAAGAAGTGCGAAGTACGAAGTAAGAAGTGAGACGAATGAAGTAAGAATCGAGAATGCAGAAGTCAGAAGGCAGAAGGCAGAAGTCGAGGGTGGAGGCCAGGAGTCAGCGGGCTTTGTAGGTCGGAATGCCATTCCGACTGGGTAGACCGAGGTCAGAAGTCAGTGGTGGGGGGTCGGAGGCCAGAGGTCAGCGGAATTGCCCACAGCTTTAGCTGTGGGTCGAAGAGCAAGAAAATATCGAAAACCGTTTTAACGGTTTCAACAAGATGGTCCAAAAGGTGAAACCTGAAACTTGATTCCCGCGTACGCAGGAACTGAAACTTCACCCGTAACGCGTAACTCGAAACCCGAAACGAATCTCAAATCGTCAATCGCAAATCGCAAATTTCATATGTCCTCCAAACCAACATTAATCGTACTCGGAACCGGCTTCGGGGGTTTCAGCCTTCTCAAACACCTCCGGCGGGATCTCTTCAAGGTGGTTGTCGTGAGTCCGAGGAATCACTTTCTCTTCACGCCGCTGCTCCCCAGTACAACCGTTGGGACAGTCGAGTTCCGCAGCATCATTGAATCTGTTCGTGTCGCACGTCCCGACGCACAATACGTGCAGGCTTTTGCCACTTCACTGGATCCCGGGAAACGGATTCTCCAATGCAAAGGGGCACTCGACGCAAAGAAGTTTTCGCTCTCGTACGACTATCTGGTGATCGCCGTCGGGGCGAGCCCGGCCACCTACAACATCAAAGGGGTGAAGGAGCACGCGTTCTTCCTCAAGGATATCGGGGACGCCAGGGCTATCCGGCAGAGAATCATCGATTGCCTGGAACTTGCCTCGCAGCCGGGTGTTTCTGCGGCAGAGCGTGCACGCCTGCTTCATTACGTCGTGGTCGGAGGAGGGCCTACCGGCGTCGAATTTGCCGCCGAAATGCACGATTTGATCACCGAGGACCTTCGGCGCCTCTATCCGCTCCTTGTCAAGGAGGTCCGAATTACTCTTCTTGAGGCGGGAGAGCAGATCCTGAATTCGTTCGATGCCGTGCTGAGTCGGTACACAGCAGGCTTCTTCCGAAGGCAGCGGATCGACGTGCGAACCAATTCAAAAGTTGTTCAGGTGAAGAAGGCTTCTCTTCAGCTTTCCGACAAATCCGTGATTTCGTACGGGCTCCTCGTCTGGACCACGGGCATCGCACCCACGCCGTTTATCTCCTCCCTGAAGCTCCCGAAGGACAAACAATCGCGATTGATTGTGGACGATCGTCTCCGGGTGAAAGAAACTCCTCAACATTTTGCCCTGGGGGATTGTATAAGTATAGAGGAAAAGGAAATTCCCGCCACGGCACAGGTGGCCCAGCAAGAGGGAACATATCTGGCGGGTTCGCTCGAACGGCTCATGCGCGGGCTGCCTCTGCGGCCATTCGAATACAAGCATTACGGCATGCTTGCCTACATAGGCAGTGCGCACGCGCTGGCCGATCTTGCCACGGTTAAAGGAAAGGGATTCACCGCGTGGCTTTTCTGGCGGTCCGTTTACGTTACCCGGCTGGTGAGCATCAAAAACAAGGTTCTCGTTCTTTTCGACTGGGCGAAGACGTTCGTTTTCGGAAGAGACATCAGTCGCTTTTAAACTACTCTGTGTTCTCTGCGTCCTTTTGCGACTCTGCGTTGTAGTCTAAAAAGGGGAAACTGATACACTACCGAGCGTTGACATTAGACTGAAAAGATACTATCATTTAACCCGCACTGCATCAGCAGATTCGTCGGAAAGCAGCAAATTCAAGGAGTGCAGTCATGAACATCAAAGAGAAGATGCACGGAGATGTGGCGGTGGTGGCCCTGAGAGGAAACCTGATGGGCGAGCCCGACACGACGGAGGTCCGCGAAAAAATCTACAGTCTCCTCCAGGACGATGTGAAGAGGATCGTTCTTGATCTGGGGAAAGTGAAATGGATCAACAGCTCCGGACTCGGTTCACTCATTGCCGCCATGACGTCCGTGAAGAACAAGGGGGGAGAAATGCGTCTCGCCAACATCACGGAAAAGGTCGAGAGCATCTTCATGATCACCCAGCTGATCAAGGTATTCAAGACCTACGAAACCGTTGATCGTGCTGTAGGAAGCTTCAAGTAGCCCTCATACCAACGGTGCGGTCGTCATGAGCGCAGATCTGCGTGTCACGACCAGACTTCAGGGCTCCGTCGGCATTCTCGATATTGCGGGCGACGTTACCGATACCGCC
>DATDRF010000291.1:0-4669 GCA_035291905.1 Bacteroidota bacterium
GCGGCCTGGTTGACCCATGCGGCGTGTCCGTCCACACGCGTCAAATAAACCGGATTGTCGGGTGCCACACGATCAAGAATCGCATGCCCCGGAAATCGCTTGTTGGGCCAATCATTCTGATCCCATCCTCGTCCCCGAATCCAAACCCCCTTTTCCACCTGCTGAACGCGTTGTTTCACACGCTGAGCGACCTCTTGTTCCGACCGGGTGCCGACAATATCCACTGTGATGCGCGCAATACCGAGACTCAGGAAATGAGCATGGGCGTCGATAAAACCGGGAAACACCGCCTTGCCGCCAAGATCGACGATCGATTTGACGTTGAATCGTCCGGCAAGCTCTTGTTGGTCTCCGACGCCTACGATCTTCGCGCCCCGCACAGCCATCGCATTCGCAACAGAGCTCGCCTCGTCCATCGTGTAGATGGTTCCGTTCACATAGAGCGTATCGGCCTCACGGGGAAGGATTCGGCCGAACAGGAGGACGAAAAAGGAGACCACAATAACGAGAGAAAGAAAAATCCGCCATTGATCGTTCATAAGTTGCTTTGTCCCAGATTATTTGACAAGGCTTCCAAAGCCCTGTCTTGAAAGGTTGCGATAGATTACTGCGCCGGCCAAAAGCCCTATTGCGACAAAAACAAATCCTTCGCCGGTCTGCCCAAGGATCAGCTTCCCAACTCCAAAAAGCATCATATAAACAAGGACGATGCCCGAGAGCCAATTGATGAACATTGTGGCATAATGCGAGTCGCTTTGAACCTCCGGGAGCTTATCCGAAATCTTCTTCCACCCTTTTCCCCCGGGATGGACGCGGCGATAGAAATCCTTGAGTTTCACTTCGTCGACCGGCTTCGTGACAAATGTTACGGCGAGCCAGACCACGGTTGTTATTCCCACTATCCAAAAAAGCGATTCGGGGAATTCAATATTGGTGAAAACCCTGAAGCCTCCGTACACCAGGAGAGGAGTCACCATTGCCGCTATCTCGCTCCATGCATTGATGCGCCACCAGAACCAGCGAAGAATAAGGACCAGCCCAAGCCCCGCCCCTGCTTCAATGATAAATGTCCATGCTCCCGAAATGGTATCAAGCATCATGGTTACGATCAGCGAAAGGGCCATGATCACGATCGTGCTGATCCGGGAGACCCGAACGAGCTGCGATTCACCGGCGCTTGCCCGCACAAACCTCTTATAGAAATCGTTGATAACGTAGGAGGTCCCCCAGTTCAGCTGCGTGGCAATCGTCGACATATATGCGGCAAAAAAGGACGCAACCAGCATTCCTTTGAGCCCTGCAGGCAAGTAATCACGCATGGCATAGACGTACCCGAGCCGCTTCTCCTCAGGCGAGAGTTCGGGATAAAGAACAAGCGTGGCCAGACCCACGATGATCCATGGCCATGGACGGATGCAGTAATGCGCAACGGTGAACCAGAGCGTTGCAAAAAGGGAGTGCTTTTCGTCCTTGGCGGACATCATTCGCTGGGCAATGTAACCGCCGCCGCCGGGCTCTGCACCCGGATACCAGGATGCCCACCATTGCACGCCGACAAAGGCCAGAAACGCCCCGACAGTCAATGCAAGCGCTCCCCCGGCCTCTCCGGCACCCGACTGACCGATGACGGGTGTGAAACGCAACGCCCATGACGGAAGCTTTTCGGTAAGTCCGGCAATCCCCCCCACTTCCGGCAGATCGAGCACCACGAAAGCAAGGATGATTGTTCCTGTCATGGCCAGAACGAATTGAAACGCGTCTGTAACGGCCACCCCCCAAAGTCCCGAGAGGGCCGAGTAAATGGCGGTCACCAGGAGTGCCGCAGCCACATACCAGATCACCTGTCCGGCGGGAATATCAAACATCCCCTCCAGAATCGCAGCCATGGCCAGATTCACCCATCCCATGATGACGCAATTGATAAAGAGACCCAGATAAAGCGACCGGAATCCTCTCAGAAACGCGGCGGGTTTTCCTGAATAACGGATTTCGACAAATTCTACATCAGTCATGATCCCCGCTCTTCGCCAGAGCCGGGCAAAAAAGAAGACCGTCAGCATTCCCCCGAACACGAAATTCCACCACAGCCAGTTTCCTGCGATTCCATTCTTTGCCACAAGCTCCGTGACGGCAAGGGGTGTATCGGCGGCAAATGTTGTCGCCACCATAGAAGTGCCGGCAAGCCACCAGGGAAGATTCCGGCCGGAAAGAAAGAACTCTTGAATGTTCTTCCCCGCGCGCTTCGTAAAGTACACACCGATTGCTGCGCTGAATACGAAATAGAGAACGACGAGAATCCAATCAATGCTTTGCATGGACCGATTTCCGGAATGGAGATTGAGGAGAGATCATAACGAGGGTTTGCGGGGTCAATTTACATGAAGATGGAGGGAATTGCAAAGAAAAACATGGAAAGCCATCAGCTGTCGGCTATCAGCTTTCAGTGCGTGGTGGCTTGTGAAGCGCGAAATCTCTCCTTGCGCAAATCAATAAGAATTCATATTTTCCACAACCTTTTTTCATCAAGTCGAAAAAATAGGCTTTCCAGATGGCCATTGATCTTCTCGATCAAATTCTCCCGCATGTCAAGAACCATATATACCCTTCGCAGCTCGCCATAAGTGATTGGAAAATAAGGGTTGGAGACGTTTCCAACGGGCATCTTCCCACCTTGAATGACTCCGGTTGGACGATCATTCACCCGCCGCAGGCTCAATGGGGGGCTTATGACACGACTTTCTGGTTCCGCAGCACCGTGGCGATTCCTCCCGAATTCGCGGGAAAGCCGGTCGTCTTACTCCTCGACATCCCTGAAGGGCTTCTCTACGTCAACGGCAAGCCGTACCAGGGACTTGACCAGAACCACAGGGTCGTCTTCCTGACAGACAAGCCGCGCACACACCAGCAGTTCTCCCTCGCGATCCAGGCATACAGCGGGAGAAAGAAGGAGCAGAACGTTTTTCGACGGGCTGACCTTGCGGTTCTGAATCCCACGGCCCGTTCGCTGTATGCCGGCCTGGCGCTTCTCAAAGATCTCGAGCGGTTCTACGGACCAGGAACGCAGGAATCGAAAGACATTCGAGAGCTGATCCGCCGCACACTTGTGTATTTGAAGTACTTCAAGCCCGACGGCGAGGAGTACCCGAACGCCATCGTCCGGGCCTTTCGGTTCCTGACACAAACCATGGATGCCGAGCTGCGATCAGAGGTACCGGGTCTTATTCATCTCGTCGGACAATCACATCTGGATGTCGTGTGGCTGTGGACCATGCGCGAAGCCCGCCGAAAGTCGGCGCGGACATTCTCCACCGCCCTTCGCCTGATGGATGAGTTCCCGAATTTCCGGTACACACAGAGCCAGCCCATCCTTTATGAATTCATCAAGAAGGACTATCCCGACCTTTACAAGGAGATCAAACAGAGAATTCTTGAAGGCCGGTGGGAGGCACTCGGCGGCATGTGGCTTGAGTCCGACTGCAATCTGCCAAACGGAGAATCTCTCGTCAGGCAGATCTCGCTGGGGAAGAAGTTCTTCAAGAACGAATTTGGACTCGATTCGAATATCCTCTGGCTCCCCGATTCGTTCGGCTTCAACGCCGCACTCCCGCAGATCATGAAGAAATCGGGCGTGCAGTATTTCTTCACCACAAAACTCACGTGGAACGACACCACGAGATTCCCCTACAATTCGTTCTGGTGGAAGGGAATTGACGGATCGAAGGTGCTCGCGCACATCCCCCCCGTGGGACTTGAAGGACACGTAACCGCAAGGGATTTTCAGAAAAGCTGGGAAGAATTTCAGCAGAAGGAAGAACAGACCGACGTCCTGCAAACGTACGGGTATGGTGACGGCGGCGGTGGTCCGGGCAAAGACCATTTCCTGGCAATTGACTATCTCAAGAACCTCCCGACCCTCCCGCCTGTTCGCGTCGCGAATGTCAGGGAGTTCTTTGCGACACTTGAAGAGAAATCGAAGTTCCTTCCGACATGGGAATCGGAGTTGTATCTCGAAAAGCACCGCGGCACCTACACCACCCATGGCTGGATCAAAAAGGAAAACCGGGAATGCGAGGCCCTTCTTTATAATGCTGAACTGCTCTCATCTCTGGCAACGCTGCATGGGAAGAGATATCCGGCCGGAGATCTTGAGGCAGCGTGGAAAATTCTCCTGACGAACCAGTTCCACGACATACTCCCGGGGACCTCCATTGCCGACGCATATGAGGACGTTCGCAAGACCTACTCCCGCCTCAGGAAAATCACGGGTACATTGTCCGGGAACGCGCTTGCGGGCTTCTGCAAGCCGGCAAAGAAGAGCTCAAAGCAATTTCATTTCACCCTCTTCAATCCCCTCCCGTGGGAACGGAACGAGTATCTCGAATTCACCGTAAAGTCAAAAGAGAAACGATTTGATGTGAAGGACGGCAATGGGCGGACTATCGAATATCAAGTGATCGGACGGGCGAAGGGAGATTCGACGCTCCTTTGCTACGTGGAAGGAATTCCTTCATGTTCTTCGTTGACAATCAATATTGAACCGTCCGCGGCCAAAGGAGAAGCCCCCGAACCGTGGAAAGTCAGTACACGGGTCATTGAAACCCCGATTTACCGATTGAGAGTCGACACACAAGGACACCTCACCTCGCTCCACAGCAAGCCCTTACGACGC
>DATDRF010000292.1:0-9565 GCA_035291905.1 Bacteroidota bacterium
TACTGATCGTGACTCAGATCAGGTCCTGCCGTACCGCCGAAACCGCCCACGGCATGACAGGTGATACATTTCTTTTCCTCGAACGTGATTCTCCCGTTCAAAGGATCGGTTGGGAGTTCAAATTCCTGAGCCTGGACCAACCCTGCGAGAAGGGTCGCTGACATCGCGGCCATTGCGTGAATGCGCATATTACTTCTCCTCCCTGTTGAGTGAAAGGGAATCCTGTTTCCTGTGCAAGCCAATGAATACGTAGGTCAGAATGCTCGCGAGAGTGATGAAGACGGGAATGGCAATGATGCTTATAGCGACAGAGGCACCGGGAGCGTCGTTGAGGTCGATCGCGAGGAGAATGAGGTTGATGATCCAGAACGTGATTGTAATGACGAACACCCAGATGAGCAGAACACTGAGGAATTGAGCAATGCGGATTGCTTTGTTCGCTGCTGTATCGGGTTGGATGTCAGTCATCGGTCTCTTTGCTCCCAAGCGTCGTGCCTGGAAACGTTCAAGAACCGTGCCAATTTGACCCATATCCCGCAACTCAGCGAATTGTTAAAAATTCGTTTCAGGGTTTAAAAGAGCAGGCTTTGCAGTCCGGCGAATTCATCAAAAAAGGTCTCTCCCAAATCTGCAAATAATGTGGGGCAAACCTCTCAGGTTGGGGGTCTTTCAGAGTTGCAGCGTTGAAAACGAAGCAGCGGTTATCTGTTTTGAGCCTGTTCTTTTTCAATCCGTCGGATATAAACGAACAGGGAAACGGCGAGGATGGTAATGATGAGGGAAGCCACCAGGAGCCCCCAGCGGCGGAAGAAATATTGGTCTATTGCTTCACCGGCTTCTGCCGTGACCGTCGATGTTGCGGCGAGGCCGAGATCGGCAACTTCCTGAAATTGTTTGAGATCGAAAGAATGAACCTTGGTGCGCGTTTCGAGCCGTGCCTGACGAATTTCACGGAGTTTGAACTTCGCCTCTCCCACCTCCATTCCCTTTTGCTCGGCCTCGGAAACGAGTGAGATTGCCTCATTCTCTCCCGTTATGAGACTGTCCGCTAATGACCTCATGGTTCGGGCAACCTCGAATCCTTTGATATTCTCGTTCTCTTTGTGGCACCAGGCGCAAACAGCACCTTCCCCGACTCCCAAGAGTTCATCGGTTGCGGCAACGATCTCGTGATTGCCGTGGCATGTTTCGCATTCAGGCAACTTTCGCGAATCGAATGCCTTCTTGTGAGGGCTGGAGGAGAACAACTCGGCATTCAACGCGTGACACGTTCCGCATACTTTGGAAACAGATTCCAATCCCGGCGGGGCAGCCCCGTGGTTGCCGTGGCAATCGTTGCACGCCGGTGCACCCAGATCCTTTTTCTCCAACAAGGCCTTGCCGTGGACGCTCTTGGCGTATTGCTCATGTTGGTCCGAGGCGATGCCGTATCCCTTCATATACGTCGCGTTGGAATGGCACTTTGAACACGTCGCGGGAAGGTTCGTTGGATAGACGCTGGATCGGACGTCTTTCGCAGAAAGGACTTCGTGACTGCCGTGGCAGCTTGCACACTCTGCCGCCTTCGGGTCTCCGCTCATGTTGCGTTTTCCGTGAACGCTGGTTCTGTATTTCTCGAGCTGATCGATGGGGAGGCCCGGGTCATAGGTCCGCATGAATGTCGCGTTGGAGTGGCACTTCGCACATGTGGCGGGAAGATTCAGGGGATGGACAGGGGATGTGCGATTGGTCTTTGTGACAATCCCGTGTGACCCGTGACATGACGTGCACTGTGCAATATGTTCTCTCCCCGAAGTGGAAAGCTTCCCGTGGACGCTTTTCTCCAAAAGCTCCATCTGATCCAAAGGAAGGGCAGATCTGTATCTCTTTACCATGACTGCCGCGTCGGAATGGCACTTTGAGCATGTGGCGGAAATACGATCGCCCTTCGGAACGCCGATATATCCCGCCTTGGCGTTCATGGCGGCGTCCATCTCTTCCTTCGAGGCATCTCCCCCGTGGCAGTCTGCGCAGGTCAATCCCTTCGCGTAGTGAATGTCTTTCTTGAACAACGCAGCGTGGCTGTCTTCCATGGCTTCATGGCAGGTGAGACACTGATCTTGTGCCATGATCGCCGTTTGCACGGAAGTCACGAGGAGGAACACGAAGCAGGAAATCCTCAAGCTATGACGCTGAGTCATGCAAGCCATCCAAGGATTGTGAAGAGGATCATGTACAGCACGACGAACAACCCGATGTAGTTGACCAAACGGTTCTGCTGGCCGGCAGCGCTCTTTCGGTCCCAGAAGGGAACGAGAGTCCATATGAGCCCGGCGAAACCAAACAGGAGGATGCCGAGTACCTCCCCGTCGACGAACAACACCTGGGCAGGAATGTACTTCAGGGATTGGAACATGAACATGAAATACCACTCCGGCTTAATGCCGCTGGGTGCCGGAGCAAAAGGATCGGCTTTCACGCCAAGCTCCCACGGAAACAGCACGGCAAGGACGGCGATGACGTTCAGCACGAGGAGCCACAGAAGAAGATCCCGGAGGAGGAAGTTGGGAAAAAACGGCATGGTCTTTTGATTCGCCGGTGAATTCTCAAAACCGATCGGCTCACTCATGCCCTGACGCTGAACCAACAGGAGATGGATTCCAAGGAAAACAACAAACAGACCGGGGAAAATGGCAACATGAAAGCCAAACATACGAGAGAGTGTCGCACCTGTAACGTCTTCACCGCCCCGCAACAGGATCATGATCGGTTTTCCGATCACAGGCACGACACCTGCGATATCCGTTCCGACTTTGGTGGCAAAGAAGGCCAATTCGTTCCAGGGGAGAAGATAGCCGCTGAAGCCGAAACCCATTCCCAAAAACAGCATGGCCATCCCGGTAAGCCACGTTATTTCCCTAGGTTTGCGATACGCCTTTGTGAAATACACGCTGAACATATGAATGATGGCGGCAAGGATGAAAAGGTTGGCGGCCCAGCTGTGGATGGAACGGATCAACCACCCGAATTCCACCTTCGACATGATAAACTGGATGCTTTCAAAAGCGAGCTCTTCGCTTCCTTTATAGTAAAAAAGAAGGAGAATCCCTGTTACCACCTGAATAATGAAAAGGAAGAGAGAGACCCCGCCGAAATAGTACCAAACCGAATGTTCATGGACGGGGACGTATTTCTTTCCCATGAACTCGATCAAATCACGGAGTTCAACCCTTTCGTCAATCCAGCGATATAGAGCGAGAAGTTTGTTTTTCATACGTTCTTGGAAATGAAGACTTCTTCACCCTGCACGATGACGCGGAGCGGATCCAGCGGACGAGGCGGCGGGCCGGCAATGTTTCTCCCTGTAAGGTCGTACTTGCCGTTGTGGCAGGCACACCAGATCACTCCCATATCCTTGCGAAACTGCACAGTGCAGTCAAGGTGGGTGCATGTTGCATTGAATGCGCTGAGTTCACCGTTGGCTGCCCGAACCAGGATTACGGGTTTGTTGCCGAATTTTACAATCTGCCCGCTTTCCTTCTCGATATCCTGAAGCTTCCCGACCTTGACACTGGTCACTTCCACCTCTGCCTGCTTTGGCGGCTTCAGGTACGCGACCAACGGATAGAGGATGGTTGCTATCCAGGCCAGGAAGCTCCCCCCGAGAATGTATTTCAGGAAGTCCCGCTTGGACTGCTTCGCTGGCGTTTGTTCGATGTTTTCCATGAGCCGGATTCTATTGAGCGCTGTGACAGTCGCTGCAAATCATTTCCTTCCACGAATCCCCGATGTCGACGGGATGACGATATTCGAGCCCGCTGACGGAAACCCGCTGCGGTTCCTTTTCAAACTTCTGCGACAGAATCGTATGGCAGGTATTACAGTCTTTGGAAAGGACTTTTCCGTCGTCCGTTTGATGTTTCCCGTCGTGACAGCGGAAGCATCCGGGCGAGTACATATGGCCGATATGATCAGGATACTGCCTCCAATCATGCTTCATCTCGGGGAAATAATTACGGGCGTAAATTGTCTGCAGTTCGGTTATTGCCTTGTCGATGGCCGCACGCTTTGAAACGGCAATGTCGGGATAATTGGAGCGGTAGAATTCTTCGACCACCGTTCGGATACTGTCAAGGGCAACCGTTCTTGTCGAATAGTGATTCTCAAGTGCCTGCACACCCGTGCTCTTGATGTAGGGAAGGCTTTTGTCGATCCAACCGAGCTCCATGACATGATTGATCGACTGGGCCGGCTGATGGTAGATGTGGGTCGGACGGTTGTGGCAATCGATGCAATCCATGCGGCGATGTTCGGCTGCCTGGATCTCTTCATCGGTGGCGCTCGACTCTACATTTCGGTAGATACGTTCAACGCCGTCCCTGTTCTTGACCTTCACCCACGGGATAACCATCCGTTCACTGTCGAGCGCGGCGTACGTTACTTCATTGTTGATGTTCATGTGCCAGTGAATGCCCGACGTCGGTCCTGCCTCGATATTCCCGCCGCCGATCTTCATCAGGAGAGTGATGTTCCATTTCGTGTTCTGCTCATCGGCAATGAAGTTGGTGATCTGCCTCTGCTTTTCGCTGAAGAAGTTTCGGGGCCAATGGCACTGTTCGCAGGTTTCCTGGGCCGGACGAAGATTCTCGATCGGGGTCGGAATTGGCCGCGGATACTTGTTGAAAAGTACGGCGTAGACCTGATATGCTCCCGAGAGCTTTGCCCTCACAAACCATCCTGCGCCGGGTCCAATATGACACTTCACACAACCGACCCGCGCATGAGGGGAGAACTGGTAAGCGGTATACTCCGGTTCCATGACTTTGTGGCACATCTCCCCGCAAAAGGCATCAGAGTCCGTATATTCGTACGCTTTGAAGCTGCCGAAAGCGGAGAACATGAGAAGCAGAATACCGCCGACAGAGAAGAAGAAGAACGCGGTCCGGTGACGCGGATTGTTCAGATCGATTTGCGGGAGACGAAGTCCGTGCGGCTTTCCTTTCCTCTCCCGTTGATGCTCCCGCCAGGTTCCGAAAGCGATGAGGAGAAGTCCGAGAATGAGGAAGGAGGGGAGAACGACGAACGTGATGATGCCCATGTAGGGTTTTTGTTCGTCGGAAAAAAGTTCGAGCGCGGTGAGAAACAGAATGAGGCCAAAACTGACAGCCGCGATTGTCGCGCCGATCAGCGTGATCAGGTTATAGAAGCTGTCAGGAAAGATTCTCTTCATGAGTTTGAAATTCCCGCGTATGCGGGAACCAAAAACCTAATAACTAAATTCTTGAGAGTCCACCCTTTTATTGGATGAATTGCGATTTCATTTGTTCGAATGAGAAGAAGGGACTCAGCGTTTCACGACATCCTTGGCACGTTCCTTTTCGAGGAATCTGTCAACAAGCTGTTTATCGGACAAGGCTCGTTCGATACGGCGTAAAGCTTCTTTGATGTCGGTGCTGGATGAAACATAGGAGAGTCTTATATATTCCTGATCTTCGTCGGCAGGGCGGGTGCCGAAACAATGCTGACCAAGTACGGCAACTCCCCCCTCGTGAAGCAGAAACTGCTGCAGCTCGCGCGAACTCGCGAACCCATGCTCGCGACAGGCCCGCGTGACATTGGGATAGGCATAGAATGCACCTGCAGGAGTGTGGCAGGAGAATCCTTCGATCTTGTTCAATCCCTCCACAACAAGATCACGGTTCTTGCGGAACCCTTCGACCATATCAGTGACATAGTCCTGGGGACCTGTCAGGGCCTCCATTGCGGCGTATTGAGTGAACGTCGCAGTGCAGGAATTGGAGTTGGTCATGAGACGGCTGACATGTGCTGCCAACTCTTTCGGCATCACCCCGTATCCTACTCTCCAGCCGGTCATGGCGTAGGTCTTCGAATGCCCGTCGAGAATGATCGTTCGTTCCTTCATTCCCGGGAACTGGCTGATGCTTTCAGGTTTTCCCGAATACACGATTCGGGAGTATATTTCGTCGGAGAGGACCCAGAAGTCGTGTTTGAGGGAAAGCTCGGCCACCTCATGCAGATCGTTCTTGGGGATAACTCCGCCGGTAGGGTTTTGTGGGGAATTGATAATCACCATTCTGGTCCGGTCGGAGATTTTTGAGCGGAGTTCCTTCACGTCGAAACTAAAATTCCGCTCTTCTCTCAACCGCAAAGGCACGGCTTTCGCGCCGACAAAATTGATCATCGACTCATAGATGGGATATCCCGGCATGGGATAAATAACCTCATCGCCCTCCTCGATACAGGCCAACATGCTGAAGAAGAGGACAGGCTTTCCTCCGGGAACGATCACCACCTCGGCGGGGTCCACCGGGATCCCGCGTGTTCTCGAAACATACTCCGCCGCCGCACGCCGGAATTCGGTGATGCCCGCAGACGGACTGTAATGCGTAAGATCCTTGTCCAGAGCCTTTTTGGCAGCTTCTTTGATGTTCGGGGCGGTGGCGCAGGCCGGCTCACCGATCGAAAGTGCGATGATGTCGCGGCCCTTCGATCGCAATTCATTGATTTCGTTGAGCACGTCAAATGCGGTCTCCGTGCCGAGACGGGACAACCGACTCGCGAATTTCATGATCTTCTCCCTACGTGAGAATCAATACTTCATTTCCAGCGATTGTTTCCGGATGCTGATGAGTTCCATGGCCTTATGGGCGATATGTTCGGCACTCACCTCGAATTCTTTTACCAGTTCCCATGGAGCTCCCGATTCTCCGAACCGGTCTTTCACGCCGATCGAGCCGGTGATGACCGGCAAGTGGTAGAGCGAGGGAGCTTCGGTAATGATCCTGCAAACCCGGTCTGCAAGCCCGCCGATCTGATGTTCTTCGGCCGTGAGCACGATTCCCGTGGCGGCTGCGGCGTTGATGACCGCCCTCTCATCGAGAGGCTTGAGGGTGTGCATGTTGAGGACGCGGGTCTCCAGATCGAAATCTTTTTTCAGGATGTACGCCGCCCGCATCGCTTCGGGGACCATCGGCCCGCAGGCAATGATCGCCAGTTGTTCGTCCTCGTTTTCATATTCTGAGGCCAGAATAGTCTCGAAGGCGTCGATGAAGCGCGGCTGCTCGCCTCTGAATCGGATGACATTGGCCTTGCCGAACTTGAACGGAGTCTGCGCCGTTGTCACGATCGGCGTCGCCTCTCTCGCGAACCGAATGAACTTGGGCCCTCTCATTCCAAAAAGGAAATGCTCGGTTGCTTTCCTTGTCTCAGTGACATCGCACGGCACCGATACGCTCATGTTGGGCAGTCCGCAGATCTGAAAGAGGTCTTCGAGTGCCTGATGTGTTGCTCCGTCGGGTCCAACGGAGACTCCACCGTGTGCGCCTGCAATCAGAACATTCAGTTCGCCATAGCACACCGTTGTGCGGATCTGGTCAAGGCATCGTCCCGCCGCAAACGTCCCGTAGGTACCGAGAACCGGTATCTTTCCCTCGCGGGCGAGCCCGGCGGCGACGCAGACGGCGCTCTGTTCCGCGATTCCGACGCTGAACCAGCGGTCCTTCCGCTCGGGGTTCTTGTCGTAGAAATCGCTGATCGTAATCGATCCCGAGATATCAAGCCCCAGGCAGACCACGCGTTCGTCCCCACCTTGTTCCTTGAGTGCGTTGCCAAATCCCTTGCGCGTCGGCTGCATCTCCACACGCATCAACTCGTCGCTGTTCCACCAATAATTCCGTTTGAACTTCGGCATCTTCTTCTCAAGCTCTGTCTCTGCTCTCTTCTGAAACGCCTTGGCCAAAAGAAGCATTTCGTCAACAGGGAGTTTCCCCTTGAGACCGAGCTGCTCGAGCCCCTTGTTCATCTCATCGACGTTCGGAGTCTTGCCGTGCCATCCGGCAACGTTCTCCATGAAATCGACGCCCTTTCCTTTCACCGTTTCGGCTATGAGCACGACGGGTTTTCCTTTGATCGACTTTGCCCGATCATACGCTTTGACGATCGCCGCCATGTTGTGTCCATCAAGTTCGATGACCTCCCATCCGAATGAACGATACTTCTCTGCCAGCGGATCGACATTCATCACCTCTTTGACCCATCCGTCGATCTGGAGGCGATTCTTGTCGATGATCCCGATAAGGTTGTCAAGTTTGTAGTGACCGGCTTCCATGACGGCCTCCCAGATCTGGCCCTCCTGCTGCTCGCCGTCTCCCATGAAACAGAACACCGTGCTCTCCGACTTCTTCAGCCGCAGTCCGAGTGCCATACCGACCGCTATGCTCAATCCCTGGCCCAATGAGCCCGACGAGACTTCAACACCGGGAAGTTTCAGCCAATGTGGATGTCCCTGGAATGGGCTCCCGAGTTTGCGCAGAGTGACGACGTCTTTCACTTCGAAGAATCCCGCCATCCCCAGTCCGATGTACAGACTTGGGGCTTTGTGTCCCACGGACCAGACAATGCGGTCACGTCCTTCCCATGACGGATCTTCCGGATCGAGGTGCGCTGAGTGAAGGTACAGGGCAGCGGTGAGGTCCATGATGGAGAGGGTTCCGCCTGCATGGCCGGAGCCGGCCGCTGCGAGGCAAATCAGATTGTAGCCGCGCATCGTGCGTGCGGCTTCCTCCAATTGGGGAATGGTGTACGTCGAGCGGGCCTTACCGGATTGCGAATTGACGAGAGGCATGTGAGATCCTTTTGCAGTCGTTCAGAAGACGAATTATCCCAAGGCACTCAATTCGCGTACCAGAAGGATGCTCCATTGCGGTGGAAAAGGGTTGTCTGAAGGCTAAAAAACAGGAGAAATTCTTAAGAATGGGAAGAAAACCGTCCTATTTCTGCAAATTGGAGCGATGACCTTCCGAAGGTCTCCGACCTTCGGAAGGTGGATTCCGGCTACTCACCGATACGCAAAGACCATCGCGTAAATGATCATTACGACAAGAAGGAACCCAAGAGAGAGTGCTGTCCAGGCAAACACCTTGACGGCGCGAAGGACGATATCGGGGTAGGGTTCGGCCATCAGGTTTTCGAGCTCTCCCGAGTTCTTCAGCTCTTCGTATTCCTTTGGCCGTTCCTCTTTGAACTCCTCGAGCGGTACCCTCCCCGTGAAGATCACAAGATCCATGGGGAATTTCTCCGGGCGGAGATGGGTGTTGAAGAAGTGGACCGTGAAGATGAACCCGACTGCGAGCAAAGCTTCGTCACTGTGAATGATCGTTGCGACGTTGATGAACCAGCCGGGCATGAGAAGCGTGAAGATCTCGGGGAACCAGAGCATGAGACCGGTTGACCCGATCACGAACACTCCCCAGAAGACAGCGAAGTAATCGAACTTCTCCCAGTACGTCCAGCGTCCATACTGCGGGCGCGGCCCGAGATTCAGAAACCATTTCATAGAGGCGATGAACTCCTGAAGGTCGTTCTTGGTCGGGAGCATTGTGTCGGGCCCGAGCAAAAGCGCCCGAAGCGAACCGGCCTCTTTGCGCTTCTTCGTAAGAAGATTGTAGAGATGAGTGACGAAGATGCCGAACATGAAGACCGCGGCAATGCGGTGAATGTAGCCGGCCGATTCGTATCCTCCAAGAATCCTCGAAAGAACATTCGCCCAACCCGTGTAGGAGAATTT
>DATDRF010000293.1:0-9611 GCA_035291905.1 Bacteroidota bacterium
ATCACCACACCGCCGTCGCAGAAGGGAAATACAACTGGGACTACGAGCTGTTCCGCATTCTTCCGCGGTATCTGAAGGCCCGTTCGAAAAGCGGGCGCAATGCACAGCTTGCCGGTTGGGTCGACTCACTGGGGGTCCCCTCGACCTCCATTCCGTCGAAGCTCGATTCCGCTGGTGCGAAGATGTTTCCGGATCTGAACTGGATCGGAAATACCTCCGAGCTCGGGAAGTCGCTCAGCGCGAAGCTCGTGAGGATACGCAATGCTTCAAGGCCTGTGGAGCAATACTACGTCACGCAGTTCCCGGGCGTGGGGAATCCGAACTTCACCAACGAACGGGCGTATGCGGAGCCATCGTATCCCGATGCCGGGTTTCGACTCCTTGCGATCTATCGGTACTGGAACATGATTCAATATTTCTTCCCCTACCGATATCTCATCAAGGACTGGAATGCGATGCTCTCGGTGTATCTGCCGAGATTCCTGCGCGCCGCCAATGACATGGAATACCGTCTTGCAGCCATGGAGCTGATAGGCCGCGTGGAGGATGCGCATGCGAACATCTGGAGCGACAAGGTTCTTGATGAATACCGGGGGAAGAACCTTCCGCCGTGCGAGGTGATGTTTCTGGAGGGGCGTCCGGTGGTGGTGAGGACGGCAGAGAATGACTCGATGCGGAGCGATCTGAAGGTGGGGGATGTGATCGAGAGCGTCAACGGCCAGCCGGTGCGGGGGACGTTCGCGATGAAATTGCGCCTGCTGTCCGCAGCATCAAACCATGAGGGGCGGCTGCGTGATATCGCCCGGCTGATGCTGAGGACGAACGACAACACGCTGAGCGTGGGGATCGGACGGAACGGCAAGCAGATGGATCTTACGGCGAGGTGTTACGAGGGCTCGCCCCGGGCGCTCCAGGCCAAAACGCGCGCACGAGAGATGTGGAAGCGGTTGCCGGGGGATATCGGGTACATCTTTCCAGGGTCGATCAAGAACGATTCGATACCATCGATCATGAAGTCGCTCAGTGACACGAAAGGGCTCATCATCGACCTGCGGTGCTATCCGGCGGAGTTCATGGTCTTCACCTTGGGTGAGCACCTCATGCCGCGCCCGACGCCGTTTGCGAAGTTCTCGACGGGAAGCATCACGCAGCCGGGATTCTTTCAATTCACCGAGTCGATCTCGGTTGGGCGAGACAATCCGGAGCACTACAAGGGGAAGGTGGTGATTCTGGTGAATGAGATATCGATAAGCCAGGCGGAGTACACCGCGATGGCGTATCGGGCTGCCCCGCGGGCAACGGTCATCGGGAGTACGACAGCAGGTGCAGACGGGAACGTATCGCCGATCGGCCTTCCAGGCGGGATCAGAACGTTGATCTCGGGAATCGGGGTGTATTATCCTGATGGTCGCGAGACACAGCAGGTGGGGATTGTTCCGGACGTTGTGGTGAGGCCGACGATCAAAGGGATACGCGAGGGGAGGGATGAAGTGTTGGAGAGGGCGATTGCGGTTGCGGGGAAAGAGTAGTTGCGGGTTCCGAGTTGTTTATCCGCCGAAGCAGTCTTTCATGCGTAGACGGACGGGTTTCGGGTTAATACTTCGAACTTTGCACTTTGAACTTTGAACATCGAACTTTGAACTTCGAACTTTGTCCAGCTTCTGGCTCTTGCTTGTTCCTCATCGGTTAATTTCTATTTCTTTCATTGACTATGAACAGCCAATTCGATTCTATCATCGTCGGGGCCAGGGTGGCGGGGTCGATTGTTGCGACTCTCCTCGGTGAGAAGGGATACCGCGTCCTTGTGCTCGACAGGGGACGTTTCCCGAGCGACACGCTCTCAACCCACTTCTTCCGCACTCCAACCTTCAGGTCGCTTCAGCGTCTGGGGGTGTTTGACAATGCCCTGAAACAAGCCCCCCGCCTCGTGAATAACTTCAACGACGTCGACGGACATGTCTTTACCGAGCCGGTGACAGACTCGGATGGCCCGAGCTACTACCTCTGCATCCGCCGAATCACGCTTGATACGATCCTGTTCGAGCGAATGCGGCGTGAACCGCTGGTGACCATTCGTCAAGGGGCTCTTGTGGGCGATCTGCTCCGCGAGAACGGAACTGCGACCGGCGTAAAATGGACGGAAGATGGAAAAGAGCATCAGGCGACTGCCCGCGTTGTCGTGGGGGCCGACGGGCTTCGTTCGGCCGTTGCCGCGAAGGTGAATCCTGCCGTCGAGGACTCGGTGGCGGTTCAGAGGGCGATGTACTACGGCTACTTTGAGAACCTGGAGCCTTCGCCCGGCCCGGCGGCGGAGTTTCACTATCGGGGAAATCGGCTGGTCTACGTCTTTCCCACGGACGGCGATTTGACTCTCATAGCCAGCTCCATTCCGATCAGCGACTTCGAATCCTTCAAGAAAAAGCTCCCGGAGAGTTTTGTTGCGGAGATGAAATCCATGCCGGCTCTCTGGCCCAGGTTCGAGAAGGCGCGGCAGGCAGGTCCTTTGATGGGGAGCGCGTCGATTCCCGGATATCGGAGGGTTCCGTTTGGTGACGGTTGGGCTCTCGCGGGCGATTCGGAGCAGGTGATGGATCCGTGGTCGGGGCAGGGGATCGATCAGGCGTCCACGCACGCTACGATGCTGGCGGACGCGCTTCTCGCCTGGTTTTCGGGAACGTCGTCGTGGGATCGGGCGATGTCGGAATATCACCGCCGGCGCAATGAGTTTAGTGTGAAGACGTATGAGCGGACGTGCAAGATTGCCCGTGATTTGACGTTGTTGACGGGGCCGGCGTTGAAGAAACGGGGATTGAAGTAGGAAAGAGAGCTGTCAGTTTTCAGTTTACCCGCCGACATGCTTGCCCCGAGATTCTTGCGAGGTCCGCCGGGTTCGTTTCCTGAACGAAGGCGGGCGGTCAGCTATCAGTTTACAGTTCACAGTCTTTAGTTCTCAGCTGTAAACCTCCCCTCTGCACCCTTCGAGGTCCGCAGTTCCCTCTCCGTTGCACCTCTGTACCGTTGCTCCCTCTCGAGATCCACTCTGTCAAGACCCTCATTTTTACCTTCCTTTGACAATTCCCCGACAACTAGCTCCCCGGGAAGGAGTAGTATGGTCAAAAGGGAGTTGACCAAGCCATGTCTCGATCACATCACATTCCTCAGTTCGTTTCATGCTTGATCTTTGTCTTCGCCATCCTCTGGCCGTCGGCTGCGTCGTGGGGTCAGACCGATTCTGTGATTGTACTCAGCCCAAGGGTTGGCAGGATGATCGATTCTCGCGAGAGAATGTACTTTGACCTCTTTCGGGATTGCCCGGAGTCGGAATTCGTCTTTTTGGCGGAAGATGCGGCGGAAGCGGGGAGATTCGTTTTTCGTTCATCCAATCCGGGACGTAACTTCGCAACGGTCGACTCCGCAGCGTTGATGAAGGTGAGGGAGTGGGTGGATTACCGCGAAGCCGTGAGAGAAGGGATTGTGGAAGAGGAGCGGGCGGATGTCAGAGACGAATTGGAAGGGGCCGAGGTGACGGTTGAGCTGACGTCTTCCCGGCGCCGGTCCGGAGAATTGCTCTTTGCCGATCTCCACGGAATGGTGATCCGGGACAGCATGACGGTCTCTCTTCTGGCATCGGATATCCGCTCCGCCACGACTCCGAGGGTTTTTGGGGAAGGGACACGTGTAATGGCGCAAGTGGGTATGGCAGCGGGCATTGCGATCTTTGGTGTTGGGGGGGCATTGGGTAAGGATGCGGAGGCTGCCGGCGGTGTTTTCATGACTGTGTTCTTTTCCGGACTCGGTTCCATCGTGGGCCTGCTCTACGATATCTTCGCCGCTGCGGCCGGCGACGTGAAGCTGGTTTCAGCCCACCAGCCGTGGGACGAGGAGGTCGTTCTGGACCTTCAATCGATTTCCCGATTTCCCTTTGGGACCCCCGAGCTAAAACGCTTGCTCGGCGAGGCGCATGAACTTTCTCTGAGGCAACCATGAATACGCTCAAGGCCGCTTGGATTCTTCCGCTTCTTTCTGTCGGGTTGCAGCTGCCGCCCGATTCCACCGAGACAAGGTTCGGCTATTCGGGAGGCGGAGGCAACTACTCCTTTATCACGCGCGACTGCAGCGGGAATGCGGTAAGGGCAACCGAGATTCCCTTTGCCGCCTCCTCGGGCTCAATTGAGCAGCAGATTTCAGACGTCATTTGGATCGGGGCGAGGATTGAGAGCTTTAAACGAAAGAAGATTCGGGAGTACGATCAGGTTGCGACTTACAACCGGGAGATCGAGGATTTTGATTATGTCACCGTCGACCGATCCACAGGCACAGTGCTTGTCTCGTATGTGGCGCTGGAAGGGAAGAATGCGGGAATAGCGGCAGGTATTATGCATCCCACCAAGAAATTCACGCTCGGCAAGGTGAGCTTTGAAAGGAACCAGCCGTGCGGAAGGGTGCGGCTGGGACGGCTCGACCGATGGCATGTCGAAGGATCCTACGGCTTCAACACACCGTTGGTGGCGGGCGGCGGATTTATCGATATAGGCCTGGGCTATCCCATCGATCATGCGGGGGGAAGAATCTGGTTTGGCGTGGATGCGGGCCCCTATGAGGCATCGGGTCTTCTCGTAAAACTCAATACCCGTATTGCGAAAGGATTCTATCTGACAGGTACCGGCAGGTTGGGTTCTGCCGGAGGTGTTGCGACCGAACGCGCAGTGTCTGTGGGTTTTACCTATCGGTGGAAACATTAGCCCATGAGGAAGAAAAACATGAAATCCGCGATGATGTATTTCGCATCTCTCCTGTTCGTCTCCTTCCTGAATTCCTGCGGGGACCTTGATTCGTTTGTTGAACCTGCGGAGCCGGCTCTGCCGCGCCTCCCGGCCGACGACTGCGGCGAGTTTCTCGCGGACGCGGAACACGTTTTCCGTCTGCGATGGTCCGGTAACGACGAGGAGATCTTTCTTGACACCTGGAACGACATCCGTGCGATCCGGCTCAATGACAAATCAGCCCGGACTGTCGTCGGAGCATTCCTTTCCCCCAGGACACTCTCGGTGAGTGCTGATGGTCAGAAGGTCTATTTCACCGCGATGAATGAGCAGTGGCAGTCCGGCCTCTATGTTGTATCGTCAGGCGGTACACCGACTCTCCTCCGGCAGGATGTGTACTCGGCCCTCGTCTCCGCCGATCAGCGGATTGCGGTCTATTCCACGTCCGGCTCAGTGTACGCTCTGGAACTTGCCACAGGTGCGAGCCGGTTGCTGCATACGGGAGAGGCCCTGGCGCTCTCGGACGACGGTGCATATGCGGTGGTGCGTGATTTTCCGGCACCATACTACAACGAGATGTGCTATCATGTTTCGACCTCCACCGGCTCTGCGGGGTACTTCTCCCTTCCCAGCTGGAACGTGTGGAGGTACGCGTGGGTCGGGGGAGAGCTGGTTGCTTTTACCGTGGAATGGGTCGAATCGGGGTTCCGACTGCGGACATGGAGGAGCTCCAATGGTCAGTATTCCTCCCCGGTATACCTTAGTGAGGGTGCGATGACGGAAGCGATAGATGTGTCGAAGGATGGAAACCGCGTGGTTTGGTGGGGCATTACTTGTACTTCATTGAATTCGTGGGGCGGCTGCGATCTTCAGGAGTTGAGGCTGCACGGGACGAGTCTTGCCACCCTGAAGGATACAACACTTGCCACCGCCTACACCCGCTCCATGATATATGGTGCCCTGGTTGCTCTCTCAGGTGACGGGAAGAGGGCGGCGTTACTGGCGAAGGGGAGATTGTATGTGAAGGATGTGATGTGAGGAAGTTATCAGTCATCGGCTACCGGTTGTTAGCCGGGAGGCTCATCCGATGAGAACGTGAGATATCGGGTTTCTACCTCAAATAATCCCGAAGCTCCTTCCGCAGTATCTTCAGCCCGCGCGTGATCTGATTCTCCACGGTTTTCACGCTGATACCCAGATGCTCGCTTATTTCCGCGTTTGACATTCCCTCAACTCTGCTAAGCAGAAAAACCTCCCGGCATTTCTCGGGCAGCCGATTTCTGACCGCCTCTTGCAGCCTTTCCTCCAGTATCCCCGCCTGAAGCGATTCGTCGGGACTATCGGAATGGAGGGTCTCCGGCATTTCCGCCTCATATCTCTTCCTTACGCTGGAATGCTTTGCCATGTCGCGCACGAGGTTTCTGCTGATGCGGAACAGGTACGCGAGCAGGGGAAGATGAGGCTGTAAGGATGCCCGGTGATCCCACACCCGCACAAACGTCTCTTGAACGATATCGTGTGCAGTATCGGGGTCGAGAACGCTCTGCAGAACACTCCGAAAGAGTATCGGCTGATACTTCTCAAACAGGGCCTTGAAGGCCTCCCGGTCCGAATGCCGGACTCGCTCGAGAAGCTGCGACTCTTCCGCCTTGTCACGTAACTGTGCCATTATCGAAGAATAATAGGAACAAACTTCTGCAGGCGCAATCTACCGTCTCCTCCGCCCCCTGTACCTGCTCCCTCGCATGTGTTCCCTTCCCAACGACTAGGGGTTGGGGGAGTGATAATCGTTATTACAGTCAGGAGGACCGCCATGCGATTTCGCGAACTATTACAGGCACTGTTCAGCTCCCGCAAGAGTCAACAAACGGATGGATCATCGCCGGACGAGATCCTTCAGGGGGAATTTCAGCGTTTGAGGGGAGTTGATCCCGAAACGGATCGGCAATGGCTGCGGCTTCAGCAGACTTTGACGCAAAGGCCCGAAATTGTCGCGGCAAGGCCCCGTCCGATTCCCCGATTCGCGGTTGGCGTTGCCGTTGTCGCTCTTGCGGCGGTTGGCGCCTACCTCTCCTTCACGCTTCTTTCACCCACTCCCGATATTTTCACAACGGGCGTAGGTGAGCAGATAAAGGTCGATCTTTCCGACGGTTCCCGCCTGACATTGAATTACGCAACTGAGGTTGTTGTGCCAAAATTGCGTCAGGGCGAGCCGCGGCGCGTTTCACTTGAAGGGGAGGCGTACTTCCGTGTCGAACGAAATGAAACTCCGTTCGTTATTTCGACAAGATACGCGCAGGTCGAGGTCGTGGGAACAGAGTTCAACCTTCGCGCACGCGAAGGAACGCTCGAAGTTGCGGTGGTGGGCGGCACGGTGAACGTGCGCGTCGAGAAGGACGGGAAGGATAGCACGCTGCAATTAACGCGAAATCAGCGGGCGGTCTGTCCTCAAAACGACTTTCCGGCGCGTGTCGGGGATATTCCGTCGGAAGAATATCCGGGCTGGTTGTACGGGAAACTCTTCCTTGACGGGACGCCTCTTCTGACAGCATGCCGCGAGATTGAAATGAGATTCAATATCACGATTCGGCTCCAGCATCAGCGTCTCGGTTCCGAGATTATCACAGGGATTCTGGATGCCGGGAATGCCGAATCCGCAGTTGCGGCATTGTGTGAGCTGACGGGGACAAGATACCGGCAGGAGAACCGGGAGTACACCATGTACTCAACTGAGGAACGATAATGATGACCCGTCATGTCCGGCTGACCATCCTCTTTCTTCTCTTTCTTTTTGGAGCATGCAAAGAGTCAACGACCGGGCCGGAGATTTCTGTTAATCTCATCGCCAACGGGAACTTCGAAATTGATCAAACACCGACGCTGCAGGGATGGGTCCCCGGAAGTGCGCAACTGGCAGAGCTCGTCAATGAAGCTCCGCAGGGAGGGGGAAACTGGGCTTTGGAACTGACAGCCGATTGGGCGCCCACGATGGGATTTGTGTATACACCCATTCTTTCAGTGGCGTCCGGAGACATAGTCGAGCTCTCCGCGTTTGTCAGGGCGATCGGACAGGAAGGGGGAGGATCAATTGAGCTCCGTACCGGAGAATCGATTTGGACGGCGACACGGTCAACGGCCCGGACGAGTGATACCGCCTGGACGCAATTGACTCTCGTTGATACGCTCAATCTTGGTCTCAACGACACAGTATGGGTCGTTCTCTCTTCCTTTGAAACTGAACTGATTCCCAAAAAGGGCCTGTTTGACCTGATCACATTGAAACGAACTAACTCGCAATAGCAGGGCCGTTTACCTTCGCGCTCTTTGCGGGATGTAAGAGAGCCCCGTCGACTTCAAAGAAGGACTTCTAACGCTTCAGGATCCATGTGGAATGACTCGTAGCCCAAAGTTCATCAGAGTGATTCTGCTCGCCTTCTTCCTTGTGCTTGGCGCACCCTCCAGGGGCGCTGCGCAGGAGCTGGAACGAACACATTCATTTCGCCTTCGGAATGTTGAGCTCAGTGTCGCGCTGGATTCCCTGATGGCATGGTATTCTTTCCCTTTGATTTATCTCAATAAGGATGTTGAAGGGAAGCGAATCGACGCGGAATGCGTCGAATGCGATCTTGAAGCGGCGCTCCGAAAGGTGGCGGAAGGCGGAGGACTTCAATGGAAAACTGTGGGCGAACAGGTCATTCTGACGAAGCGTGAGGCGATCACTGTCGGTACGTTCGCTGGAATGATCAGAGACTCTCTCACCGGAGCGGCCGTGGCCGGGGCTGAAGTAATTCTCCAGATCAGACAAAACGTAGAAGAGACGGAGGAGCGGGGAGTTGCGGAAAGAGTCTACCGATGGTGCTCGGTCAACCAGTTTGGATTCTTTTCGCTTCGTGCTGTTCGGCCCGGCGATTATATCCTGCGGATACGACGGCTTGGGTATCGGTCAATCGAAGAGCCGATCAACGTCCGGGAGGGCTCGACGATGCGCGATTTCGTGATGACCGAACAGCAGCTGGCCTATCCGGAGATCACCGTTGAGGGACGCCGATCGGGGTTCTCTGCGCTGGAGGGGATCTCACGCGGAGTGTACATTCGGGCAACTCCCTCGGATCATAATCAGTATCTCCTTGAAGGGGCCCGAATCTATAACCCGCTCCACTATGGCGGCGTGATGAGCACCTTCAGCGGCGATGCGCTGATGGATGTCCAGGTGATTGCCGGCGGTGTTCCATCGTACTACGGGGGACGCATCGGCGGGGTGCTCGATGTTGCTCTACGCGATGGCTCGGGCAAGGGACTCGGGGGCGCCGTTACTGCCGGGTCGATCCACTCGAATCTTTTTCTCGAAGGCCCCTTATTCAAAGAGACCACATTTTTGATTTCAGGAAGGCGGGGCTATCCCGATCTTCTCTCGCCGAGGTACCGTCCGGACACAAAGCTGAGCGATCTGAATTCCTTTGAGGGGATTGCGAAGGTTACGCATCATCTTTCAACGGATCAGCAGCTCTCATTGAGCGCCTACGTTGGGCAGGACACATACGGCAACGGCATTGCCGGGCCCGGCGGCTTCTCCAATTCGCTCAGGTGGGGAAATACGGCTGTGAATCTGCGATGGATGGGTGTGGTCTCTCCGTCGCTCTTCTTCTACGCATCGGGGATTTATACGAGGTACGGTTTCAGTGCGGGACATCGCCTGGAGGGAATCGCAGGCGGCCTGCCGGAACTCTTTGATTCGGATTACTCCATTGAGAATGCTGTGATCCGGGCTCACGCGGAGTATTTTTATGACGAGTTCCATACGGTGCTTGCGGGTGTTGAGCTGGTACGGCATCGGATGGGAGGGAAGAT
>DATDRF010000294.1:0-21586 GCA_035291905.1 Bacteroidota bacterium
AACTACAAGGTTGTCGCGATCGTCGGGGACGGATCACTCACAGGAGGCATGGCCTACGAGGCAATGAACAATGCCGGCGTGCTGAAGAAAGACATGATTGTCGTGATCAATGACAATCAAATGGTCTCTCTTTCCTCTCTCAATCCCACGCTCTGGTCGTTCCACGACTACTTCTCGGCAGTGCTGACTCATCCGACCTATAACAAGTTCAAGGCAAATGTCTGGGATCTCACCGGCAAGCTCGATCACTTTGGAGATCGGCTGCGCGTCGTTGCGCAGAAACTCGAGAAGGGCGTAAAGGCGGTCGTCACCCCGGGAATGCTCTTCGAAGCGCTGGGCTTCAGGTACTTCGGCCCCTTCAACGGACACAATGTCGTGAAGCTTGTGGAGATCTTCCGTCACGTGAAGGATCTCAAGGGTCCGATTCTTATCCACGCCATTACCCAGAAGGGAAAGGGATACGGGCCTGCCGAAAAAGAGGCAACGAGACTGCACGGTGTGACTCCTTTTGACAAGATCACGGGAGTGATGCACAAGAAGGGGGATGAGAAGCCCGCCTTTACGACCATCTTTGGCGAGGCGATGGTCGACATCTGTGAAATGAATCCCAAAGTTGTGGGAATCACTGCAGCGATGCCGGATGGAACGGGCCTGACGATCCTTCAGGGGAAAATGCCTGAACGGTTTTTTGACGTTGGCATTGCCGAGCAGCATGCGGTGACATTTGCCGCTGGAATGGCGACGGAAGGGTATATCCCCGTCGCCGCAATCTACTCGACGTTCCTCCAGAGAGCTTTTGACCAGGTCGTCCATGACGTGGCGATACAGAAGCTCCATGTGGTGTTTGTGCTTGACCGCGGCGGCCTCGTGGGCGCCGATGGTCCGACGCATCACGGATCGCTCGATCTTGCCTACTTGAGATGCATCCAGGGAATGGTGGTGATGGCCCCGAAGGACGAGCAGGAACTCCGCGACATGCTCTTCACCGCAATTGAGACCAAGGGACCTGTCGCCCTCCGATATCCGCGAGGCAATGCCCTGGGTGTCCCGCTTCGAAAAGAATTCAGAAAAATAGAAATTGGGAAGGCCGAGATTGTCCGCCGCGGCAAGGATGTGGCGTTCCTGGCAATCGGAAACATGGTCCAGAGTGCGCTGTCGGCTGCGGAAATACTGGCGAAGGAAGGAATTGAAGCCGAGGTCGTGAATATGCGCTTTGTGAAGCCGCTTGATGATGCTCTCGTGGCGGATGTGGCATCGCGAATCGAATCGATCATAACCATCGAAGACAATGTCATTCAGGGCGGATTCGGCTCTGCGGTGCTGGAATCGCTCGTGGAGCAGGGCAAAGGAAAGAATTCCGTGAAGCTCCTTGGACTTCCGGATTCTTTTGTGGATCACGGTACTCCAAAGGAATTGCATCAACTCTTGAAGCTTCATCCGCAGGGCATTGCAGAAACTGCGAAAATATTTCTTTCTTCAAACGAAGGAAAATCCGCACTCGAACTACTTACCACCTGATCGAACCGCCGAATGGAAAAAGTAACTGTAGGTATCATCGGTTTGGGAGGGATCGCTCAGACTATCCACCTTCCCATTCTTTCGAAACTTCCCGACGTCGAAATTGTTGCCGTCTGCGACCTTGACGGTTCAAAAGCCCGCTCTCTCGCCGCAAAGTACGGCGTGAGGCGCTCATACGACGATTATCAGACGATGTTGAAGGAAGAGGAGAACCTTGTAGGGATCGATATCTGTGTTTCGACGAATGCCCACAAGGAGGTGGCAGCGGCGGCGCTGGAGGCGAAGAAGCACCTTTTGATCGAAAAGCCGCTGGCCCGGACACAGAAAGAGGCCATCGATATCGTTGCCGACGCCAAGAAGCACGGGAGGATGTTGATGGTGGGAATGAACAACCGGTTCCGGCCGGATTCCATGATTCTGAAGAGTTTTATTCAGGAGAAAGAACTCGGAAAGATCTATTACGCGAAGGCGGGATGGCTGAAGAAACTCAGTCTCGCGAACCCGTGGCTCACAAGGAAAGAACAATCGGGGGGAGGTGTGGTCCTCGATCTTGGCATTGTGATGTTTGACCTGACCTTCTGGATGATGGGATATCCTGAGGTGAACGAAGTAATTGCCGCCAACTATTCGCACAATACCAAAGGAGTCGAGGATTCTTCCGTGGTGTTTATTCGAATGAAGAACGGGTCCACGATCACGATCGAGTCGAGCTGGTCTTTTGAATCGGAACAGGACTTTTTTTATTGTGATGTGTTCGGAACGGAAGGGAGCGGGTCGCTGAATCCTTTCAGGATTCTGAAGAAAATGCATGGGAACCTTGTGAACCTTGCTCCGGTCTCTCATGATACGCCGCTTACTCTCTATCGTAAGTCGTACGAGAATGAACTGAAGCACTGGGTCGGGGCTCTGCGCGGGATTCACCCGCTCGCTTCAACGGGGGAAGAGGCGGTCCACCGTATGAAGATCGTTGATGCGATCTACAAGTCGGCAAAGACCGGCAAGAGCGCCCGGCTGCAGTAAACCTGCTTTGGAATCATTGAGGCATGCGCCAAACCAATGAACCGGCTTTTCTCAATCCGCTTATTGCCCTCCTGACTGATTTTGGCCAATCGGATCACTACGTAGGTGTCGTCAAAGGAGTCATCGCTTCCATCGCCCCTTTGGCCAGAGTGGTGGACATCTCTCATGAGGTCAAACCGCATGCTGTGAGGGAAGCGTCGTATCTGCTTTGGGCTTCGTACAGGTTCTTTCCCTCAAATTCAATTTTTGTCCCCATTGTAGATCCGGGAGTGGGAGGCCGACGCAGAATCATCGCCGCGCGTACGGAGAAGCACTTCTTTGTTGCGCCCGACAACGGCGTGCTCCAACTTGTCGGGGCAGAAGAGCCCTTTGTTGAATGCCGTGAGGTGAAAACCGACAACTCACCGTTTATCCTTTCACCGGTGTCGGCGACGTTCCAGGGACGGGATGTCCTTGCTCCTGTCGCTGCATATTTGGCGAGCGGAGTCCCGTGCTCCGAATTTGGTCCTGCGTGTGAAGTGCCGCGATCGGATGTCCCGTTTGCCGCATCGATAAGTCACCGAACCGGGTATGTTCTGCACTGCGACCGGTTCGGAAACATCGTCACAAATATCAGGAATGAGATGTTTGAATCGATAGCGGCGATCAGGATCAAGAGATCGGTCGTTGCGAATAAAATACGATTCTATCAGGAAGGAAAAGTGAATTTGCCGAGTCTTATCAGGGGGAGTAGTGGATTGGTTGAGATTGTTATGAAAGAGGGGAGTGCCTCAGGTCGACTCGGGGTTCAACCTGAGACATCCTTTAGGATCGAATGGCGATAAACGATGAAGCATATATGCACCGTTGCCTGGACCTGGCTATGAAAGGGGCAGCCCGGGTACACCCGAATCCGATGGTGGGGTGTGTGATCGTAAGGAAAGGTCGCATCGTTGGCGAGGGATTTCATCGGCGTTTTGGCGGTGCGCATGCAGAGGTCGTGGCATTGGGGATGGCTGGCGGAAAGGCGCGTGGTGCTACGCTCTATGTCAACCTCGAACCGTGTGCTCATCATGGAAAGACCCCGCCGTGTGTCGACGCGATTCTCAAGGCCGGGGTGGCAAGGGTTGTGAGCGCAACGAAAGATCCCAACCCGCTCGTTGCAGGAAGAGGATTTCGAAAGCTCCGTTCTGCAGGTGTTATGGTGACAAACGGGATCATGCGGGATGAGGCCCGTGAGTTGAATGAGATGTTCTTCTCGTTTATGGAAAAGGGGCTTCCCTTCGTCGGAGTGAAGGTTGCACAGACGCTGGACGGCAAGATCGCAGATCACAGGGGTCGTTCCAAGTGGATTACTTCTCCTCAGGCACGGAGGCATGCACACCTGCTTCGTTCGATGTACGGCTCCGTTCTGGTCGGAGCTTCAACGGTTCGAAAGGACAATCCGCTCCTCACTGTTCGCGCAATCAGGGGAAGAGATCCGATACGTGTCGTCGTCGATGGCAGGTTTTCTGTTCCGCAGAAAGCAAAAATGCTGCTGAATTCCGATTCACAGACAATCGTCATTACCTCCAGTGCTGCTCTCAAACGAAAGAGGGCGAAATCGTTGCTCCTTGAAAAGAGGGGTGTCGCGGTGCTGGGAATCGAAGGGGGCGCAAATCTGCGGCCCCGGGACATTCTCAAGGTCCTTGCAGGAGTGGGAATAACTTCAGTGCTGATCGAAGGGGGAGCGCGGACAATACGGGTGTTTTTAGAGAACGGTTTGGTCAACAAAATTCACTGCTTCATCGCACCGAGGATACTTGGCGGGGGATTGACGGGGCTCGAAATGAGCTCCCTGGGCCTGCGATCTGCTGCCGTGCTCCGGAAAAGAAGAGTCATGCTTCTCGGTCCGGACCTTCTGGTTGAGGGAACACTCAAATGACATCCCTTGTTCTTTTCGCAATGGTTCTCGCATTTCAGTCTTCTCAGGATGACCGATGGGATCGGCTGCGGAATGAGCTTCTCGAGCTCTTTGCGCCCGTTCAAGGCGTGTTTGGTGTTGCGGTGGAGGATCTCTCCACGGGAAAGCGGCTGCTCATCAATGAACGAGAGATGTTCCATGCTGCGAGTACGATGAAGACCCCGGTCATGATCGAACTGTATCGCCAAGCTGACGCGGGAAAATTCCGTCTCGATGACAGCATCGCCGTCAGGAATGAGTTTCGCAGTATTGTCGACGGCTCGGTGTATGCCCTCAATCCCAAGGACGACAGTGACGAGGATCTTTACACGCGGGCCGGAACAAAGATGACGATGCGGGAATTGATCCTCCGTATGATCACAAGGAGCAGCAACCTTGCAACAAATCTGCTCATAGAGTTTGTGGATGCCAGGAGCGTCACCGCGACAATGCGGTCACTCGGGGCAGATTCAATCCAGGTGTTGCGGGGAGTGGAAGACCAGAAAGCATATGATCTGGGGATGAACAATCGCACAACCGCCTACGACCTGCTCATGGTCTATCGTGCTCTCTCAGAAGGGAAGATTGCCGGTCCGGAAAGCCGAAAGGAAATGCTGCAGATTCTTGAGTCACAGGAGTTCCACAGCATGATTCCGGCGCTGCTTCCGAAAGGGACGAGAGTGGCACACAAGACTGGAAGCATTACGGGTGTTCAGCATGATTCCGGGATCGTGTATCTCCCCGGCGGTCGTAGCTACGTGGTCGTGATCCTCTCGAAAGAGTTGAAAGACAACAAGGACGGAATGCAGGCGATAGCAGCGGCATCGAAACTGATTTACGACTTCATGGCGGAGCAGCGCTGATGTTCACGGGAATCGTTGAGGAAATGGGAACGATCAGGAAGGTCGTTCGGCAGCGAGGCTCCGTGCTGTTCTCCATCGAGGGGAGGAAGACGGGAAGGAGCCTCCGGGCGAACGACAGCATCGCAGTGGACGGAGTGTGTTTGACTGTCATCAGGCGGAAGAAGACCATATTCGATGTCCAGGCAGTGGAGGAGACGTTGAAAAAGACGACGCTTGGGAGGCTTGCAGTCTCTTCGAAGGTGAACCTGGAACGCCCATTGACCGGAAACTCGAGGCTCGGCGGGCATTTTGTCCTGGGCCATGTCGACGGCGCCGGCATCGTTGAGAAGATCGACCGGCGCAAAAGCAGCTGGTTGTTCTGGATCAGAATCCCCGGGAAACATCGGCGCTTGTTGATACCGGTAGGTTCGGTTGCAGTAAATGGTGTGAGTCTCACGGTCGCTGCTTTGAAGGCGGATCGCTTTGGGGTCTCCATCATTCCCCATACATGGCGAGTGACCACGTTTCGCAGGCTTTCCGTCGGAGATCGGGTCAACATCGAGCTTGACATGCTGGGAAAATACGTCGCTCAGCTGTTGCGGGCGAGAAGGGGATGAGGGATGAGCAGGAGAATCATCTACAAGATCAATGAACGTCCCGAGTATCTGGTGACAGAGGAAGAATGGGACGAAGTCAAGCGCCTGCAGCATTGGTATAACAGCGAATTCTCTTGGTCGGCAGGCAAACTGGCATTCAAACGGTATGTGCTGTTCGCCAATGTCGATGAGTTTTCGGGATTGGACACGCCAATTTGGGAGATCATTGGCGAGCGAAAATTAAAGCTCAGGAACCAGGGCTATTCCGAATATCAGATTGTCGAGCAGCTCGAGCGCGACAGGCTTATCGTTGTGAAATGGGGAGGCTACTATGACGATTGCCTTGCCAGCGGTTTCACCCGCGTCGCGGACAACGAGTGGAACGCTTTTCTCGTTTGTGATTTTCTGCTGAAGGTGTCGACACTGCTTCCGCATGTTATGGTGGAGGTTCAGGATGAAGGCCGATTTGTGAGGACCAAGCGTCTCTGGCTGCGTGACGCCGTGGCGATGCTGCCCCGACACGCACGCCCGTCGGGATGGGCCAGGGTTCTGAAGACAAAAGGATTCTTTGCATGTGTCGATCCGCAAAAATACGACAAGCATCCGGTCTTCAGAAATTCAATACCGGGATTCAACGATCTCGATGCGGAGGATCGCCGGGCCGTTGTGCGCAACTGGAATTGGCTGGGCTTTGACAATGGCGAGGGGAGCCAGGAGTCCGGCCCGGGATTGGTGAATCTTAATTCCAAGCTCAGGGGTGTGGATTTCTTCGACTGACCGTTGCTTTTTTGGCGAATCGTGGGTATCTTATTCAATTCCCGCCTGGAGCGGGATTTTCTTTCTCGAGGGATAACAAATGTTCACATTTTTTCTGGTTGTGGAGATCATTGTCGGCATTCTCCTGACGATCGTCGTTCTCATGCAGGCCAGCAAAGGCGGCGGCCTTGCTGGATCGTTCGGTGGCGGCAACATCGGCACGGTGTTTGGAGTGCGAAGAACTTCGGACTTCCTGAGCAAGACGACAACAATCCTTGCCATCGTCTTTATGGCCATGGCACTCTTCATCAACAAGGTTGTGCTGCCAAAAGGGAATCAGGTGACCCCAAGCGTCATTCAGTCCCAGGCACCTCCGTCTGGTGCCCTTCCGCCGGTACAGCAGGGACAGACTCCTCCTCAACCCCAGCGGTAGGATTGCGATTGCCGATTTTCGATTGCCGATTGAGTGGGCGAAAAAGCTTCAATCTGTGATCCAAAATCTACAATCTAAAATCTACAATCTACAATCTACAATATTAAGCACCCATGGCTCAATCGCCAAAACAACCAGCGAACGTTTCATCTGTGAGCTGATGTTGTTTTGCGCGTCCCGCCACATGGGAAGCAGAGTAGAAGGCGGGATCTGAGAATTCTTGCACCCATGGCTCAATTGGTAGAGCAACTGACTCTTAATCAGTGGGTTCCAGGTTCGAGTCCTGGTGGGTGCACAAGAGCCAGGCCCCGCCCAAAATCAGCGGGGTTCTCAATTCGACGTTGAAGTTAGCAGAAAGAGCTAACTTCAGTCGAATTGGAAGTTCGAGTCCTGGTGGGTGCACTCGCCGCTCTTGTATCATCGGCGGGACGAAGTCAGTCCTGCCTGCCCGCCATGCTTCACCTTTTGGCGGGGTGGGTGCACAAATGGTTTTCGGTAGTTTTGTAGTCTTCTCCCCCCACTGATTCTCCTCTATTGCAACGGAATTGCAACAGTTCATCCATGCTCTGGATGAAAGGAGGTCGCAATGTCCGTCTCTCGTCAGCGGTTTTCTCTCATCAAACGCTACAATGGTATTTACCATATCCTTTACTACGCGAACGGCAAGCGCAAGTGGAAGTCTACAGGACACACACAGAAACCTGAGGCACTCAAGGCTCTTACTCGGCTCCGGGAGTTGTTGCAGGAACGAACAAAGTCGGTTTCTTTTGAGGCATTCACCATTGATTTTCTTTCCTTCTCTGAGGCAAAAAAACCACGCCCGAAAGACTTTTGACCTCTACAAGGCAATCCTGCGACGATTCGGGGCATTTGTACGCGACGCCTCAATGGTTGAAATCACCCCTGAGACAATAGACAAGTACAAAACGAAGAGGATACGAGAAGTAAGTCCTGTTTCCGTCAACGTTGAACTTCGGATGCTCGAGGCTGCCTTCTCGACCGCCAAACGGTGGAAACTTGTGGGCAGTCATCCATTTGATGGGGTTTCGTTGGCTTCAGTGCCTGAACAGGCTCCATTGCATCTCAGCCATGCTGACTTTCAACGGCTCCTTTCCTGCATTAAGGAAGGTTGGCTGCGAGATGTTGTCTTGTTTGCGGTGCTCACTGGAATGAGAAGGGGAGAAATTCTCAACCTTCATTGGTGTGATGTTGACCTCGTACGAAAGGCTGTAAGAATTCAATCAAACGCATCCTGGCAAAGCAAACACGGAAAGAGACGCACAATTCCTCTAAGCCAAACCGCCAATCTACTATTGCAGAGAAAGGTAGGAATAAGCGCAAGTGAGTATGTCTTCACGTTGAACGATGCAAAAATATACGAGAATTGGGTAACGCATTTGTTCAAGCGGTATGTTCGGGAGGCAAACCTTAGCAACCAACGCATCAGGTTTCACTCGCTACGGCATACTTTTGCCACCTGGCTGGCTGAAAGTAATGTTTCAACGTGGGAAATTCAAAAACTCATGGGACACAGTGACATCAAGACAACGCAAGCGTATAGTCACATTGCAGCCGAAGGACTCCATAGTACCGTGAACAAGATTTCCATTGAGATGAACTGAATACAAAAAAGGGGGTATACACGGCAAAAGGGTGGGGATACGAGCTACCTTTTTCATTTCCGGGGTGGAACCGTTACCAATTCGTTGTCGAAGCGTGAGTGCTACTGAAATCTATTCTCATCTTGTGGCACGCGAACTTCACAGCACGGTGAACAAGATAGAGTTGCAGATAAATTAGGAATCAGTCCTACGCGTGTAGTTGCTTCTCATTTCAAAAAGGATTAGCGTTTCATCCATATAGTACGCCGCGACGAAGGAAGTTCGCGAGCAAGTTGCTTCAACAAAAAGGCCTCCTGAATCGCGTCATGATGCGATTAAGGGGGTCTTCTTGTTTGTGACAGGACAGTAAAGAGTGAATTGTGAATAACGAATGAGAGTCTATGTTCTGGAGGAATCATGGCACACTACATTTTTTCAATAATAGCATTACTGTTCCTTTGTGTTACCCAATCTTTCGCACAAAGTGGGTGGTTCTGGCAAAGTCCTCTGCCGCAAGGTAATCATCTTGTAGGCGTAAGATTCATTTCCCCAACAGTGGGCTGGGCTGTAGGTGAGTACGGTACAATCCTCAAGACCACTAACGGAGGAGCAAGCTGGACTTTACAGATAACCAAAACAAGAGGGACGGTAATGGGCATTTACTTTGCAGATGAAAATGTCGGGACAGCTGTTGGTTATGATTGGTGGACCTTTGATGGAATAATTCTCAGAACCACAAATGGAGGAGCAACCTGGACTTCACAGACAAGCGGTGTAAAGAACTGTTTGTACAATGTCTTCTTTGCTGATGCAAATACCGGAATAACTGTTGGCTCTGATGGCGCAGTCCTGAGAACCACAGACGGTGGAACAATTTGGAATTGGCAACCCAGCGGAACAACAAACCATCTGTATGGTATTTCGTTTACCGATGGAAATACCGGGACAGCCGTTGGTGACTCTGGCTTAATCCTCAGAATTACAAACGGAGGAACAACCTGGACTGAACAAACAAGCGGAACAACAAACCGTTTGCGGGGTGTCTCCTTCACAGATGGAAACAACGGTACGGCTGTTGGTGATTCTGGCACAATCCTCAGAACCACAAACGGAGGAGTAGACTGGACTTTACAATCAAGCCTTACATCAGCACAACTAAATGATGTCTCCTTCACCGATGCAAATACGGGTACGGTCGTGGGTGGCGCCTTTAATCCAAATCGCGACGTAGTAATTCTCAGAACCACAGACGGAGGTACAAACTGGACTGAACAGATGAGCGGAGTAGGGTGGTCTCCCAACGGTGTTCATTTCATTGACGCAAATACCGGTACGGCTGTTGGTGACGGGGGCACAATCTACAGGACTACAAACGGAGGAACAACGTGGACTGAACAGTCAAGCGGACACACACCACCGTTGCATGGTGTGAGCTTCACCGATGCAAACAATGGAACGGCTGTTGGTGAAGGCGGTTTTTCCACAATCCTCAGAACGACAAACGGAGGAACAACCTGGATATTACACAATCCCGGCATATCAAACGCCTTATTCGGTGTCTCCTTCACAGATGCATTTAACGGCACAGCTGTCGGTGATTCTGGTACAATCCTAAGAACCATCAGCGGCGCAACCTGGACTTTGCAGTCAAGCGGAACAAGAAACGCTCTGTATGGTGTCTCCTTCACTGATGTAAATACCGGCACAGCTGTTGGTGATTCTGGAACAATCCTCAGAACCACAAACAGAGGAGCAATGTGGACTTCACAGACAAGCGGGACATCAAACAGTTTGCGGGGTGTCTCCTTCACTGACGCATATACCGGCACTGCCGTTGGTGATTCTGGCACAATCCTGAGAACTACAGACGGCGGAACAACCTGGACTTCACAATCAAGCGGAACAACAGACGCTCTATTTGGTGTCTCCTTCACTGATGCAAATAACGGTACGGCTGTTGGTGATTCTGGCGTAATCCTCAGAACCACAAACGGCGCGAGCTGGACTAAGCAATCAAGCGGGACAACGGTAGCACCGTTGTATGGTGTGGGCTTTACAGATGCAAACAACGGGACAGCCGTTGGTTCTGGAGGTACAATCCTCAGAACCACAAACGGAGGAACAACCTGGACTTTCCAAGAAAGCGGGACATCCGCCACGTTTTATGGTGTTTCATTCAGTGATAGAAATACCGGTACGGTTGTCGGCTGGGTAATTCTGAGAACGACAAACGGTGGGGTCACTTTTGTGAATCATACTAGCAGCGAGATTCCTGAAAGCTTTTCACTCTATCAGAACTACCCCAACCCGTTCAATCCAGTAACGATAATTACGTTCAGGCTTCAATCGAAGGCTTTTGTGTCACTAAAGGTCTTTGATGCTTTAGGAAGAGAAATATCAAATCTTCTTTCCAAAGAGCTGCCATCTGGACCATACTCACAGCAGTGGAACGCTACAGGTTTTCCCAGTGGAGTCTATTTCTACCGCTTACAGGCTGGTTCCTTTGTCGAGACGAAGAAACTCGTGTTGCTTCGCTAAGACTAATGTCTTTCACCAGCAGCGAGAAACCCGAGCCTATCCCCCAAGGGGGGCGTCCATGCAAATCTTTCTTCAGAAATATCTCTTCCCCATTTGCGCTTTGTTCCTTGTGTTCGGTTGTTCATCAAAGCAAGAGAATAAGGAAACCGTTCCCGAAGTGAACTGGCGTGATTCCCTCAAAGTCGGCATGACCTATGAAGAAGTGGAGAAGATTCTGGGCAAGCCTGTGGATATTTCAAGAGGCGCGAGTAGGCTTGAGGATGAGGATGAGAACATCAGGGGGTTGGGGAAAACAGAACTCGAAACAAGGTTGGCAGAATTGGAGTTTATTCAAAAAGTGATGGACTCAACGAAAAACGAACGGCTGGTGGCGTTCCGGAAATCAGTTAAAACAACAGGACAGTTGATATATGTCAACTGGAAATACTTAGGCCCAAGATTCGACACGGCAACAGTAATCGAGCCAACATGGGTAAATGCTCATCTGAACTCTAGAGAAGAATACTTCGTCAATGGGGTGGAGGTCTCAAGAGTAGATTTCGACCTGTCGCCTCCCAACTGGATTTTTCCGCAACCCCGCGCTATTCCAAGGGTGGGCTCTTTGCCTGGACCATCTTCGACTACCCTCTGAAGCAGGCCATTCAGGACAATATTGTCAAGCGACCGGTCAAAGGTATCTCCAAAATCGAAGAGGCGAAATCAACTGTAGTCTATAAGAAATACGAAGCCTATCTCATTGCCGGTGTAGAGCGTTGGAGGGAATACCGGGACCAGCTCAAGCCTCTTAACAAGAGACCAATCCTTTTATCATGATGAATAGCACAGAGGAAGCCGACGATATAGGCGATTGGCTCATGAAAAAGTACCCCTCAGAGTTTGGAGGGGATAAGACGTTGATAATTCACACCGACACGAAGGGCGAAGTCTCCAAGAAGGACTTGGATAAAGCGCGCAAGCTTGCCCATGACGTCGACCAAGAAACCTCTACCGTGAACGCGATTGTAAGCGTCCTGATGCTGAGGGAAGGCTGGGACGTTCAGAATGTTACTGTTGTCGTTGGTCTCCGCCCTTATTCCGCCAAAGCAAATATCCTGCCGGAACAGACAATCGGCAGGGGGTTGCGGCTGATGTTCAGGACTGGAACAACTTCAGCCTACATTGAGAGGGTGGATGTCATAGGAAACAAAGCATTCCTCTCCTTCGTCGATGAACTGGAGCAACTTGAAGGTCTGAAACTTGACACCTTTGAGATTGGAAAGGACAAGCTCCAGATTAACACTATCATGCCCTTGGAAGACAAGGAGGCGGCTGACATTGGAATCCCGGAACTGACTCCTTCTCTTGTCAGGAAAAAATCACTCGCCGAGGAGATTGCCTCTATGGACACGAGCGGGCGATAAGGGGAAGAAGTCCCCGAATTTGGAAAAAGTGGAAAACTGGGAAGGCGATTTCCTGGTTTTCCACTTTTCGTTTTCTCCATTCCACCCATCTTGTCGCATGATGATGCGGAATTGAAGCTTTTTCAAAAATGAAGGATGAGGAAGAAAATCGGGAATCCGAAGGGTGAACTCTCTGCCGGACGACCCACCGCGCCTGCGGACAGTGAATCAGGCAAGTACCAAAGCAGAACGAAGCTCAAATTGCTCAAACATCACCCGGAGGCGCTTCCGCTGTTCCTCCACGGTTGGCGTAATGGTTGAGATGTTTTCGCCGGGGAAAGCATCATCGGATGCGATCCGGAGGCAAAGATCCATTCCCCGCTCGAGGTTGTCTCTGAACTCTCGCAGCGCACTCACTTCGCGCTCCGTGTTTCCGCTCTTGGAGATCAACCGCTCGAGGTAGTCGACATACATGACCATTTCTTTGGAGAACATGTGCGGGCGATTCTCGGGGACCAGAGACGATCCGCGGCCATAGATGTGATCTACCATCTCCTGCAGTGAATAGATGCGGTCGAACCACGCTATGTTTGGCCCCGGACAGATCGCCTGAGGGGACTCTGATCTGCGCACAACTCCGTGTGTGATCAGGGCTCCGTTGCCGAGGTGCTCGCAAAGACAGGTTTTGACAAGGACACTGTCGATCAGCTTTTGCTTTTCTCCGTCCGCTATATCCATAGCGGAGATCTGTTCCAGTTTGAGTGTTTGATACTGATTCGAGGCGGTGCAAATCGGTTCTGCCGTGAATTCCGTGTTCGAGACAAGGTGTCCTTTCGGACACGGAGAGCCGGGTTTTCCTTTCTGAGCCTGCTTCTTCGTCCACACCTCAGAACCGGAGCCCCTGATGTTGTTGAATGATATCCCAAGGGGCGATGCGTCGCTGACATAGACGTCCTCTTCCTTTGCCTGTCGCAGTAATTCCCGGGTGTCGTCATCGACACATGTAGCCTCGGGTACAAGGAGAAACGGCGTTGCCCATCCCGTTCTGTCCATGCCGAAATACTCGCGCATCCGGCGATCTTCGCCGTTTGTTCCAATCCCGCCTTGCACGGTCAAGATTGGCTGCTCGTCTTTTGCTGAATGCGGGTATTCCCATCCCATTGATTCATAGAACTTCTGGATAAAGGGAAGGAACTCTGCCTTAAGTTGTTCCCTCTTCTCTCTAAACTCTTTGAGAATGGAGGGGAGGAGGTGACCGTTGGAGGCAAAGGCATGTCCGCCGCAGTTGAGGCCGGATTCGATTCGGAATTCGTGAACCTCCAACCCCTTTTTCGCCAGCATGTGTCCCTGGATGGAAGCAGAACGGAAATCACTCACCTTCAGGATGATCTTCTTCTTCATCTCGCCGGCCTCAGTTCTGTAGAAATCGCGGAAAGAAGAGAGATACGCGAAAAGGCCGCGATTAAAGCCAGCGGAGAACTCGACTGCAGATTGAAGACTGCTGTTAGCGAATCCGCGCAGAGCGGCTTTGGCGTCGGAGAACTGCTCGCCTAAGGGGCGCCCATGCTTGTCCACATTCAAGCGGTCAAGCTTCGTCATGATGTTAACGTCAAACGTACCTGGCACCATGCGGCTGCTAAGCGACCTCTCAAGCTCATCTCGTTCCATCCCGGGCGGAAGAGCCAACATACGGAGGTATTCCTGTTTGAACGGACTCCCATTAGGCAGGAGCTCAAAGTACTTTGTCTTGTCGTTACGGTGAAAGAAGGGAAGGCTGCGCACGGTTTCCATGTTTCGGCGGACAAGCTTCTGGACGGTCTCGAGGTATTCAGTGACTCGCCGGGCTCGTGCGTCTTCGTCGTAGCGATAGATCTTCTTATAGGGGAGACCGTGCTTGGAGTTATAGAAGGCACGAATTCTCTCTATCAGAGTGTCATCGATGATAGAGATGACGGAACAAATACCGAGGTGAGCAACCCGGATGGGTGTGTCAATGGAATGACCCGTTCCCATCACGGGAATGTGAAATGTATGATCCTTCAGGGGCCGACTTTGACTAGTGAATGAAGAATGGACGACGTTTCCACAAGGTAATGATTGTCGCGGAGATATCCAAAGAATTCTGAAAGCAACCTGTCTGGTGAGGTGAGCTGCTCTGATGGACTCCACTGACGAAGTTGAGGGTGCCTCCCTTCGCACTTTGTTTTTCTTCCTTCATTCCGTTATATTTGACTTGGATTGGCGATTTCTAAACGCTTTTTCTTGCGCTTTTCCTCATTGCCGAAGTGGCGGAATTGCCTGTCCGCCGAAGTCCGTTTTCCGGACGCAGGCGGAGCAGACCTGCCTGCTCGACAGAGTTCGCTCGACAGAATTCGTCGCAATCTGACGATCGAAGTCTGACGACCGTCAGGCAGGCGCTCGGCAGGAAAAAACCCAAGTCTTGAATTGCCGAAGTGGCGGAATTGGCAGACGCGCTGGACTCAAAATCCAGTTTGGCTCACCCCAAGTGGGGGTTCGACTCCCCCCTTCGGCACTTAACATTTAAGATTGAAGACGGAAGATTGCAGATTTGGAGCTTCAAGTCGGGATAAACTGGACTCAAAATACAGTTTACCCCGTGTTGTCTACGGGGTTTGGCTCCCCCTCAATGATCCGACGAAGTCAACAAAACGCCATTCCGTCGTTTGACGCAGTCGGACTTCGGCACTCAACATCTAAGATTGAAGATTGTAGATTGTAAGATTGAGTCTTGAGGCTTGAGTTGATGGGATTTTGCTTAACCCGTTCTACGGGCCTCACTCCAAGCGGGGGTTCAACTCCCCCTTTCAGCACCTAACATCGAAGATTGTGGATTTGAAATCGGCAATCGGCAATTGAAAATCGTCAATCCCAAAGGAGGTCTCTTGCACTAAGGATACAATGTGCTGATATTCGGGGTATCCTTGATGAAATGGGTGCATAGACTTCTTGCTGCTTCTCTCTGGCTGTTTCTTCCCGTTGCCCTCCTTGGGCAATCCTCCAGGTTTACGGATACTCTCAGGGTTTTCCGAAGCGAGGAATCCTATAAACTCTCGCATCCGTTTATCCTCCTCGGAAGCGAAATCGTCCGGTTCGGTTCTCTCCGTTTTGATCCGCTCACCGATTTCACGTTAAACTACAACCGCGGAAGCATCGCATTCTCGAGTCGGCCCGAGCTTTCTTTTCCCGATACGCTCGGCTCTGTCGTCCTTGTTTCCTACGAAGCTCTCTCGTTTGAATTCCAAAAAGAGTATTCCCTTCGCCGTCCTGTCTTAAAGTCCGATTCAACTGAGAAGCAGCGTCAGATCATTGTCGCTTCACCGGGAACTCAGCCTCCGGATGATTTCTTCGGGAACGATCTGCATAAGAGCGGCTCCCTGGTGCGGGGCTTCACCGTCGGATCGAATCGGGACCTCTCCCTTACGTCGGGTTTTCGCATGCAGTTTGCGGGAAAACTTTCATCCGATGTTGACGTGAACGCTGCCCTTACTGATGAGAACTCTCCCATTCAACCCGAGGGCACTACCCAAACACTTCAGGAAGTGGACAAAGTCTTCATCGAGCTGAAAAGTCCTTTTGCGGGTGCAACGCTGGGTGATTTCAGCATGCAGGTTGGCCGGGAGGAGGGCGGAGAGTTTGGGAGAATCACGCGGAAGGTACAGGGCGCCCAGGGAACGGCGTCGACGCGGGATTTTCTCAGCTCAGGGGTCTCGACGAAAGTCTCTTTGACCGGCGCGATAGGAAGAGGCAAGTTCCATTCAATTAAATTCAAGGGGAGGGAAGGAAATCAGGGGCCTTATCAACTGGTCGGAAAGAACGGGGAGCGGCAGATTATTGTGATCGCAGGATCGGAGCGTGTGTTTATCGATGGAAGGTCCATGACGAGGGGTGAGGTGAATGACTACACAATCGACTACGCTTCCGCCGAGGTGACCTTCTCAAGCCGCCGTTTGATCACGTCAGCATCGCGTATCACGATAGATTTCGAGTACTCAGATCGTCAGTTCGAGCGGAATCTGGTAAATGCCGTTGCGGGAGTCGGATTGTTCAACGATCGCGTCTCGGTCCACGCGGTGTTCACACAGGAGAGCGACGATGAAGAGTCCCCCCTTGATTTTACCTTTGACGATGCGACAAGGAACATTGTCAGGGAAAGCGGGGGGAATCGGCTCAGCGCCTCCGTGTATGGAGCCATCCTGGTTGGCAGAGACTCGGCGACCTCGGCTCCTCTCGGACAGTACGTTCGGCGCGACACCGTTATTGCAGCCCGCAACTACTCCTTCTATGTCTACGCACCAGGAGATTCGGCTGCCGTTTACAGTGTGAGCTTCTCGGCTATCAGGGAAATGCCCGCAGATTCTCTCGGCTACGTAAAGAAGGCGCTGGGCCAGTTCGAAGTGGCCGGTTTGGGACTCGGCAACTTCCTTCCTTTGAGGATGCTCCCTGTTCCCGAATTGACCCGTTCAATTGACGTCAATACATCTGCCGCGATCTCATCCGATCTTACTCTCGGTGGAGAATTTGCAGCGAGTCAGTACGATCGGAACCGAATGTCGGTTCTCGACAACGAAGGAATGGACGGGTATGCACATTCATTGTCTGTGAATTACTCGCCCAAAGCGATCACGATTGGCGAAACGGAATTCGGTGACCTCGATTTTCGGTTGTCGGAGCGAACCGTAAATCGGAATTTTGTGTCGGTAGACAGGTTCAATGAGGTTGAGCTTGGCAGGAAGTGGAATGTCGACGAGAATGCAGGGGGTGATGAGCGCATTCAGGAACTGTCGGTCCGCTATCGTCCTTGGTCGGCATTGGGCATAAGCGGAGCAACGGGGCGCTATACCCGGGAAGGATCCTTCCGTTCTCGCCGTTCGGAGGCCGAGACGGTCTATGATGACTCCGGAAGCACATCTGCGCGATACCGCCTTGAGGATATGAGGACAGATATCCAGTCCAGTGGATCGGCCTCATCGTGGCTGCGTCAGCAGGGATCGGTTCAAAGAAAGTTCGGGTCCTTGGTCCCTCTCATAAGAATTGAAGCGGAGGAACGGAGAGAAGAAACCGCGGGGGATGACTCTCTTTTGGCCGGCGGCTTTCGTTTTCTTGAGATCAGTCCCGGAATCCGTACGGATGAAATCTCCCGAATGAGGGGCTCGGCGGAATTTGAGGTTCGCAGCGAGGACAGCGCCATTGGCGGGAAGTTTCGAAGTGCGTTCCATTCGCTGACCCAGCGCTACACCTGGCAACTCAACGAGTGGGAGAACCTCACGAGTTCGGTGAGCATTGGAATCCGGAAGACCCGCTTCTCGAGCCTTGCCCGCAGCCGGGGAAACGTCAACTCCGACGTACTTCTCATACGATCGCAAACCCGGTTCGCCCCATGGCGGCGGGCGCTGGAGGCCGATTTCTATTATGAACTCTCGAACCAGCGTTCGGCCCGGTTGGAAAGGGTTTTTATCCGTGTCGCGAAAGGGAGCGGGAACTATCAGTATCTTGGCGACCTGAATGGGAATACTGTTGCGGAGGAACAAGAATTCGAACAAACGAGGTTCGACGGGAATTATGTTGTAACTCTGATACCGGGCGAAACGCTCTATCCCGTCGTCGACCTCAGGACAAGTGCGCGCATTCGCCTGCAGCCAGGCCGAATTGTCAACAGAACCGCCTCGACGCTGAATACCCTTCTTGCGGCCGTGAGCGGCGAGTCATACGTGAGGATCGATGAACGGAGTTCCGATCCGGCCGCGGACAATATTTCTCTGCTCCGTCTCTCGCGTTTCCTTCATGATCAGTATACCATCGCCGGGTCAAACCTGTTCACGCAGGATTTCCACGTTTTTGAAAATCAGTCGGATCTCTCACTGCGCGGCCGCTTCAGCCAAAGGAGAGGGCTTGTCCAACTCGTATCAGGAAGTGAAAGGAGCTATTTGAGAGAACGTTCGGTGCGCGTGCGAAGCCAGCTGGTGAAGGAAATTGCGAATCAGACAGAGTTCATGGAGAAGCTGGATCAGGTGGCCGCGACGCAAACGTCCCCGAGAGAAAGAGATATCATTTCACAAAACCTGATTTCGGACTTCTCATACAGGCCTGAACGTGAATGGGAGATTGGGTTCGGCTTTCAAGTTGGAGAATCGGAAGACCATTTTGGCGGCAGCACTGTAAGCGCTGAGACAAATGTGCAGATGATCCGAGCCGTATACGCCTTTCTCGGAAAAGGCCAGGCGAGGGGTGAAATGAAACGGGAAGAGGTGATTCTTGGCGGAACATCGAATGTCCCGGGACGGGTTCTTCCCTTTGAGCTGACTGAAGGAAAGGTGGCGGGGAAAACATACCTGTGGTCTCTGGCGATGGATTACCGTATCACAAACAATATTCAGCTCACCGTCGACTATCGCGGACGCACCGAGGGTGGCCGTCCCCCCGTTCACACAGCCCGCGCGGAGGCAAAGGCTTTCTTCTAAGTCTTGTCTCGGTGACTTCCGTGCCGACTCTGCTTGCCCCCGCCTGTCCCGACCCGTCCCGATGCTTTCAGTCGGGATGTTTTTCACGGGGTGTACTCTATGGTTCTCAATAACAAGACCTACGAGTTGCCTTTCGTCCCGCTTTTGACTATCATTTTCACTTCGTCCAGCCTAAAACGCCGTAACAAGGAGATGCAATGCCGAAGTCAACGCCGAAGCGATCTTCCAACATCACATCCGTGTTGAAAGAGAATCGTGTCTTTAAACCCCTCAGCTCATTTTCCAAACTCGCTCACGTAAAATCCTTCGCGCAGTACAAGAAACTCTATAAGGGGTCGATACGGAATCCGGAAGCATTCTGGGCAAAGATCGCCTCGGAGCTTGTGTGGCACAAGAAGTGGAATAAAGTGCTTGAGTGGAAACTTCCGTTTTCAAAGTGGTTCGTTGGCGGCAAGATCAACGTGTCGTACAATTGTCTCGACCGGCACCTGACAACATGGCGAAAGAACAAGGCGGCGATCATATGGGAAGGGGAGCCCGGGGAGACAAGAACATTGACGTATCAGGAACTTCATGGTGAAGTCTGCAAATGCGCGAATGTTCTCAAGAAGCTGGGAGTGGCGAAAGGTGACAGAGTCATCCTGTACATGCCGCTGATCCCGGAACTGGCGATTGCCATGCTCGCTTGCGCAAGAATCGGGGCCACCCATTCGGTGATCTTCGGCGGATTCAGTTCCCAGGCTCTTGTTGACCGAATAACGGATGCAAAGGCGAAACTCGTCGTGACCGCGGACGGAGGATTCCGAAGGGGAAACGTCGTTCCGCTCAAGAAGAATGTCGATGCGGCGTTGTCGCAGACTCCGTCGGTCGAATCGGTCATTGTCGTAAAAAGGACCCGGGAAGAGATCCCCATGGAACCGGGCAGGGATTTTTGGTGGGACGGACTGATGGAGACGGCTGACGACTCCTGCGAACCGGAAAAGCTCGATTCAGAACATCCTCTCTTCATTCTTTACACAAGCGGGAGCACGGGAAAACCGAAGGGTGTTCTCCACACGACCGGGGGGTATCTCACGGGCGTCTATATCACAACAAGATGGGTTTTCGATCTCAAAGATACTGACACCTTCTGGTGCACGGCGGACATCGGCTGGGTGACCGGACATTCATATGTGGTGTACGGGCCGCTTTCGAACGGAGCAACAAGTCTGATGTACGAGGGCGCCCCAAACTGGCCGGAACCTGATCGGTTTTGGAGAATTATCGACAAATACAAAGTGAACGTCTTCTACACGGCTCCAACCGCCATCAGGGCGTTCATACGCTGGGGAGAACAGTGGCCGCTCAAGCACAATTTGAGTTCGCTGCGGTTGCTGGGTACTGTGGGGGAACCTATAAACCCCGAGGCCTGGATGTGGTACCACAGGATTATCGGAAAGGCAAAATGTCCGATTGTCGATACATGGTGGCAAACAGAGACCGGGGCGATCATGATCACGCCTTTGCCGGGCGCAACACCGCTCAAGCCCGGGACTGCCACGTTGCCGTTTCCCGGTATTGACGTCGATGTGGTCGGCAAGGATGGGAAACCGGTGGGAAAGAATGAGGGGGGGTACCTGGTCGTCCGGAAACCCTGGCCGTCGATGCTCAGAACGATTTACGGCGACCCCGAACGGTATAAACTGCAGTATTGGAGCGAAATCAAAGGAATGTATTTCACCGGAGACGGCGCTCGAAAAGACAAAGACGGTTACTTCTGGATCATGGGCCGTGTGGATGATGTCATCAATGTTGCCGGCCACCGGCTCGGTACGGCCGAGGTTGAAAGTGCCCTTGTGAGTCATGATACGGTTGCAGAGGCCGCCGTCGTGGGAAGGCCCGATGAGCTCAAAGGCTCGGCAATCTGTGCCTTTGTCACGCTGGAAGAGGGAAGGAAGCCTTCGGTTCAGCTGAAAGAGGAATTGCGTCAGCACGTAACGAGAGAAATCGGCGCCCTCGCACGCCCCGACGAGATACGATTCACGGACGCCCTCCCGAAAACTCGTAGCGGGAAGATCATGCGAAGGCTCCTTCGGGAAATAGCCTCAAGCGGCTCCGTCACGGGAGATACGACGACTCTCGAGGATTTTTCTGTCCTGGAGAAGCTGCGCGCAGGAGAAGAAGAGTGATCATATCGCGGGATTCTCCCAAGTCGAATGCCGACAGTCTACACCTCTGTATTTGAATCTGCCGTAGGACCGCTCTCACTCGCCTCATCAGACAAAGGGATGTGCAAGCTTTGCATTCGGGGCTACAGAAAATCGGATTTCGTTCCCTGGCTTCATCGGTACCTCCCTGATCACGATATCATCGAGTCAGAGTTGAGAAACAGGGCATCCATTTCGGAACTGAAGGAGTACCTCTCGGGAAGATTGACGACGTTCAGTATTCCTCTCCATATGATCGGGACCGATTTTCAGAAAACGGTATGGACGGAGCTCCTGAAAATTCCCTACGGTACGAC
>DATDRF010000295.1:0-3922 GCA_035291905.1 Bacteroidota bacterium
GAGGAGAGGAAGAGGAGAGCGAAGCAATACTGTTAGAAGGATGACTGAAACAACAGCGGCGGATCGGATTGTCATGGGGGAATATCGGAATAGTGGAGAATTGGGGAACTCAAAAGAGACAAAGCAATTACACGAAGTTACACAAAGAAGACACGAAGGACACGAAAACTGCTTCTTTCTTCGTGCTCTTCGTGTAATGTTCTTTTAAGCTCAAAAAGCCCATCGCAGGGAAGAAAAAACCTGCCTCGTCGAGCTGAGGCAGGTCTTCGAATTTCTCTAGCGGTTCTTCTTCTTGTGTCTCATCTTCCGAAGTCGCTTCTTCCGCTTGTGCGTAGCCATTTTATGGCGTTTGCGCTTCTTGCCACTCGGCATGGGCCCTCCATGGATCGACGTGAGATGTTGGCCGGAGATTACTGCCCGGCATTCAGATGTTCTTTCAACAGTTGCTGCGCCCGTTGTCCCACTTCGCTGTTCGGTGAAATGGCAACGACTTTCTCAAACCACTCATTCGCTCCCTTCAGGTCTCCACCGCGCAGGCTGACAATCCCCAAATTGAAATGTGCCAGGAGGTGCTTGGGAGACGACTTCAATGCCCGCTGCATGTACTTGTTCGCCTCTTCCAGGTTCCCTTCGTCGTTGTAGCAGATTCCAAGATCGACCAACGCGTCGGGATCGTCGGGTTTCTTCTCCAGATACAATTTGTAGTGCTCAATCGCCTTGTCATAAAACCTGTTGTCGTGTGCGAAATTGGCAACATCCAGTCTCGCCTTCAGGTCGTTCGGATTACTGTTCGCCAGCTGCTCCAGCCCGTTAAGCCGGCTCATCGCTTCCATATTGGCCGATGTCCCGGGTTGCTGCTGAGGCGCCGTTGCCACCGGTACGTTCTTCGTGCCGGTCAGGAGCTCCAGGACAACCACACCGCCGACAAGAAAGAGGGCGAAACCGACCATCAGCTTCCACGATGCGGCTGCGGGCTTTCCTTCGGAGCGCTGCTCTTTCCTCTCGCGTTTCGAAGGCTCGGCGGTCTTCCTGCCCGGCGTTTCCGTCGGCCATTCGACGGGCCGGCCGCAACTGCCGCAGAATTTTTCACCCCATGCCAGCTCGTGCCGGCATTCAGAACAGAGGAACGTAGGTTTCATTGCGTCTGAGGAACCGCTTTCTTAAGGTTTTCGTCAACGACGTGCTTGAGGTCTTTCGACACTTTGAAAATGGGGACATAGTGCTCGTCGACCATTACCTGTTCTCCTGTCCGGGGATTGCGCGCCATTCTCCCCTTCCGTTTCTTCACCTTGAAGCTGCCGAATCCTCTGATTTCGATGTTCTTTCCGGATTTCAAAGCGTCGATCACCGTGGAAATGAAGCCGTCGACCACGGCCTCCGTTTCGACCTTTGTCAAGCCGGTTGCGGATGCAATGACATCAACAATGTCAGCCTTTGTCAAGTTGCCTCCCTCTCAGTTGTTAGAAGGGTGAATTGAATTTGTATTGAATAATCGGTTGATGGAAAACCTCGTCGCGTATTTCGGCCAGACCCGAAGCCGCGGCTCCAAAGAACGACGCCCAGAAACTTTCGCGCTTGGTTTCCTTGACGATGGCGGGCTTCCCGCTAATTCCCCCCATCTCGCCGGCAATGGCGATCGCGTCTTCGTACGTCCCCAGTGTATCGACGAATCCCCATTCCTTCGCCTGCCTCCCCGTAAACACGCGGCCGTCTGCATATTGCACCACGAACGACCTTTTCAGTTTTCGCTCCGTCGAAACCACATCGACAAATTGATCATACACATCGGCAAGGAGCGCGTCAAAGAGCCTCTTATCTTCCGCCGTGGGAGGACGGAACGGTGAACCGGCATCCTTGTATCTGCCGGTTTTGTAGGTCGATGCGTCGATTCCGAGCTTGTCGAGCAGTTCGTTCACGTGAATGAATTGAAAAATGACACCGATACTGCCGGTGAGCGTTCCGGGATTCGCAACAATCTTGTCGGCACCGCAAGAGACGTAATAACCACCACTTGCAGCAACGGCCCCCATGGAAACAACCACCGGTTTCCCCGAGTCACGGGTCTTCTTCACCTCTTCATAGATCTCCTGACTTGCCGCGACTCCGCCGCCCGGAGATTCAACGCGAAAAACGATGGCACGCACTGAACGATTCGATCGGAACTTCTTGAACTGCCGTACGATATCCTCAGATGAGAGGATCGTCTCCTTAAGTTCAATGACGGCAACCTTTTCCCCGGATGTCGAGGTTGAGTCGTCGTACTCTCCCATGGAAAGGATCGAAAAGAAGATCACGAAAACGAAGAGGGCGCCGAGTGAAATGATTCCCACGACAATCCCGAGAACCCACTTCGCTGTGGTGGACATAATGGCAGGCGGTGTAAGTGATTGAAATTGTGTGAATTATAAGCAACCGAGATTCGAAAGTCAACAGATATTCTGGATCAGAACAACCCGGATTCCATTGTCTTCCGTGACTTTGGAGGGAGAGTTTGGAGGAAAAGATGAAAAAGAGGAAGGAACGCCAACACTACCAGGGGGTTCAGGCCTTTGCAGAAAAAACATTACACAGAGAACACGCCTGCGTGCCCGCCTGCCTTTTTGAGACACGAGTTTGGCGGGCAGGCCGAAACATCATGGGCCTGCACTTCGGCGCCTGCCTGCCGGAGTGAGCGTTTGAAATTTGAACACGTGAAATCTATCCGGCACGCAGGCAGGTGCAGGCACGGAGGAACACAGAGAGCACGGAGGTATACCTCTGTGTTCTCTGTGACTCCTCTGTGCTCTCTGTGTAACTAACCAACCTACCCAAACGCTACCTCACCAAAACCATCTTTCGGGTTTCCTTCATTCCCGCTGCCTCAAGCACATAGAAGTAGGTCCCGCTCGAGAACCCCACAGCTTTCCACTCAACAAGATACGATCCTGCTGCAAACGTGTCGTTTGCCAGCACGGCAACCTCTCTCCCGATCATGTCATACACCTTCAGGGAGACCTTTCCGGCCGACTTCAAACTGAACCGTATCGTCGTCATGGGGTTGAACGGATTCGGATAATTCTGGCTCACAGAGAATTCCTGCGGCACATAATCCGACACCTGCTTGACAGAGAGAACGATGTTCTCCTGCGCGCTCAGGTTGGTGGTGTCGCCGGCAGCCCCGGATTTCCAGGTTGTGCTCGTCTGCAGCCTCAGCACGTTGTTGCTGCTGTCCCGGATCTCGATCTTGCCGATCGGGGTGCTGTCAGGAACCACCATCTGGAAGTAACCGGCACGGCGAAGAGCCGAGTCGAGCCTTGTCTGGTACAGGTTCGAGTCGATCAGCGACGTCGGAGTCTTGTACACAAGCCAGCTCGCGAGCGGCCTTACGTCGTTTTCATTCTCGTACAGCAGGATGAACTTTCCGGTATTGTTCTGCGAAACGGTATCGGTATAACCGTAAACGATATTTCCTGCTATTGCCGCCGCAGCAGTATCTTTGACCAGGAGCGACGTGATCCTGTCGCCGTCAAAGGTCAGGTTGGTCGCCGAACCCGACTTTCTGACTCGGAATCGCAGCTGGGCAGTGTCTATCCCTACGAGGTATGATGACGGAGAGCGGACAAAGACCCAGGATTTGATCGAGCCGGATGCATCCGAAGTTATCCACGATGTCCAGGCCGTGCTGGGAGAGACCCATGCATTGTTTGCCCACTTACTCCCTCGAGTCGAAGTCGTGCCCGCGGTGAGAAATCCGGTGTGGTATTGATCATACACCGTGTTGGGTTCCAGATTTTGAACCTCAACATAAAATGCCAGCGGTTGCTCAAGAGCCGTTACCGACGTCACTGTCCCACCCGTGAATCTCGGATAGACGTGAGTGATCATTGTCATCGCGGCCAGAGGATTTGTTGCCGTACCTGCCTTGCGGGCAAGAGCAACGTAC
>DATDRF010000296.1:0-12688 GCA_035291905.1 Bacteroidota bacterium
GGCCGGCGGGGCCTACAAGCTGTTGGATGTCGCCGATGCAGATTCCCGAATCTATCTTGGTGCGGGTGTCGGATACTATCTCTATTTTTATTCAGTCGAATATTCCACCAGCACGGGCGGAATACTCGGCGGCGTTAGCTCTGAAAGTGTGTCAAGAAACGGAGGGAACCTGTTCTTCACATTCTTTCTCAGAGCACTGGTAGGAAGGTTTTTCGTCGAGCCGAGATTCTTCATGGCTTCACAAAAGGACGACATGGTTGGCTCATACCGGTACTCCGTAAATCCGTCGGGATTCAGCATCGCCCTCGGTTTTCAGTATTAGCATGGATTGCCATTCAGGGAAATAATGCCGAACATTGTAAGCCAAATCGTGGAAGTCACCGTTTTCAAGACGCGGGCTGGGCAGCCGCTCTTCCTGATCCTGAAACGCGCGGACAATGACCGCCTGTACCCGGGGATATGGCAAATAGTGACCGGCAAGATCGAGCAGGGGGAAGGGACGGTCGATGCTGTGCTGCGCGAGGTTCGGGAGGAAACAGGGCTTGCTCCGAAAAAGCTCTGGCGGATTCCCGTGGTGAACTCCTTTTACGATCCCCTTGGCGACATGCTCCAGTTGTGTCCGAATTTTGCCGCTGCCGTCGATGAGAGCGCTGAGCCGGTATTGTCGAAGGAACATCGTGCGGCTGAATGGTGCACCCTTGAACGAGCGCTCTCGCTTCTGCCATGGACGGGACAGCGGAACGCGGTCGAAACCGTCTTTGAACGATTCTGGAATGAAACGGAAGAGGCCAAACTGCTTGAGATTCGGATTCCATCATAGTTGAAAGGATTCACCCTTGAGTCTCCTCGTTGTCGGCTCTGTAGCTCTCGATTCGGTTGAAACGCCCTTCGGTAACGTCCAAAATGCCCTGGGAGGATCCGCTGTCTATATTTCAACCTCCGCGAGCTATTTCTCGGCGCCGATCCGCATCGTGGCGGTTGTCGGGGGCGATTTTCCGAAAAAACATCTGAAGTTCCTGGAGAAACGCAACATCGATGTGGACGGGTTGCAGATTATCGAGAACGGCAAGACGTTCAGATGGGGCGGGCGCTACCATTATGATCTCAATATGCGGGACACTCTGTATACGGAGCTCAATGTTTTCGAAAAGTTTGATCCCATTATCCCTGAGGGATATCGCAAATCCAGTTATGTATGTCTCGGCAATATCCACCCCGCGCTTCAAAGAAAAGTATTGCAACAGATTGCAAAGCCGAGGCTCGTCATCGGTGACACGATGAACTACTGGATCGAGAATACGGCCGACGAGCTCAAGAAGACGCTCAAGGTGATGGATGCCCTCGTGGTGAATGACTCTGAAGCTCGCCTGCTGACCCAGGAGCCGAACCTGTACAAATCCGCAAGGCGAATCATCGAAATGGGTCCCAAGATCGTCATCATCAAGAAAGGGGAGCATGGTGCGCTTCTGGTCACCGAGAATACGGTCTTCTCCGCACCCGCATACCCCCTTGAGACAATCAACGATCCGACAGGAGCGGGAGATTCCTTTGCCGGAGGGTTCGCCGGCTGGCTGGCAAAAACCGATGATTTTTCCCCTGAGAATCTGAAACGCGCTGTGATCTACGGCAGCACCCTCGCCTCATTCTGCGTTGAGCGCTTTGGCGTCGAGCGTCTGGAAGACCTTACCTATCTCGAAATCAAGGACCGTTATCGTTCCTTCAGGGAGTTGTCGCAGTTTGGTGAGGAGTCTTAGTGTCGAGTCCTGAGGATCTGTTTTCAGAAAATCCTGTTGCGCTCCTTTACAAAATTTCCGAATCGAGACACGAACCGTGCGACCCATAGAATGGCTCGATGATAGGGTTCGGTTTATCGACCAAACGCAGCTGCCGGAGAATGAGGAATTCGTCGAGACCGATGATCCCTCCGTCATAGCCGGTGCAATCAGGGAACTGTCAATCAGGGGTGCTCCCCTCATAGGAATTGCCGCTGCATACGGCGTGGCCCTTGCTGCGGTCAGGACCACAAAAACCGGTTCCCCCCTTCAGTCACACCTCCTCGGAACAATTACGCACCTTGCTTCGACCAGGCCCACGGCTGTCAACCTCTTTTGGGCTCTTGGACGGATGCGGCGGATCATCGATTCCTTGTCAATCGAATCGCCCGGGAGGCTTCGCAAAGCTCTTGTTGAAGAGGCACTGGCCATCCATAAAGAAGACGAGGAAATGGGGGAAAGGATCGGAGGCTTCGGCGCAGACCTTTTTCCCAATGCTGCCACGGTTCTGACTCACTGCAACACCGGTATGCTCGCAACCGGGGGCAAGGGGACGGCGCTCGCGGCTATCATCACTGCCTGGGAACGAAAAACACTGAAACACGTCTATATTGACGAAACGCGCCCCCTTTTCCAGGGTGCGCGTCTGACTGCCTGGGAATTGAAAAAGGTCGGTGTTCCGCATACGCTGGTTTCCGACAGCACCGCCGGTTTTCTCATGCAGCAGGGGAAGATCTCAACCGTCATCGTGGGTGCTGACAGGATCGCGGCGAACGGTGACGTTGCCAACAAAGTCGGAACGTATGGGCTCGCCGTTCTCGCCCGGTATCATCAGATTCCATTCTATGTAGCGGCGCCCTCTTCGAGTATTGATTTCGAACTCCTCGACGGAAAAGCGATTCCGCTGGAACAGCGCGATCCGGATGAACTGGTAATTTGTGGAGGGAAGAGGATTGCACCCGAAGGGACGGAGGTTTACTCTCCGGCATTTGACGTTACGCCGAATTCCCTTGTCACGGCCATCGTAACGGAACAGGGTGTGGCGGCCCCGCCATACCAGGTTTCGCTCTGCGCTGTCAGGCAAACGCATCGTGAGGGGGTGAACCTGTGATCGTCAAGACTGAAGGCGTCGTTCTAAAGTCGATGCGGTTTCGTGAGACAAGTAAGATTGTGACCTTCTATACCCGCCGGTACGGGAAACTGGCTGCTGTGGCAAAAGGGGCCCGCGAAACAAAGAGCAAGTTCGGAGCGGCGCTCGAGCCGATGACGGCCGTGAACCTGGTTCTCTATAAGAAAGAGCAGCGTGACCTCCAGTTGGTCTCGCAATGCGACATCAGAAAACAGCACAAGAAGATTCAATCGGAAATGGAGAGAATGGGTGTCGGGCTTTCCATCGTCGAGCTCCTGAATCAGCTTACGCAAAACGAGGAAGAGAATCCGGCGCTTTTTTCGCTCCTGGATGAGACGCTCGACGCTCTCGAGTCGGCACCGGGAAATATCGTGAACTTCCGCCACGGATTTGAACTGAGGTTCTGCGGCGTTTGTGGCTTCGCGCCGGTCTTCGATCATTGCGTGAGCTGCGAAAAGAGGCTCGATCCCGACAAAGCCGGAATCATGACGGTTTTTCAGCTCGACAAGGGGGGAATGCTGTGTGAGTCGTGCGCAGGGGCGATCCCGCCTGCCCAGGTTCGGATTGTCGAACGGGACGGGAAGGAATATGATGGAAGAGGCCCGGCGTATTGCAGAATTCGCAAGACGACGGCGATGATCATGGAAAGGCTTTTTGCCGCCCGACTGCAAAGTCTGGGTGGATTGGAATATCCGGGCCCGGTCGGGAACGAACTTGGCGCAACTTTACGTTCTTACTTGCGTTACCACTTTGAGAGTGTGAGGCCGCTCAAATCGGCCCATGTGTTTGAACAAATGTCAAACGATTATTGATCGAAGAGGAGGGCTTTACGCATGTCCACGAAGTCGATAGTTACCGCTGTCCTGTTGATCGGTCTCGGCATTGTGTTTGGTGTCATTCTTGTCTCAAGCTTCAAAGGAGTCGACGTTACATTCGCACAGGATCCGCCGCAAATCGGATCCAAGGCGCCGGCGCCGAAGGTCAATTCTGCTCTCCAGGCGTTGAACGATGCGTTTCACACCGTTGCGAAGGATGTGACGCCTTCCGTCGTTTACATTACGGTGAAATCGAGCGGGTCGAAGGAAGGGAGCGAATCGGGAAGGTTCTTCCATTTTTTCGGTCCTGAGTTCAAACTGGATTCGCCGCGACGCACCCCGGAGATTGGAGCGGGATCAGGAGTGATCCTTACCACGAACGGGTACATCCTCACGAACAATCACGTTGTGGAGGATGCCGACGATGATGGGATACTGGTGAAGTTGTCCGACAGCCGCGAAACGAGTGCAAAGGTTGTCGGGGTTGACAAGCTCACCGACCTCGCAGTGATCAAGATTGACGAATCCGGCCTGCCGGTTCCACGGCTTGGCAACTCCGACGGCGTGGAAGTGGGCCACATCGTTTTCGCGGTCGGCAATCCATTGGGGCTGACTTCCACGATGACGCAGGGAATCGTCAGCGCTCTCGGACGGCAAATCAGCATCATCAGAGACAGCGAGGGATACCAGATCGAGAATTTCATTCAGACGGATGCGGCGGTGAATCCCGGGAACAGCGGAGGTCCTCTTATCGATATCAGCGGTGCTGTCATCGGCATCAATACCGCCATCGCAACCACGAATCAGCGATACCAGGGTTACAGCTTCGCTATCCCCATCAACCTTGCCCGCAAGGTTGCAAGCGATCTCATCCGCTACAAGGAGGTTCGTCGAGGTTATATTGGGGTCAATATCCAGACTGTGGATGCCGTAACGGCGAAGGCACAGGGAATGGAGAAGACGCAGGGAGTCTTCATCCATGGTGTCAATCCGGGAAGTGCAGGGGAAGAGGCGGGATTGAAGCCGAGAGATATCATTCTCAGTGTTGACGGGCAGGAGGTCAATACATCTCAGCAGCTCCAGACCGTTGTTGCGACAAAAGAGCCGGGCCAGGCGGTGGTTTTGAAGGTCTTTCGCGATGGTAAGACCATCGAAAAACGGGTCAAGCTGAAGGCGCGGGAAGAGGAGAGAGATGTGGCAGCCAGCGACTCGAGGCGCGAAGGTGATAACGAACGCGAATCCGAGCGATCCTCGTCCGTTGACGTCGAGCTGCTTGGGCTCAAAGTTCAATCTCTTGACAATCGCACAAAGAATCAGCTCGAAGTCGAGCGCGGAGTGCTCGTATCCGATGTTGAGCCGTTCAGCGTGGCTGATCAGAGAAGCATTTCTCCCGGAGACGTGATTCTCGATGTCGGGAATCGTGAAGTAAAGAATCCCCAGGAGTTCAGGGAGGCTATCGGACGGATGAAGGCCGGCGATGCCCTTATGCTGCGTGTCAAAACACAGGCCAGGCAGATCCGCTATGTGGCAATCCAGATACCGGATAAAAGAAATTCGCGATAATTGACAAGTTGAGCAATGCAAGAGCGCAGGCGATGTCGGCCTGCGTTTTTTTTTGAGGCAAGGCCGATGAGGGGACAAAAGTCATTCCTTTCTCCTCTCAGCGCTCTTTGCGCCTCCTTCGCGACCTTTGCGGTTAGGCTTTTTTGCCAGGTGAGATATTTGCGTACACATATGTCTGAATTGCTAATTCCTTGAAATTTCGCTTTATTTGCAGATTCAAACAGAGGAAGAACAGTGATACGGTATCTCACAGCTGGGGAATCTCACGGCCAGGCCCTCGTCGGCATTATCGAAGGAATACCCGCCGGGTTGTCCATCTCGTCCGAGTACATCAACCATCAGCTTTGGCGAAGACAGCAGGGCTATGGGAGAGGAGGACGTATGAGGATCGAATCGGACAAAGTGGAGATCCTCTCGGGCCTCCGGTTCGGCAAGACCCTTGGCTCGCCGATTTCCCTCGTGATTCGAAATCGCGACTGGGCGAACTGGTCGACGAAAATGATGCCGGAGGGAGATGGGAAGGACGTTGAGCCGGTGACAATTCCCCGCCCCGGGCATGTCGATTACAGCGGAGCGAACAAGTTTGGGTTTGACGATATTCGGAACGTCATCGAACGTGCGTCAGCCCGCGAAACGGCGATGCGCGTTGCTTGCGGGACCATAGCGCGAAAATTTCTCGAAGAGAACGGGATCTTTATCGGCAGCCACGTCATCAGGATCGGCGAAGCGTCCCTCGCGCACCGCGAAAAGGTCGATCGCATCATCCGCAAATGGACGAAGGCGTCGTGCGGCGCTTATAAGATCACGGAAATCGCGGACAAATCTCCCGTGAGGACGCTTGACGCAGTCCTTGAGAAGAAGGCGATCGCTCAGATCCGTTGGGCCCAAAAAGCGGGTGATACGGTTGGCGGAATCTTTGAGGTGATTGTTACGGGGCTTCCCGTCGGCTTGGGCAACTATGTTCATTGGGACAGAAAGCTTGATGGCCTGCTGGCCCAGGCAGTGATGTCGATCCATGCGGTCAAGGGAGTAGAAATTGGTGAGGGGTTTGCCAACGCGGGAAAGCCGGGGTCGTCGGTACACGATCCCTTCGGAATCAGCAGCGGAACGATTGTCCGAACCCGGAACAATGCGGGCGGACTGGAAGGCGGACTGACAAACGGCGAGATGCTCGTCGTGCGCGCCGCCATGAAACCGATCTCTACCTTGGCGCATCCGCTGAAGTCGGTTGACCTCAAGACCATGAAGTCGGTCAAGGCGCGGTACGAACGATCCGATGTCTGTGCAGTACCGGCATGTTCCGTCATCGCGGAAGCCGCCATTGCGCCGGTTTTAGCGAATGCATTCCAGGAGAAGTACGGAGGCGACTCCATGAAAGAGATTCGCTCTCGTTTCAAGGGGGGTCGCAGGGGGGATGGTTGACTCTTGTTCGTGTTTATGCTATATTTTTCAGCAGGTAACAGGAAAGTCTTCAAGAAACGTTTGATTGAACAGGCCTAGGTGCCTGCGAGTTAGGAGGTGTTTGAGACTTCAGCGCAGCGATCCACAGTGCCGGCTCGAATGGGAAGAGGAACCCCGAAACCAGATTTTTTGGGGTGAACCGCAAAGTGCTCGTACTAAACCATAATTACGAGCCTCTCAGCGTTTGCAACGTAAAGAAAGCAGTTATCTTACTCTATCTCGGTAAGGCCGAATTGATAGCAGCCCTCGATGGGAAGCTCCTGCATTCCGTTTCAATGGCGATGCCGTTCCCGAGCATCGTCCGCCTCTCCATCTACGTCCGTGTCCCCTATAAGAAGATCGTTCTCTCCCGCAAGAATATCCTGCGTCGCGACGGCCACCGATGTCAGTATTGCGGTCGGTCGGATGTCGCACTCACAGTCGATCATGTGATGCCGCGTGCCCGGGGCGGGGAAGATGCATGGGAAAACCTTGTTTGCGCATGTGTGAAATGCAACAATAAGAAAGGGGACAGGACTCCAGCCGAAGCGCAGATGCCCTTGTCCAGAAAGCCGATTCGCCCGAACCACGTCATGTTCATTCGTGATTTCGTCGGTACGGTCGATGATCGGTGGAAACCGTATCTGTTTATGAACTAATCGATTCAAGGAGCTACCAAAGGATTGACACATAAGAAGAAGGTTATTCTCAGCGGGATGCGGCCCACAGGGAAGCTCCACTTGGGTCATCTCGTGGGAGCCCTTGAAAACTGGGTGGCGCTTCAAAACGAATACCAGAACTATCATCTCATCGCCGACTATCACGCCCTGACGACCAATCCGGACACGTCGGAGATCGAGAACAACAACATAGATATGTTGATCGACTGGCTCGCGGCAGGTATCGACCCTGCAAAAAGCCCTGTCTTTCGTCAGTCCCGCATCAAGGAGCACACGGAATTGCATCTTCTCTTCTCCATGCTGATCACAACAGCACGGCTGGAGAGGAATCCGACACTCAAAGAGCAGGTCCGGGATCTTGCCCTGGAGACGATCGCCTATGGGCACCTGGGGTATCCCGTCCTGCAGGCCGCCGATATCCTTTTATACAAGGGGGAAGTCGTTCCCGTGGGAGAGGATCAGCTGCCGCATATTGAAATCACGCGGGAGATTGCGCGCCGGTTCAACCAGCAGTACAAGCCGGTTTTCCCCGAGCCCGAAGGGAAACTCACGAAGTTTGCACGGCTGCAGGGGCTTGACGGAAAGAGGATGAGTAAATCGGTGGGGAATACGATTCTGCTCTCCGACAGCCCGGAAGCGATCGCAAAGAAGATGAAAACAGGAGTGACGGACCCGCAGAAGATAAGGAAGGGAGATCCGGGAAGGCCGGATGTTTGCCTTATCTTCGCGTATCACAACAAGTTCAATGTCGCTGAGGTCGCCGAAATCCGCAAGGGGTGCGAGAGCGGAGCTTTGGGATGCGTCGACTGCAAGATGAACTGTGCGAAGCACGTGGCGGACGCGCTCTCCGGCCATCGCGAAAAACGGTCATACTACGAAAAGCACCCAACAGAGGTTCGGGACATCCTTTCAGACGGCGAGCGACGAGCTCAATCCGTTGCTCATGAGACAATGACGCAAGTTCATGATGCGATGGGAATGGGTTAACAAGGAAGAAGTAAAAAGTAAAAATTCAAAAAAGGTGACCGCTGAAACCTGAAACCTTGAACCCTGAACCCGAAACCATAGGGGTCTTCCTCATAGCCTAATGTATACCATCAAACTCACAGACTTCGAAGGGCCGCTCGACCTCCTGCTCTTTTTCATAAAGCGGGACGAGTTGGACATCTACAATATCCCTATCTCGAAGATCACCAGGGAATTCCTCGACTACGTGCATTTCATGGAATCCCTCGATCTCGAGGTCGCGGGTGAATTTGTTGTGATGGCCTCCGAACTGATGCAGATCAAGGTCAAGATGCTCCTCCCGCCCGAGCCGGGAGAGGAGGAAGAAGATGACCCGCGGGCAAGTCTGGTCAAGCGTCTTATCGAGTACAAGCGCTTCAAGGAAATGGCAGGCGGGATGTCAGGCATGGAAGACGAACAGAGAAAAGTCTACCCGAGAGGATATCGGGAGTCCGATCCGAAGGTCATGACGGAGACTCAGGATGAGAATCTTCTGCGGGATGTCTCGCTCTTCGACCTGATTGCCTCATTCAAGTTTGCCATGGACCGCATGCCGAAGAAGTTCGTGCATGAGGTCATCCAACTGAATATCAGCGTGGAGGATCAGATTACATTCCTCAGAGAGCTCTTCGCGCATCGTTCGGAGGTCACGTTCGCTGAGCTGATGGCGCAAATGGAGGACAAGATCCGGATTGTTGTCACGTTTCTCGCTTTGCTTGAAATGATTCGAGGCAAGCACCTTATCGTAAGACAGCACGAGACGTTTGGAGACCTTTCGATCATGCGGAACGTAGCATAAGGAAGGATATGGAAGAACAACAAACCACAACAGCCCCGGTGCTTCTTGAAATCCCGTCAGCGCTCAAGCAATTGATCGAGGGTCTTGTCTTCGCCTCGGATGAGCCGCTTTCGGTCGGTCAGATTAAGGCGATCTATGAGGAGCAGACGCCCGACGGCCAGGAACGCCACATCGAACAGGCGGAGATTCAGCAAATCATCCGGGAGCTGAACGCGGAGTACCAAAGCAAGGGCAAGGCTTACCGCATTGTGGCGATCGCCGGCGGTTTCCAGTTTGCCACCATGAAGGAATATGCGGAATGGATCGGCCGTCTCTACAAGGAGCAGGCACGGCGAAAGCTGTCACAATCGTCGCTCGAAACCCTCGCGATCGTTGCCTACAAACAACCGATCTCGAAACCGGAAATCGAATCGATCCGGGGTGTGAACTGCGACTACGTGATGAAGACCCTGCTGGAAAAGGACCTGGTGACGATCACCGGGCGCGCGGATACGGTCGGAAGGCCTCTGCTCTATGGCACGACCCGGGAGTTCCTGAGACACTTCGGCCTGAATGAAGTAACCGACCTGCCGCGGCCGAGGGAAATCGAAGAGATCCTCGGCGAAAGCCAGTTTGAAACGGAACGGCGGATGCTGGAGGCACAGGCCGGCGCGGATCAAATGAAGAAAGAAGAGGACGACTTCAAATCCCGGCTGCCACACATCCCGAAAAAGAAATCCGAAATGGATGAGACGGTTCAGATCATTCCGAGAAGAAAAACGGCCAAGATCAATCTAAGGGAAACCGAGGGACAGAACGCAATACCCTTTGCAGATCGGGAACCGGAGAAAACCTCCGAACCTGTTGCCTCTGACGAACCGCAGGCCGAACCCGCGGTCGCCGCGGAGCCCGAGGGTGGTGGAATCGTTCCGGACATGAAGTTTTCGATCCGCGAAACGGTGACCGAAGAAAAAGCGGATGAGCCCGTGGAAGAATTGGAACAACCGGCCATTGAAAAAGCCCCTGAAATACAAGATGAAATTGAAGTGGAGAAAGTAGAGGAGGCGCCCGTGGAAGCTGTGCAGATGGAAGTGAAAGAGGCTCCTCCCGAGGTCCCCCTTGCAAATATCGAACAATCAACCGATGTTGAGAAAGAAGATGTTCTGGTAATCCCGCCTCAAAAACCTGATCCTGAGCCTGAGATGTCTCAGCCTCGGAGGACTCGATGGACCGTTTGGAAAGAGAAGGTACAGACCTTCATCAAGAAGCTGTTCGGCTGAACAAGTACCTCGCGCTTTCCGGAGTCGGTTCCCGCCGCAAGAACGATGAACTGATCCTTTCGGGAGTGGTCAAAGTAAACGGGAAAGTGGTCAAAGAGCTCGGAACCAAGATCGAGCCCGGCCGCGATCACGTTACTGTCAACGGCAGGCCTGTTGTACAGTCGGGAAAGCAGCTTTACATCCTGTTCAACAAGCCAAAAGACTGCATTACGACCCTCAGCGATGAGCGGGGCCGCACCACGATTATGGACTATGTCCGCGTCCGCGAGAGGGTCTATCCGGTGGGACGCCTCGACCGCGGCACAACTGGGGTCCTCATTCTGACAAACGACGGCGATCTGGCCCACGTGCTCACTCATCCCAGCACCGGTATCGAGAAACTCTACCGTGTTCGGGTCGACACGAGCCTTGCCGATAGCGACATGAGGCAGCTTGCGAAGGGAGTACGGCTTTCGGATGGCATTGCGCGGTCAAAACATGCTTCGATCCTCCCCGGAACGAGAAAGAGCGAGGCTCTTGTGACGGTGACAGAAGGAAGGAATCATCTGGTAAAGCGAATGTTCGAAGCGATGGGATATAAGGTGAAACGGCTCGACCGCATTGCGTTTGCCGGAATCACGGTTGAGGGACTGGGGAGGGGAAAATGGCGGTTCTTGACGCGTCGCGAGATTCTTGCCCTGAAAGCGAATCAACAGAGGGCGAAACGAGAAACGAACAACGGGCAAAATGATGACTGACAAAAACAAGAAGGATAATCCATCATCGCCTGAGCATGAGGACCTGAACGTGCTGATGGTACGGCGTCGGGAAGAGCTGGCCCACCTGAAGGAGATGGGCATCAATCCTTATCCCGCTGCCTTCGAGCGAAAAGATCTCTCCAGGGAGATCATCGCTTCATTCAAGGATGAGGCGCCCCAGCGCACCGTTGCCATTGCCGGACGTATCATGACGTTGCGAAGAATGGGAAAGGCATCGTTCTGTCACATCCAGGATTCAGAAGGCAAGATTCAGGTGTATCTGAAGAAAGACGATCTCGGGTCCGTCTATGATGCATTCAAGCTCATGGATATCGGCGATATCATCGGTGTCCAGGGATTCGTTTTTCGCACGAAGATGGGTGAGGTCTCCGTCCACGCACAGAAGCTGGAACTCCTGGCAAAATCACTCCGGCCTCTTCCCGTCGTGAAGGAGAAAGAAGACGAGCATGGGAACAAGATTGTCTACGATCCTTTCTCCGACAAAGAGCTTCGCTATCGCCAGAGGTATGTCGACCTTGCTGTGAATCCAGCGGTGCGCGAGGTTTTCGTCAATCGCGCCAGAGTGGTAAGCGCAATCCGCTCGTTTTTTGACAAACGGAACTACCTTGAAGTGGAAACGCCGATCCTTCAGCCTGTCTACGGTGGCGCGTCGGCGAGACCCTTTGTTACTCACCACAATGCTCTCGATATCGATCTCTATCTCCGCATAGCGGACGAGCTCTATCTCAAGCGGCTGATCGTCGGCGGCTTTGACGGTGTGTACGAAATCGCCAAGGACTTTCGGAACGAAGGAATGGACCGTTCGCATAATCCGGAATTCACGATGCTGGAGCTCTACGTCGCCTACAAGGACTACAAGTGGATGATGGACCTCGTTGAGGAATTGATCACGCACGTCGCGAAGCAGGTGAACGGAAAAATGGTCGCTCATGCGGGAACAAAGGAGATCGACATGACGCCTCCGTGGAAGAGAGTGTCGATGTTTGATGCGATCAAAGAATACACGGGTCGTGACCTTCGCGAAAAGAATGAAAAAGAGCTCAGGTCTATTGCCAAAGATCTTCACCTTGAGGCCGAACAGGGGATGGGTGTCGGAGCGCTCATTGACCTTATCTTCGCTGAGCGTGTTGAACCGAACCTTATTCAGCCTACGTTCATCACCGATTATCCCGTTGAACTTTCGCCCCTTGCGAAGAAGCACCGCTCGGAAGAGGGGCTTGTGGAGCGGTTTGAGCTGATCATGAATGGTCACGAGGTATGCAATGCGTTCTCAGAACTGAACGACCCCTTGGATCAGAGGGCCAGATTTGAAGAGCAAATGAAACTCCGTGTACGCGGGGATGAAGAGGCGCAGGTGCTCGATGAGGATTATCTGCGTGCGCTGGAGTATGGAATGCCGCCTGCGGCCGGCCTGGGGATCGGAATCGATCGGCTCGTGATGCTCCTGACCGGGCAGGAATCGATTCGG
>DATDRF010000297.1:0-68399 GCA_035291905.1 Bacteroidota bacterium
ACGTAGACGGTCTTTTTTTGATCTCTTTGCATGATCCGATTCTCTGAGATTTCAAATCTAACTAAATCATGTCATTCTGTCAATTCTACAGAAGTATTAATTTGTTTTAATTTAGGGCAAAACTTTGAGTCTTTTGCCGTCTCATTGTCAAATCGTCAGGTTTCTCCGGCTTCCGGGGATATTGATACAGGGGGAAACGGGTGCTATATTGACATCCCCTTCCAATCGAAAGAACCACAATGGCACATCTCATTGACACCATCAAAGACAAAGCCAAGAAGCTGAGAAAAAACATCGTCCTGCCGGATGCCACAGACGAACGTGTCCTCAAGGCGGCGCGCGTCTGCACCGACGAGGAAATCGCTTCGGTGATCCTCTGCGGCAACGAAAACGCAATCCGCACAGAAGCACAAAAGACGGGCTTGGCACTTGAGAAGATCCGAATCGTTGACCCTGCGGCATCGGACCGCGCAAGCGATTTTTCCCACGTCTATTTTCAACTGAGGAAATCAAAGGGAATGACGTTCGAAGAGGCCCAACGGGTCATCAAGCTGCCGTTGTTCTTCGGAGCAATGATGGTTCGCGAGGGATTGGCCGACGGGAGCGTAGCGGGATCCCTTTCAACAACCGCCGACGTCCTCCGGGCCGGCATTCAGATCGTGGGGGTCCAGCAGGGGATCAGCGTCGTTTCGAGCTTCTTCCTCATGGTCTTCCCGTACACGACCTACACGTTTGCAGATGGCGCCGTGGTCCCTGATCCAACCAAAGAACAACTTGCCGATATTGCAATCGCATCGGCAGCAAACCACAAGAAGTTGACGGGTGAGGAGCCGCGCGTGGCAATGCTCTCGTTTTCGACTCGTGGGAGCGCCGAACACCTGCTTGTGGAGAAAGTCAAAGCGGCAACGGAGTTGGTCAGAAAGAAGCAGCCGGATCTTATTGTCGACGGGGAACTTCAGCTCGACGCGGCCATCGTTCCTTCGGTTGCAGACCGAAAGGCCCCCGGCAGCCCCGTTGGAGGCCGGGCGAATGTGCTGATCTTCCCAGACCTGAACGCCGGAAACATCGGGTACAAGCTGGCGCAGCGAATGGGAAATGCCGAGGCTCTCGGGCCGATCGTCCAGGGTTTGCAGAAGCCCGCATTTGATCTTTCGAGGGGCGCGAGCGTGAGCGACATCGTGAATGTCATTGCGATCAATGCGGTCATGGGGGCATAGGTGAATGAAGACCCGGTACCAGTTCCTTGATGTCTATCGGGGTATCGTCGTTCTTCTGATGATTCAGGGTCATGTTGTTCGGGAGCTGCTTCATCAGTCACTGCAAAGCGACGCATTCTTTCGGGCGCACGAACTCTTTCACGGCATCACGGGGTCGGGGTTTTTGTTCGGCGCTGGCATCACATTTGGAATCTCCGCGCAGGTCCGGTGGGATGAATACCTGACGTTCACTCCTGCGCTTCGGAAACGGCTCAAGAGGATTCTGCTTCTCCTGGGAATCGCGTACGCACTGCACCTTCCGTTCCTTTCGCTGTCCAAGACTCTTACAAACGCCACGACAGAAGATTGGCGTGCATTCTGGAGCTTTGATGTCCTTCAGTGCATAGGTTTTGGCCTGCTGATCCTTCAGGTGGCCGTGTTTATTGTCCGAAAAGAACGATGGTTTGCCGTCTCGCTGGCTCTGCTCATGCTTGTCGGCGTATACAGCGCACCGTGGCTCTGGGGAGAAGGGGACGCTCTTCCGCCGTTTCTGGCATATGCTCTCACGGGAAACGGCGGTTCAGTCTACCCGCTCATTCCCAATGCCGCGTTTCTGTTCGCGGGAGCCCTCGTTTCTTATGAGTTCCTTCGTTCTGTGAGATTGGGCATGGAAGTGCAATTTGTCAAACGCCTCGCGCTCGCAGGCATTGGACTTCATGGGGCGGGATTGATTCTGGAGGCACTTCCATTTCAGGTCTATGGGAACCATGACTATTGGTCTACGAGTCCGAATTTCTTTTTGATCAAGCTGGGCGGAATTTTTCTTTTGATGTGCGGGGCATGGTATTTTGGCCGCACGAATTTTGTTCAACGTCATCCCCGCATTCTCCGGTGGCTGATCATTCTTGGAGTTGAATCACTCTTTGTGTATGTTGTACACCTGATTCTGCTCTACGGATCGGTACTCAATCCCGACGTCAGCGTCTCCCGCATGTGGTTTCAAAGCGTAAACTGGGGCGGGGCGCTTGCGGCAGTTGCGGGGTTCAGCATGTTGCTGATCTTCGTGGCGTGGTTATGGAACGCGTTCAAGCATTCTGATCCGATTCTGGCAAGGGGGCTGAACTGGTGGATGGGAACGGCCCTGGTTGTTGAGTTTATCACGCGATCGTACTGATAAGAAGCCAAAATCTGCAATCTCAGATCGGCAAATCGGAAATCCAACCAATGACCATCAAGCTCTTTGTTACAGGCGGGACATTTGATAAGGAATACAATGAGATTGAAGGGAAACTCTACTTCAAAGAGACCCATGTAACCGAAATGCTTTCGCTGGGACGGTGTAAGGTTGAAATCGACGTTCAGACTCTCATGTTGAAGGACAGCCTTGATCTTACCGAGAAAGAGAGGCAGAGCATCGTTGACGAGTGCCGCAAGACCCGAGCCGACAAGATCGTTATCACCCACGGCACGGACACGATGGAACTTACCGCACAAGCCTTGGGGAGGGCCGCTCTGAAAAAGACCATTGTTCTGACCGGGGCCATGATCCCTTACAAGTTCGGGAGTTCCGACGGGCTCTTTAACCTGGGCAGTGCCCTGGCTTTTGCCGAAACGCTTCCCGCGGATGTCTTCATTGCCATGAACGGCCGTTTTTTTCACTGGAACAATGTCCACAAGAATAAGAAGACGGGCGAATTCGAGGAGAGGAGAGCGTCGTAGATTGCTGTAATTATTTGCCTCTCTTGAACGTTTCCTGGATAATCACATGAAAAAGAAAAGAACAAGAACGACAGCACAATCCAGTCGGCCCGGTCTGAAAGCCGCAGAAGCCCACCGACCACTCGAACCCGAGCAATTGAGGTGGCAATGTGTTCCCGAGTCGCTCAACGTCAAGACAACTGACGATGTTCCGGCGGCCCGCGACATCATCGGCCAGGAGCGTGCTCTCCGGGCTCTGCGAGTGGGCCTGGAGATGACGCATTACGGTTACAACATCTTCGTGACGGGACTTCCGGGAACCGGGAGGACAACCACGATCAAGAGGCTTCTGAAGGAATTCTCCGGACACAAAGCCGAGCTGAAGGATCATTGTTATGTGTACAACTTCAGAAACCCGGACATGCCGGTCACGTTGCAGCTTCCAGCAGGACAAGGAATGTCACTTCGCCAGGACATGAATTCGTTCATCAATGATCTTTTCGTGAACATCCCGGCGTTATATGAGAGTCAGAGATACCAGGAGGCCCGCAAGGCAACCCTGCAGCACTTTCAGGAGAGGCAAAAGAGCGTCCTTCAGGATTTTGAGAAGCGCGTCAAAGAGAAGGGTTTCGACCTGGTTCAGGTACAGGTGGGGAACATGATGCGGCCCGACGTCGTGCCGGTTCTGAACGGTCAGCCGGCAAACCTCGATCAAATGGAGGCGCTGGTCCAAAAAGGAGAACTGTCAAAGGAGCAGCTCCAGGCGATGCGCGAAACGCAGGCCGACCTTGAGAAACAAATGTCGATTGTCTTTCGCGAACTGCGGAACATTGAGAAAAAGGTCCAGCAATCCATCGTCGAGCTCGAGGAACGATTGGTCATGCCCATCGTGGATGAGGGGATTGATGTTCTGAAGGCAACGTATGAGAGTGAAAAAGTCCAGGTTTATATATCGGATGTGCGTGAAGACATAAGGAAGAACCTTGACCGTTTCCGCAAACAAGTTATTGTCATGCCCCAGCAGGAAGAAGAGGAGGAAGAAGAAGAGGAAGACGAATTCGTGGAGTATCAGGTGAATGTGCTTGTTGACAATTCCGAAATGGAGACGATCCCGATTATCATCGAGACGAATCCAAAGTACAAGAACATCTTCGGCACCCTCGAACGCGAGCTGGAGAAGTCAGGCGTATGGCGCACCGATTTCATGCATATCAAGGCCGGCTCGCTTCTTCGGGCTGACGGCGGGTATCTTGTGTTGAATGCTCTTGACACGCTGGTGGAGCCGTGGGCGTGGCAGGACTTGAAACGAACGCTTCGGACGGGAAAGATGGAGATCCATACGTACGAACCGACGTTCAATTTCTCCCCGACGGGCATGAAGCCCGAGGCGATTGATCTGAATGTGAAAGTGATCATGATCGGCGATCCCGACATCTACAGTCTCCTGTACGACAGGGACGAGGATTTCAAAAAAATCTTCAAGATTCGAGCCGACTTTGACTCCGAGATGCCGAAAAACGATGACAGCATCACGCAATACGTTCGATTCATCAAAATGGTCTGCGACGACGAGAAACTGATTTCTTTCGATGCCACAGCGCTCGCGCAGATTATCGAGTTTGGTGTTCGTCTCTCGGGGCAACAAAAGAAGATCTCGACGCGCTTCAATATCATTGCAGATGTCGCCAGAGAGGCTCATTACTGGGCACTGAAGGCCAAGAAGAAAGTCGTAACCGACGAATTCGTGGAGAAGGCAATTGAAGAGCGCCTCTACCGCGTGAAGCTGATCGAAGACAAAGTGCAGGAACTGATATCTGACGGTACGTACCTGATCGATACAGACGGATCGGCGGTCGGACAGGTCAACGGACTTTCGGTCTATGACACGGGAGAACATGCATTCGGCAGGCCGTCTCGCATAACTGCCAGAACATCGTTGGGACGGTCGGGGGTGATCAATATTGAGCGGGAAGCCGAATTGAGCGGGCCGACACACAATAAAGGCGTGGCAATCCTGACGGGGTACCTCCGCAGCAAATTTGCCCAGCGAATTCCGCTGGTTATGGATGCCAGCATTACGTTTGAGCAGTCGTACGGCGGCATTGACGGTGACAGCGCATCCTCAACGGAGGTTTACGCAATTCTTTCGAGCCTTGCGGAAATCCCCCTGCGGCAGGACCTGGCAGTAACGGGCTCCGTCAACCAAAAGGGAGAAATACAACCTATCGGAGGAGTAAACCTGAAGATCGAGGGCTTCTATGACTGCTGCAAAGCACGCGGTCTTACGGGGAGGCAGGGTGTTTTGGTGCCGACAAAGAACGTCGGGGAGTTGATGTTGAGGGAGGAAATTGTTGAGGCGGTTAAGAAAAAACAATTCCACATTTACGCGATTGAAACGATCGGGCAGGGGATCGAAGTTCTCACGGGAATCAAGGCGGGGAGTCAGGCAGCACATGGATCGTTCGAAAGGGGGACTGTTTTTGACCGGGCCTCGCGCCGGTTACAGGAATTCGCCCGGCTCTGGCATTCGTATGAAAAAGCGGGAAAAGTCGGTTAGCGGTCCGGACGGAACTAGGGGAGCACTTCATCGCGACGTTTCAGGGCCCTAATTGTCGAACTGCGAATCTTCCGGAAGTTCTTATCCTCCCTTAGCAGGACGAGAGCCGCTATCTGCTCACCCGAGAGGATATGCGGAAGAATAACATGATCTGCCCCCTCCTCGTAGAGCTTCAGCGCCTCTTTGACTGACGTTGCGTAGACGATAACCTTCCCCTTCACGTTTCTCGCTTTCAAATACTTCAGCAAAGCCTCGTTGCTCGTTCCGCGCAAAAAATCGTCCGGCAACGTGCAAACAATCACGCTTGCGTCCTGAATTCCAATTTCTTCAAGTGCATCGAAATGGCTTATGTCGATGTATGAAGCCTTTATGTCCCGCCCTTTCAGCTTGTCAAGAACCAAAGGGTTGAAGTCCAGAACGTGAAGGAGCTCCCTTTCGGGCTCAAGTGCATCCACGATGGCGCTTCCGACTCGATGGCATCCCAGAATGAGAATCCGACCCTTTCCGTCCGTTTGGACGCTCTCCTCCTGAAAGTGGGAACTTCTGATGCCAAGCCGCTCGAACATAGTCACCGCGAATCGGGCAAGACCATGGCTGTTCATCATCAGATACGTCGAGACGGTGGAGGTGACGACGAGCGTGATTGCGATAAGGGAAACGATGTCACTGGAAATATGCTCGTAGCCAAGGCCGAGCGATGCAATGACAAGAGAGAACTCGCTGGATTGCGCAAGGGAGACAGACGAGAGTACTCCCACCCGCGTTCCGAGTTTCATGACATAACTGATGGGAACGATGGTTATGAATCGGCTCACGATGATGAAGCCGGAGAGAAGTAATCCGGTGACAACAATCGACATGGAAGTGACGGTAATCTGCATGCCGAGCGAAACGAAAAACAGCGTGACGAAGAAATCGCGGAGTGATCGGATCTTTGCAATAACATCGTGACTGTAGGGAAACGTGGAGATACTGACGCCTGCGATCAAGGCACCCATCGCGATGGAGAAGTTCGCCTGCAGGGCCAAGCCGCACATGACTGAGCACCATGCCATCGAGAGGATCAAAACCATTTCGGGGTTTCTTGCCACCCGCTTAAAGGCGGCCGGCAGTACATAACGGCTGACCAGAAAGCTGACGAGAACCAAAGCGATACCCTGTACTATTGAGAACACGACAGGGATAATCGACGGGTTGTTGATGTTTCCCTGGCCGGCAAGAACAAAAATAGCCAAGACGTCCTGAATAAGAAGGATACCGAGGGTAGCACGTCCCGGGAGCGTGTCCAATTCGCCGCGGTCGCTCAGCAGCTTTACGACGATCATCGTGCTGCTGAACGAGAGAGCAACGCCAAGATATATTGCATCAAGGTCATGAAATCCAAGTGATACCGCGACGGCATATCCGAGAACAGAACACGCGACAACCTGGATGACTCCAATGACCGTTGAGGCGATTCCCGAGCGCGCGAATTTCTTCACGTCAATTTCAAGGCCCACGATGAACAGCAAGAACGCGAGTCCCAATTCCGAAAGCGTCGAAACATCATCTTGATTCTGGACGAGCTGGAAGCCGTTCGGGCCGATCAACAAGCCGGCGGCGATGTATCCGAGGATGGGAGGTTGACGAAGGTACTGTGCGGCGTAGGCAAGAATCGATGCCGCAATAATGGCAGTGCCGATCGTCAGGAGAATGGTCGAATGCATGAGGGATCTATTCGGAATTTCCGTTATCCTACAAAATGTTTGCTCGAGGGTCAACGCTGATGAGTAATCCCAGCGACATTGATTTTTCTCATACTTCTCGTATATTGATGTGCACGCGTTTGGCCCCATGACATCTACTCCCCGAAAACTGCTCCAGATCGTAGCTCTTACCGTCTTCATTCTCTCCACCGGGATCATCGGATACCATCTCATTGAGGGGTGGCCATTGTTTGACGCACTTTATATGACTGTCATCACATTGGCGACTGTGGGCTACGGTGAGATCCATGCTCTTTCGTATGCAGGACGAGTCTTTACAATATTTCTGATCTTCGGAGGAATGGGGATCCTCCTTTATGGAGTGACAGAAATGACCGCGTTTGTCGTCGAGGGTGAGATGACGGGGTACTTAAGGAGAAGAAACATGAAACAACGAATCGGAAAACTTTCTAACCACTATATACTGTGCGGGTGGGGCCTGAAAGGCGAACATGTGCTTGACGAACTAGAGAGGACGAAACGACAATGCGTCGTTGTCGAAATGAATCCAGAGAAAGTGATGCGACTGAATGAACGGGATGCCATGGTGGTCGAAGGCGACGCCACGCAAGATGATGTGCTGATGACCGCCGGCATCAAGAAGGCCGCAGGTCTCGTTGCCACCCTGCCATCCGATAAGGACAATCTGTTCGTTGTTATTACTGCCCGAGGGCTCAATCCGCGTCTGCGGATTGTATCCAAGCTGGACGAAATCGGAGCTCAGGAAAAGTTTCTCCGCAGCGGTGCCGACAGCACCGTATCGACAAATTTCATCGGCGGCCTTCGCATGGCCTCTGAGCTCGTGAGGCCCGATGCCGTGAATTTTCTGGACACGATGCTGAGGGACAACAGCTCCCTTCGGGTTGAAGACGTGCAGGTTGTGGGGAAATCAAAGTACCTCGGAAAGAGCATCAAACAGTGCGATCCCCTCGTCGACTCGGGCGTTCTCCTTTTTTCGATAAGACGCAAGAGCGGCTATGTGTTTAATCCTCCCAATACGACCACGTTGGTTGAAGGCGACATACTCATTGTCATAGGATTGGCTGACAAGATTGCGGCACTTCGAACGAGCTTCGCGTTGAATTAGAAATGACAATTCGCCACCTTGTGGTTTTCAAAGATTGCTTTCGTCACCTCTCCAGGGTGCCCGATCGCAGCGTTGACCTCCTCCTCACGGATCCTCCGTACGGACAGGACTATTCGACGGGGAGGCAGAAACATACGGTTCGCAAAACCACCCGTATCATCAACGACACCGCCGCGCTGGATATTCCCGCGCTCATGCGCGAATTCGACCGGGTAACGAAAGACGAAAGTCACGTATATATCTTTACCAGCTGGAAGACCGTCGATCGATGGAAAAAGGAATTTGAGCGGTACTTCGTCCTTAAGAATATCCTCATCTGGTCAAAGGATAATCACACGGCCGGAGACCTGTCATGGAGTTATGCACAGTCATATGAAATGATCCTGTTTGGGATGAAGGGAAGAAGAAGGCTGCACGGGGGAAGGGATCGGGACAGTGTCTACTACCCGAAAGTGAAATCACACCAGCAGATGCATCTGCTTCAAAAACCGGAACAGCTGATCGAATATCTTATCAGGAAGTCATCGAATCCCGGGGATACAGTCCTGGATCCGTTTGGGGGATCGGGAACAGTGGGGATGTGCTGTGCGCGGTTGAAACGGAACAGTATTCAGTTCGAAATAGACGGAAGATTCAAGGCTTCCCTCCTTCAACGACTAAAGTCGGGAATTCCGGAGGGTTCAACGCAGGAAATACTTATCGAGGAGACAAAAAGAAAAGGGGCGACGCGTCTATGACGGTCGCCCCCTCGGCGTAACCCCACAGCAGCGACTCACATCTTTGCCATTGCTACGCTTCGGACCATGATTCCGTTCACGCCGCCCTTCGCCCGAACATAGCCTTTCGCTTCAACATTGTGACCGACGTGGTCAACGAGAAGATGATTGGGATTGTTCTTATGGTCGTCCGGGAGGAGTGAAACATACACTTTCCCGTCTGCCGTCAGAATCCCCAACGCTCCCCCCGCCTTGGCGCATGCCTTTGCACAAGCAACATGATCCTCTCCGCGGGCTCCGCTCGAGAGATAGCACGCCACATCAATGACTTCCCCCGTAATAGTAGCCTCCTTCGACACAGGCTTTTCCTGACCGAATGTAACCGCCGCAAGCATGATTGAGACGGCCGCAAGGATAAGGATATTCCTCATAAGACCTCCAAGATATTGATCGTTGAAAAAAGAGCCGGCGTATGGAACGACTTTTTAACACGCATGACGCATAGTCAGTTCCCAAGGGGTCTACGACGTTGCGGGGGCCGCAAAGAAATGGGCAAAACGGTCGATTGCCGCACGAAATTCCGGACCAGGGGAAAGCAGGCTGAGGACAAGATGTGGCCCGCCTGTGACGTCGAACAGATAGCCCGGGTGGACAAGGATATTCTCCTTTTCAAGCAAAGCAAGGGACCACTCTTCGTCGGACCTGGTGGCAGGAACCCGGATCATTGCGTTCCATCCCCCCTCGCTTCGAAGGAGCGAGCAGTCTCTCACGGAAACCGACCGGAGAAATGAGTAGTTCTCTCTGATCCTCTCGTGAAGAGGGGTTGAGAATAGGTGGATTTCGCCAAGAATTTCGGGGAGTACTATCTGGGAGGCCGTCGAGACCGAAAGAAATGTATCGGCGATTATCTCGATTCTGCCGAGAGCTCCGTTAACCCACCCGGCCGGCCCACCCAGGCACATCCAGGCGAGTTTCAATTGCGGCAGGCCGGCAAGCTTGGAGAGCCCGTTGAGCACTACCGTGGCACAATCGGTGCTTCCCGCAAATGTCGGAGGGATCTTCTCATGCGGGTCAAGAGGGAAAGAATGAAATACCTCGTCGATGATTAGCGGAATGCCGCGACGGCCGGCAGTGGCAACGAGGAATTCCCGCTCGTCTTCCTTGACGAAGGAACCGGCCGGATTTGAGGGGTGAAGCAGGAGCACGGCGCGGGTCTGAGAATTCAAGGCCCTGGTGAATGAATCGCGGTCGATATACCATTCGCCGTCGTAGACAAGGTCATACACGGAAACCCTGATATCGTGAAGATCCGCGAGTGTGTCAAAAAGCGGATAGCTTGGGCGGGGAAGAAGAACCTGATCTCCGGGATTGCACAACAGGCGAAAAAGAAATGAATAGGCCTCGCTCGTGCTGCTTGTCAGCACAATCGATTCCGGATTTACCGAGGCTCTCTGTCCGGCGTAGTAGTCAGAAATTGCCCGCCTGGCAGCGGGGAGGCCTTTAGGAGTTGGATCATATGAAAGGATCTGCGGGCGTGCGAACCGTTCAAGGAACTTGATCGACGGGGTTAGCCCACATCGGGTGGGATTTGATTCGGTGAGGTCAAGAATGGACTCACCCTGCAATCGCTTCCGATTAAGGAGAGCCGTCAACCGATTTGCGTGAAGGTTCCACTCTGTGCGGGATGAAAACATGCCGGGGGGAGATTCAGGCAAGCGTTTCTTCAGGCTTCTTGCGCGATAGGCGATTTCTTTCATTATGGTCGAGATACCGCTTGCGGAGGCGAATGCTCTTGGGAGTTATCTCCACGAACTCATCGTCACCAATCCATTCAATTGCCTGTTCCAGAGTTGGGAGTCTCGGCGGTTCAAGCCGTATTGCTTCATCGGAGCCCGACGCGCGCATGTTCGTGAGATGTTTTGTCTTACAGACGTTCACGACCATATCCTGCTCCCTTGAGTTTTCGCCGACGATCATTCCCGCATAGACTCTGGTTCCTGGCTCGACGAAGAACGTTGACCGTTCCTGAAGCTTCCCCATCGCGTAGGCAACGGCAATTCCGTCTTCAAGGGAGATGATGGCTCCCCGGGTTCGGTGTGCAAGCTCGCCTTTGAAGGGTTCATACCCGTGAAAATTGTGGTGCAGAATGCCGTTCCCCTTCGTTTGAGTCATGAACTCAGATCGGAAACCGATCAACCCGCGTGCAGGCACGATAAACTCCAGTCTCGTGTTGCCCTGGGCCTGAATCATGTTTCTCATCTCACCCCGCCGTTGACCGAGGTTTTCTATGACCGCGCCCACAAATTCGTCCGGGACATCGATGATCACGTGTTCCATCGGCTCCGACACGACGTCGTCGATTCGTTTGAGAATCACCTCCGGCCGCGAGACCTGAAACTCAAACCCTTCCCGCCTCATTGTCTCAATGAGAATGGCGAGATGAAGTTCTCCTCTTCCGCTTACCTTGAATATGTCTGGTGAATCCGTTAACTCCACACGCAGGCTCACGTTCGAGCGCAGCTCCCTTGCCAGGCGCTCGCCGAGGTTACGCGTTGTTACGTAACGGCCTTCCTGTCCTGCAAACGGCGAGTTATTAACCATAAAATTCATCGAAAGGGTGGGTTCCTCAATCGAAACAAAGGGAAGCGGTGTCGGATCCGCGGCGTCGGCTATCGTTTCGCCGATATCGACATCTTCCATGCCTGCAATGGCAATGATGTCGCCCGCGCCGGCCTCCTTGATCTCAATGCGCTTCAATCCCTCAAACGTATAGATTTTTGTCACCCGCGCGTCTTCAGGTTTTCCGTCGCGGTGGATGATCTTCATGGGAGAGCCGAGTTTGATGGTGCCGCGTGAAATTCTTCCTATTCCCAGCCTTCCAAGGTAGTCGCTATAGTCGATCGTTGTAACCAGCATTTGAAAAGGGGAAACAAGGTCCCCCGGCGGCGGTGGGACTTTCGAAACAATGGCGTCAAAAAGAGGCTCCAGATTGAGGCTCTCCTCATTCATCTCGCGCTTTGCGATCCCCTGTTTTGCGATGCAATAGAGGGCAGGGAAATCCAGCTGGTGGTCGTGTGCCCCCAGCGAGAGGAAGAGCTCAAAGACTTCGTCGAGCACTTCATGCGGACGGGCGTCTTTGCGGTCAATCTTGTTGATGACAACAATAGGCTGAAGATGCAGTTCGAGAGATTTCTTGAGTACGAACTTTGTTCCCGGGAGAGGTCCTTCCGCCGCGTCAACCAAGAGGAGAACTCCGTCGACCATTTTCAGTGTTCTTTCGACTTCGCCGGCGAAATCCGCGTGGCCCGGCGTATCGACAATGTTGATCTTGATTCCCTTGGGGTTGGCCTTCGTGTGATAGAAGACAGAGGTATTCTTGGCAAGGATCGTAATACCCCGCTCGCGCTCGAGCTCGTTGGAGTCCATGACGCGGGTTACCAGGTCCTGATTTGCACGGAACGTACCGGTCTGGCGCAACATGTGATCCACGAGCGTCGTTTTGCCGTGATCGACGTGTGCAATAATGGCGATATTACGTATGTCTTCCCTACGCTGCATTTAATTACTCGCTCTTCCTAAAATGTTGAGGTTCGGAAAACAAAAAATGCCTCGGCTAGTACCGGAGGCATGGATAAGATACGAAATTCTTCGGCGAAAAACAAAAAGGCCGGCAAAGTCGCCGGCCTTCAGTTTGTGCAAAGAATTCTTGCCTAGATGATAATCATGACACCGGCGCTGTATGCCTTGTATTTACCAAGGTTAACGTCAGCATTGACGTTGATAAGAAGTATCTTGATGCTGAGGCCGAAAGTCAGGCGAGAAGTATTCTCGCTTTCAAGTCCAAAAGCGATGGGCTGCATGACAGGTCCGGTTGGAGTGGCAACTTCCAATTCGTACGTGAAATCGATCGTGGAACTCTCTTTCATGTAGCCGACATACGGAGTCAGGTTCAAGAATCCCCATCCGAGCCGGGCGCTGGCATTAATTCCGAACGCCGATGCTTTAACATCCATCAGACTGCCAACTTTCAAGTTCTGCGTGAAGTACCCGAGTGACACCTCAAAAGGAAGGGCATCCTCTCCGAACCAGACCATGGGGTTATGTTGTATACCCCATCCGAAGAACTTGAACGAACCGACCTTTTCGTCAATCTCAACGTCAGGCAGATAGCGGAATGTGAACTGGGACCCCAGGATCGTGCCGATGGTGAGCTGGGGCGTGCCGAGGGGAAATGCCGGAGCATCTTCCAATAGTCCGGTTACAGGGAGCGCAAACAATTGTGCGGGAAGAGTATAGGTTTGCTGACCCGCGCTGGTGTTTACTGTGATCGTTTTTCCCGGGAAACCGACTCTGAGACTGTCCGCTTTCTTCCCCACAATCGTGGGGCCGTTAAACGTGACCTGAAACTCTTGTGAAAGGATTGCATTCTTTACGTCAGCCTGGTATTGCGCCGGCGCATTGGACTGCTGGGCAAGAAACGTCGCCTGCTCGTCAGTAAATCGGAATGATCCCCCGGAAGTGAAGCTCCGGTTCTCATCCTGAAATTGCGTCGCCATTCCCACCAGACCGAATTCGAAGTCGAATCCGAACATAGTAGCCCACGGAGCCCGATGGAACCAACCTGAATTCAGATTAGTGCCAAATCCGGAAACTATGGGGTTGACATAGGCCTTTGCGGCACCCTCTGCCAGCCGCCTCATGATTCCCTGAAGATCCTCGTTTTCTTCTTCCGTGGTCGTCTGTGAGAGAAGCAGAGTGGGGGTTAGTAGAAATACGATTGCCGCGCAGATTGTAAAGCGCTTCATAGATGGTTCCTCCCTTGGTGTAACGTACCTAGAATATCAAGATTCGACGTAGTCCAGTGTGTTTCAGAGCACATCTGAAACTGAAAGCGGCGCAGCGATTCACCGCAGAGGGTTCCTCCCAGAAACCAGCTCAAACTGATGAAATCATCTGCACCGCCATCATCACAGCAGGAGAACAAGTCTGATAAAATAATACTTGAATTCACCGGTAGAATCAAGATGAATTGCGCAATTCAATAATTTCGGCGATGCTCCATTCGTTGCATTTTCCCTGCTTGATGCGTAATTTAGCACACCCCTGCCGTCCTCAATTTCGGATGGAAGGGATTCGTGTTTTCTGCCATCATGATCTCATCCATTAAAGATCTTCTATACTCATCAGAGCCTTTCCGTAAGTTTGCAGAATCCGTCAAGGAAAGCCGAAATGCGCTTCGATTGGAAATTTCCGGCGTTAATGGGTCTTTGATGGCATTTGTTGCCGACCTTTTGGGTGAGCATTTTTCCAACGTCATCCTCGTAGTTTCGACAGATGATCGTGCGGAGCAGCTTCGGGATGATTGTGCGCTCGTTACACCGGGAAGAAAGGTGAACCTCTATGCCCACGCTGAACACCACTCTGCCACTACCCTTGATATGAGCGGACCCGTTTCCGTGATGGAGTCTCTCCATTCGCTTGTGAGAAATGAAGCAGGCATCATGATTGCTTCGGCGGAAACGGCAGCGAGCCTGCTTCCGCCTCCCTCTGGTTTCCGCGAACGGGCCATCATACTGACATCGGAAGTTGAATACCCGTTTCAGGGTCTGGTGGACAAGCTGGAAGAATGGAAGTTCGAGCGCAAGGACTTTGTTGAGGGGTACGGGGATTTTGCCGTCCGTGGAGGGATTCTGGATGTGTTTCCTTTTGTCGGAGAGCATCCGCTGCGGATTGAATTCTGGGGGGACAGGATCGAGTCAATACGCGAATTCGAGCCGCTTTCGCAGCGTTCCATCAGGGAGCTTCACTCTGCAAATATCGTTGCGGGATTTCCCGATGTCGCTGATCGGGCAGACCGAACCTCGACCGTTTTTGACTACCTGCCGGCCGGCACAGTTCTCCTGGTTGAAGAGCCGGTTCTCTGCGAGCGGGAGGTTGAAGAGGTCATACTCGAGGGCGTCAAGGGCGTTGTTCGCTGGGGCGACATTCTCGAACGGAGCGCAAGGTTTCCCCGCATAGTTCATTCAAGCCTTTCCGCTCCCGACGCGGACATTCAATTTGGCTCATCTCCCCAACCGGCATTTCACGGAAGCATCAAGCTCCTTGTTGAAGATCTCCGGCGCGAGAAGGTACGGTCGTTCAGGCAAATTATCGCCTGTGATTCCGCCGAAGAGCTCACGCGACTGCAGGACTTACTCGAAGAGGAGATCACCCGAACCGAAGAGAGTGACGGGGGGGATTGGGAGTTTCCGGAACTCAATCCCGAGGGGTTTCACGGCGGATTCGTGTTTCCTGCCGCTTCGATTGTTCTTTATACCGAGCACGAAACATTCGGGAGGCTTAAGAAACGCGGGACCCGAAGGCGGCCGCGGTTCCGCGGATTCAGCCAGCGGGAGGTGTATCGACTGAAGAAAGGTGATTTCGTGGTCCATGCTGATTACGGCGTGGGAAGGTTCGCTGGATTGCAGACGATCAAGGTCCGGGGGAATGATCAGGAAGTGATGAAGATACAGTACGATGAGGATGACGTTCTCTATGTCAACCTCAATTTCGTCAACAGTGTTCAGAAATATTCGTCGCAGGAAGGTCATGAGCCGAAACTGACCAAGCTCGGCACACCGCAGTGGGATCGCCTCAAAGCGCGCGCCCGCAAGCGCATTAAAGACATTGCACGCGGGCTGATTCGACTCTACGCCCAGAGAAAGCACGAGCCCGGGTTTGCGTTTTCCCCCGACAGCCATTGGCAGAAAGAGATGGAGGCTTCGTTCGTCTATGAGGATACTCCCGATCAGTCAACGGCGACAGAGGCGGTGAAGGCGAACATGCAGGAGGCCGTCCCCATGGACAGGCTTATCTGCGGTGATGTCGGTTTTGGCAAGACGGAGGTTGCGGTTCGGGCCGCGTTCAAAGCTGCTCTTGACGGCAAACAGACCGCCGTTCTGGTCCCCACAACGATCCTGGCGCAGCAGCACTATCAAACCTTTCTGGATCGCCTTGAACGCTATAGTGTTCGTGTTGCCTCGCTGACGCGGTTCAGAGGGAAGAAGGAACAAAAAGGCATACTCGGAGATCTTAAGGAAGGGTCTGTGGATATTGTGATCGGGACGCACCGGCTGCTGTCGAAAGACGTGGTGTTCAAGGACCTTGGGCTTCTGATTATCGATGAAGAACACCGCTTTGGCGTTACGGCAAAGGAAAAGCTTCGGCAGATGCGCGCATCGGTCGACACCCTGATGCTCACGGCAACACCGATCCCCCGGACGCTTCAGTTTTCGCTCATGGGAGCCCGGGATTTGTCGATCATCAATACGGCGCCGCGTAACCGGCTTCCGATCATCACGGAAATATGTGAATTCGATCTCGATCTTATCCGGGAGGCGATTCTCAAGGAGCTTCACAGGGGCGGGCAGGTGTATGTGATTCATGACAGGATCCAGACAATGGATCTGGTGGTCCAACAATTGAAGACAAAGGTCCCCGAAGCGCGGTTCCATTCCGCTCACGGACAAATGAGGGGTCACGAGCTCGAAAAAACGATGATGGCGTTCCTTGAGCGCAAGTACGACGTTCTGATCTGCACAAAGATCATCGAGTCCGGCATTGACATCCCCCGTGTCAATACCATTATTATCAACCGTGCCGACCGGTTTGGCCTGGCTGAGTTGTATCAGCTGAGGGGAAGAGTAGGGCGGTCGAATGTGCAGGCGTACGCATACCTGCTTACGCCGCCCATAGCCACCCTGCCGCGAGTTGCACTGCAGCGACTCCAGTCAGTTCAGGAGTTCACAGAGCTGGGTTCGGGGTTCAACCTTGCATTGCGCGACATGGAAATACGTGGTGCCGGGAACCTGTTGGGGGCGGAACAGTCGGGATTCATCATGGAAATGGGATTTGAAATGTACCAGCGCGTGGTTGAAGAGGCGGTGCGGGAACTGAAAGACGAAGAATTCCAGGGGGTATTTGGCGAAGAAGGCAGACAGACGGCCACTCCTCAACCGGAGACCATTCTTGAATCGGATCTGGAAGCCCTTATCCCGGACATTTATGTCGAGTCGAGCCAGGAGCGACTTGATATCTACAGGCGACTCTACCAGGCAAAAACGTTGAACGACATTCAGATGCTTGGCGAGGAACTGAAAGATCGGTTTGGAGATTTTCCCGAGGAGGTGGATCTGCTGCTTCGGCAGGTCGAGGTTAAGACGCTTGCATCGCAACTGCACATTCCGCGCGTGGAACTCTCGGGCTCGCAGCTTCTGTTTTTCCTTCCTCCTTCAGCTGATTCCGTCTTCTATGGAACAACAGAGAACATGGAGGCGCCCTTTCAGGCTATCATGGGGTTGCTCAGCTCATCGAACGAGATCAAGTTTCAGCTTCAGCAGGAAGGCCCTCAGTTGAAACTGAGAATGACGATGAAGGCTGGAAAACTGCCCGCAGAAAGACTTCGGGAGGGGTCCGAAATTCTCGGGAAATTTGTCACTGCGGTCCAAAAGAAAACCCCGGGATCATGAAATTCCTTCAGAAATATTGCTTCTACATCGTTCTTGCGACGGCCTACCTGATGCAATTGTTCGGATCCCCGTCGGCACTGGGCTCCGGATTGGATTCGTTGCTCACTCTTTTTCCTCAAAAGAAACTTGTCCAGGAATTTGTTGCTGACGGAACCGGACATCGGTTCAGCATCGCAAAAGCTTTTCAGGCAAATCATGTGTACGGGAGCATTGGGGGTGCGCTCCCGCTTCTCGAAAGCCCGATCGTGGCACAAGGTATTCAGGCGAGCATTGGGGTCTCGGTTTCGACGCAATTTCACCCTGGTCAAAACATTGCCGTCACCAGCACAGAGTTCTTTGTTGACTACGCCATCATCGACATCATATGGAGCGACAACCTCTTCAGCCGCTTTGTCATGGGACATACGAGCCATCACTTGGGAGATAACGCGTTTGAGGAGCTTCAGAAGACGAAACCGGTCGATTACAGCAGGGATTATGTTGAAGGTTTCGCAGGCTACACGGCTGAGGGCTTGAGGATTTACGCGGGGGCAAACTACGGATTCGGGTTCGTCGTAAACCGCCCGATCCAGCGGCGCTGGATGTTCGAAGCCGGTGTCGAGGCGGCACTTGTGCACCTTGGGCCGGGGCTTGTCGGTTACGGAGCATTGGACGTTAAATTGAAGCAGGAACTGCAGTATGGGTCAACGATTCGCTATCAGGGAGGCGTTCAGTTTCAGAACGGGACGGATCGGCTATTTCGTCTCGCTCTGACGCACCAGACGGGACTTGAAGACCGCGGTCAGTTTCACGGCCAACGCGTGGCTGTCACAACCTTTGGCCTGATCATAGAATTCTGAAATCGACAGTGTAAAGTCCGACACCTGCTGATGCGATGCCATCGCGGGTGTCGGATTTTTCATTTAAGCAAAAAAAGGATCCGAACTTCGGGAACGACTCTGGGCCGGAAGGTGTTTTCATCTGAACATCCACAGAAAAACAACACCCGAGAGCCATGAACCAATACCTGTTTGACATTACACTTCCCGAGGAATTGACAGAGGAGTTCGTTTCGCTCATCCCGCGTCAACGGGCACACATTGAGACCCTCATGGTAAAAGGAGTTGTGACGAGCTATGGGTTGGCTTTTGACCGTTCGAAAGCATGGGTTACCCTCTTCGCCGAGTCCGAAGGCAGCGCTCATGAGGTTCTGAGCGGTTTTCCACTTTGTAAGTTCTTCGTCGCAAAGCTTTACCCGCTGGCCTTCCACAATGTGAGCCTCTCACTGACAAAGGTTTCTCTGAATTGATATGACAACGATTCCGGCATCAACATTCATCTGCGAAGTGAGCTTGCGGGTACGCAATCTCGAATCTGTGGCAGGTTTCTACAGAGATTCCCTGGGATTCAGGGAACTCCCGTCCAAATCGAATGAACGGCGACTTTCGGCAAATGGCAGCGAACCCGCCCAGATTGTTCTTCTTGAGGATCGTCATGCGGCTCCGCGCCCGGGATCTGCTCCCGGTCTGTTTCACACCGCGTTTCTTTTTCCGTCCAGGCAAGCTCTCGCCTCTGTTTTGCAGCATTTGATGGACGCGAAGACTCGATTCCAAGGTTTTGCCGACCATGGAGTGAGTGAGGCAATCTATCTGGCAGATCCCGAGGGAAACGGTGTGGAGTTGTACTGCGATCGTCCAAGATCGACCTGGCACCTTCAAAATGACGGAATTGCCATGGTGACAGAGGCGTTGGATGTTGCAGGCCTGTTGCTGGAGCTGGAGCACGAGAAAGCGCACCAATTGGATCCCGCGACCGTCATCGGGCATCTCCACCTGCAGGTATCGAGCCTTCAGAAGGCAGAACGGTTTTATCACAAGATTCTTGGGTTTGATGTGACACAGCGATCCTATCCCGGGGCTCTCTTTGTATCCGCGGGTGGTTACCACCATCACCTGGGTTTCAACACCTGGAACAGCAGAAACAGCATTTCGTCGCCCGGGACGAGCGGTTTAGTCTCTGCAGGCATTCAAGTACCGGACGGGAAGTCACTCGAGGATATCGCGGTGCGATTGGATCAGAACGGGATCAAGATTCAGCAGGCAGAACGCGGGAGTCTCCTTGTTCATGATTTTGACAATATTGTCATACGTCTTTCGGTGTCGGAACAAGGTTCTTCAGGATCATTCTTTCAACAGCGCTCTCAGGAGGTCGAGTTATGAGGAAAGGGGTTCTTCTCACGGTAATTCTCTTCATGGTATCATCAGCACTCGGGCAGACGGGGGGTTGGAACCTCGACAAGGCCCACTCATCGATCCGTTTTACGATTGCACACATGGTTGTCTCGGAGGTTAATGGCCGGTTCGGTGATTTTGGTATTGAGTTTAGCTCTTCCAGGGATGATTTTGCCGATGGGTCCGTCAATATTGCGATTAAGACAGGAAGCATCAATACAGATAACGCCGGACGTGACAATGATCTCAAATCCGAGAACTTCTTCGATGTGCAGAGGTTTCCCGAGATCAGGTTTACCGGAGATTCCTTTGAAAAGGGGGAAGGTAGCAAATACAAGATCACCGGGGATCTGACTATCAAGGATGTTACGAAGAGGGTCAGCTTTGATGCGGAGTACAGAGGCTCGGTGAAAACTCAGCGCGGTATGGTCATTGCATGGAAAGCATCGACCGTTATCAACAGGTTTGACTACGGTTTGAAATGGGATCGGATGGTCGAGGCGGGCGGGCTTGTGGCTGGAGAGACAGTGACTGTGAACATCTCCCTTGAGCTCCGGAAGCAATTATGATGTGAACGCTGTGCCTATTGATTCGAGGATTTGAGCTGCTGATGGGTCTCGTCGTGTTGTTCGACCGGCTCGAGGTGGGTGATAATATTGACCGACCCTGAGACAGAAGCCGTGATGGCCGCCTCAATTTCCGTTGCCTTCCAGTGAGCATCTTCGATGGTTGTTCCGTTCGGAAAGAGAAGATGAAACTCCACCCACAGCGATGTCCCGGTATTCCGATAGCGTACCTCATGATAGACAAGGCCGCGTTTAGCCGTTTCGCTGTCAAGAACCTGCTTGATTCGGGATTCAACTTTCGGATTAGCCTCATCCATCAGTCCGCCAACTGATTGCCTCACGAGTTTTCCCCCAGACCAGAGGATATTAAGAGCGACCGCGACGGCAATAAGCGGGTCAAAGGGAAGCCAGCTGGTCCAGAGTACAAGGAGCAGCGCAAGAATGACCGCGAGGCTCGTCCATGCGTCGGTTAGGACGTGTTTGCCGTTGGCGATCAATATGAGGGACCCGGTGCGCTTTCCCTGCCACACCAGATATGCCCCCAGGCCTGCGTTGATAGCAGCGGCCCCCGCAACAAAGAGAGTTCCCTCCCCAATGTTTTCCAGGACCAACCCAGCGATCCATTTTCGTACTGCTTCATAGATAATGACGACAGCCGCAAGAATGATCATCGATCCTTCGAACCCGGCCGAGAAGAACGCAATCCGGTCATGTCCGTAAGGATGGCTCTCGTCTGCAGGTTTGAAACTGAGCCACATGCTGTATGCAGCAAATGCGACGGCAATGATGTGGACAACCGATTCGGCGGCATCGGAGAGAATGGCGGCGGACCCGGTTCGGTGATACGCATACCATTTTCCCGCCAGCATCAGGAATCCGATAGCAAGGGAAAGATTGATGGCTAGCTGCTGGTGATGTACTTCTGGTCGTGCAGAATGAGGCGCGAGGGAATCCATTACACCTTGACAATCCAATTTCGTTTATACATCACGTATGCTATGCCGTACAGGACGAGAACATAGAATAACGAATGGAGCAAGGAAGTGACCATGGGGGGCCCCAGGGGGAAAAAGAACGTCTGGTAGTACCAGCTCTTCAGGGAAATGAGACCTCCGGTGTCGGTGGAGAACTTTATCATCGCCGTCATCCGGCCGAAGAATCCCGCAAGGAAGAACATCGTGATCGCATTCAACCCATAGATTGCGAGAGGCTTTGACCACCGGTGTATCCCGCGGATATCGATCACCCAAAAGAGCACACCGAGGACGTTGTTGGCAAGTCCGGCCATAAAAATGGCGTATGAGCTGGTCCACAAGTTCTTATTGATCGGCAGCCAGTTATCCATGATGATGCCTGCGAGCATAAGGATGTTTCCGTACACAAACATGCGGATAAGCTTCTCCTCATGGCTTTTCTCCGAGCGCAGAAGTTGACCGGTAAGGACGCCGAACAATGTTGTTGCGACAGCAGGAAGAGTGCTGAAGATCCCCTCCGGATCGAATCCGGGGACAGGAGCTCCCGCCCACGTATGGCCGGCAAGAAGAGTCGAGTCCAGATACCAGCAGAGATTTCCGGTCGGCTCAAGAACGCCGGCGCCGTATCCGGGCACGGGAATGATGAGGACTGCAATCCAATACACCGCCAGAAATGACGCGGTAGCCCATGCCTGAGCCTTCCAACCGGTGTTCAGGACGATGAGGCCGCTGATGAGATAACAAACAGCGATGCGTTGCAGGACGCCTGGGATACGAATGGTCGAAAATGAGAATTGGTGGCCGAACAACAGCCCGAACGGGACGCCGCTCAGGAAGAGGCCGACAAGAAAGATAATCGCCGCCCGGCGAACCACATGCCATCCTAGTTTCCCCAGATCGTCTCCCTTCTCCTTTCGCTTCGCGAACGAGAAAGTCATGGCAACGCCGACTATCCAGAGGAAGAACGGAAAGATCGTATCAGTGTAGGTCCATCCGTTCCACGCAGCATGACCGAACGGGGGATAAATGTACTTCCAATCACCGGGATTGTTCACCAGCATCATGCCGGCAATGGTTGCACCGCGAAAAACATCAAGTGAGAGAAGTCGACCGGTTTTCTGAACGGATGGGATAGTCATGGCAGGGTATGGGATGGATGTGACTCAAGGTTCAGGCTGTTTTCATGCTATCCCCACGAAGTACCCGAACGAAAGAACACCACAAGAATCCAGCCTGCGAGGAGAGTCACAACAATGAGAATTCGTAACTTCTGATCTTCGGTGAGTTTCATCGCGGCATCAAGATAAAAACAATTGACGCGATATGCAAAGCCGCAGGCACCGAAGCACTTATTCAAGCCGATCGAAGCTCAAATTCAAGATCGGATAGTCTCGCCAGTCCTTGTAATCAAAATGCCACCACTCGAATACGTAGACCCTGAATCCCTGCAGCTCCATGGCACGTCTCAGTAATTCGCGGTTCCATCGTTCGAGTGTCGTGCCGCCGGGGTAATCCGGATATGCACGAACAGAGAACTCATCATACCCGCTGACCATTTCGGCCGGTTTTCCGGTTGCAAGGTCGTAGAGCGTAATATCGGCGGCGCATCCACGATTATGACGCGAACCCACTGATGGGTCGGCAACAAAATCGCGCTGATGGCGGGGAGTTGCATCCCAGAACATCTTTGTGACGTACCAAGGGCGATAGGCGTCGTGAACGAGAATACCATAGCCGAATTGCCGCAGCCATTGGTGTGCGCGAACAAGCGCCTCTGCTGCGGGCTCCTGCATGAACGCGCGGGATTCCGCGTAGAACTTCGACTTCATGAAATTATTCGTCGAGGCATAACGGATATCAAGACGGATTGTGGAATCAAGCTTCACAAGCTCAGTGAGCTCCGGAGTCCGAAAATCTCCTCGCTCCTTCGGGGGGGAGGCGGCGAGAGCCTCCTTTCGCAGGAGATCGACGGGCCTCTGAGGAATAATGGTGAATGTATCTGAGCTGCCGGTTTGGCGGCGCCGAAACAACACCCCTGCAGCCAGGACCTCTTTGGCTGAACCGTCCGCCTGACGATTGAACCGAAGCTGCTCCCCGTGATAGAGTCCGAAATTGGGAAAGGCAAAAACGTCTGCTGAAATCTCCGTGAGCGGATAGGAAAAGTACCATTCTATCTGTGCATGCAACAGGCCATCGCGTTCATGAATGTAGAGCGTGTTATGGTCCCAGCCGTATTCCCCGATCAGCCCCTGCCATCGGTCCGGTATTGAGGCAGGCCGGGGGTCAGAGACGCGAAGTAACGTATCTCTCCCGACCACAACACCGTTGTGGATCGGTAAAACCGACAATCCGCGGGCGAGCTTATCGTCGACAATCAGCGTATTCCCGTGTTGACGAACCGCGAGTGTCGTTGTTCGTCCCTGCATGAGCAGCCTCTCTCCGCGCTCAAAGAATCTTACGCCGTAGTCTTTGTTTGCATACTTTCCGGCGAGCTGCCTTCGGAGTTCGGGCTCAACTTCATTCGTAAGGGGGTACTCGGGCAAAGGCTTTCCGGAAGTACGGGCAAGCAACAGATTCAACGCATAGTCCGCTATTTCCGATGACCAGGCATTCGCCGCGTTCATCGTGTTAACCACAATGACACCTAGCTTCAAATCGGGCAGTGCGGCGAATTCCGTGGCAAAACCGTACACGTCACCGCTGTGGCTGATATGGCGGTGGTCTTCTTTCCTTCCGATAAAGAATCCCAGGCCGACTCCCGACTTCTGCCCGGGTGGGGCGAATTGCGGCTGCCACATTGTCTCAAGGGTTTCCTGTTTCAACACCCGCCCGCGGCCGCCCATGCCGCCATTGAACAATGTGACCATGAATGCAGCCAAATCCTCCAGTGTGGAGTGCATGTTGATGGCGGGAGCCATTCCAAACTGAAACGTCGGGGCATCGAATGTCCTACCGTCGTATGTCCACATGAACGCACGCGGTCTTCGTTTGAGCAGATCCGGCTTCGCTTCGAATGAGCTGTTGGTCATTCCCATCGGGAGGAAGAGGTTTTCTTCGATCACGCGGTAGAACGGCTGGTGAAGCGCTTCTCCAAGTGCGGCGCCGACAACGGCAACACCTGCATTGGAATATTTGATTCTCGTCTCGGGAGAATAGACGAGCGTGGTGTTGTTGAGGCTGGCAACCGTCTGTTCAAGAGAGGGCTCGGTTGGATCGAAGTAGTTGCCGGAAGGAGGTTCCCTTACCAGGCCCGCCCGGTGGGACATGAGCTGACGCAGTGTGATCTTCTTATCAAAGGGATTGCGGGGTTGAAAATTGGGAAGATATGCGGTAATCGGGGCGTCAAGATCGAGAACTCCCCGTTCAACCTGCTGCATGACGGCCACGTCAGTGAAGAGCTTGGAGACAGATGCAATGCGTAGAACATCTCTCGTTGTTGCAGGGATCTTCCGATCCGGGTCGGCATACCCGAATGCTTGTGACCAGAGGATGACATCCTTTTCAATCAGTGCAATGTAAACAGACGGGAGCTGCTTCTGCGCGATTTCATGCCTGATGACCTTCGTGAGGGCAGATGAGATTGCTTCAACCGATTGCCGGCTCAGCAGAGGCTGAAGAAAAAGTACTCCAACGAACAGCAGGTGTGCCACATGACGCGGTTTCATTCCGATCATCCGAGGTCTCCTTCAGGCTTTATGCGATGGTGTATCTACCGTCTTTGCCAAAGGGAAGATAGCAAGCGGGAATATAAGAACCAAAAATCGTTTCAGAATGGCATGAGAAAAAGATGGCGCTATGTGGCAAAAGAATTTCCTGCTATATTTGAGTCGCAAGCGGAGAATATCGGCTATGGTCAAAACCATTCTTACGCTCATCGTCTTCCTTCAGATGAGTTATGCTCAGAAGTTCCTCGTCAGTGACGGACAATTCCATCTCAACGGAAAACCATTCAGAATCTTCTCGGGAGAGATGCACTATACGAGAATACCTCAGGCCTACTGGCGTGATCGGATGCTCAAAGCCAAATCGATGGGCCTCAACACAATCTGCACCTATGTATTCTGGAATGTCCACGAACCGACTCGGGGAGAGTTCACGTTTGAAGGAAACCTCGACATTCGAAAGTTCATACAGACGGCTCAAGAAACGGGTTTGTACGTTCTCTTGCGTCCGGGGCCCTATGTCTGTTCCGAATGGGATTTTGGAGGATTGCCGGCGTGGCTCCTCAAAGATCCGGAGATGAAAATCCGCTGCCTCTACCCTCAATACTGGGAGCCCGCAAAGACGTATCTTGAGAGGTTGGGACGTGAACTGCAGGGATTGAGTATTGAGAATGGCGGGCCGATCATCGCCGTTCAGGTTGAAAATGAGTATGGGAGCTACGGAAACGACAAAGAATATCTGCGTCAGCTCAGGAACACCCTCCGTCACTCCGGTTTTGACTGCCTGCTTTACACATCCGACGGCCCAAACCGCACGATGCTTGAAGCGGGAACGCTTGAAGATGTTCTTCCCACCGTCAATTTCTCCTCCGATCCTGAAGGTCAGTTCAAGCATCTCGAACAATTCCGCCAGAACATCCCTCATATGAATGGAGAATTCTGGAGCGGCTGGTTTACGCAATGGGGACACGAGAAGTGGGGCGGGCAGGATTTGAAGAAGCAACGGGAAGACGTATGCTGGATGCTTGAAAACGGCAAGTCCATCAATTTCTATATGTTCCACGGCGGGACAAACTTCGGTTTTACGGCAGGAGCGAACTGGTACAACGGAAGGTACTGGGCCGACATCACAAGCTACGACTACGGTGCGCCGTTGACGGAAGACGGAAGGCCGACGGAGGCTTTCTTTGCATTCCGCGATCTCCTGAAGCAGCATCAACTTCCCGGGACGGCACTTCCCGATTTGCCCGCGCCGGTCAAAAGGATCGCGGTTTCCGATATTCGACTCACGAAGCGTGCCGGTCTGTTTGAAAACCTCCCCGGGCCAGTTACTTCGGTTCAACCGCGCCCGATGGAGGCATACGGGCAGAATTTCGGGTTCATCCTCTACAGAACGACGATCACGGGATCAGGAGGAAAACTCAAAATAACCGCACTGAACGACTATGCTCAGGTCTTTGTGGACGGGAAGCTCATCGGGTCAATGGATCGTCGATTCGGCCAGGATACCATTACTGTTCCTTCGGGAGCTGCGGAGAAACGCGTCCTCGACATTCTGGTGGAGAATCTCGGCAGAATCAATTTTTCAGCGTACATGATTGACCGGAAGGGGATCACTGAACGCGTCACCCTTGACTGGATTACTCTCATGGATTGGGAGGTCTATAATCTGCCGATGGAACCCAACGACATGAAGCAGCTCAGGTTTTCAGAGGGGAGGACAACGGAAGGGCCAATGTTCTTCAAAGGGACTTTTCGGCTGGGTGAGAGAGGAGACACATTTCTTGATATGCGGAAATGGAGAAAGGGGGTTGTCTGGGTCAACGGGCACAATCTTGGAAGATATTGGAAAGCCGCGGGGCCGCAATATGATCTGTATCTTCCTGGTGCGTGGCTGAAAGAGGGGGAGAACGAGATCGTCGTTTTCGACCTCGAGCTCGCAGACCCGGCTCCCCTGAAAGGCGAGAGCGAGCGTCGCACCGGCGGAGATTAGTCTCCTTTGAGCACTTCTTTCATTCTCGCGAGGAGCGGCCCGATTTCCCTCCCCCAGAGCTTCCAATTGTGTGCGCCGGGCACTTCATGATACTCGTGTTTTGCCCTGTACACTCTCAGAGAATCCGTCAAAGCCCGGTGAGCAGGGAGAAAGGTGGTAAATCCGTCGTTCGTTCCAATTACAAAATAGAGGTACGGGAGGGAATCGGCGGGGACGCCCTTGTACAAGATAAAGGGGTCATGGCGGTCGCGACGCGATTTCTCTTCCCCAAAAACCACTTTCAAATTCTTTAATCCGCGTTCGGCTCTGTACGGCTCCGGGAACTCAATACCTCCCGGGATTGACAGTGCACCACTCAGGCTCCCTGCGAAACGAAACTGCTTCGGATGTCGCAGACTCATCATGATTGCACCGTAGCCCCCCATCGATAAGCCCGCAATCGCCCGTCGCGTGGTGTCGACGGCAAACCGTCCTTCCACGTGCGTGGGATAATCACAAACGATCAAGTCTTCGTACCGTTTACCAGGCTCCCCCGCGGAGTTGACGTACCATGAGTTTGCCCCATCCGGCATAATGATGATGACTCCCAGTCGCTCGCCGTACGACGCGAGGTCGGTCAAATCGGTCCAGTTTCTGTGATCTCCTCCATAACCGTGGAGAAGGTAGAGGACAGGATATGAACGCAGAGTGTCATAATGTTCAGGCAGGAGATATGAGTAACGCGTGGTCGATCCGATGCTCGGAGCGTAAAAACTGTCGACTTTGGCTGTTTGTCCGGAGACCCGGCATGGAAGAACCAAAGAGAAGAGCAGAAGGGTACGGATCATGGGAATCTCCCAAAGGATTGATCAGACCATTGCGAATCGCTTACGGAGAAACCACTCAATCGCAAACAGCACGAGCAGAAAAACCATGCTCCATTGGGCATTCCACAATTCAATCTCCGAAGATCGAACAATCTCCCGGCTCCGAAATCCCGGCGTTGACTGGATTGCTTCGGGCAGGCGATTGAGTTGGCCCGGTTCGATGTGCATGCCACCGCTCAGCGCTGCGAGCTGCCGAAGGACCAGCGGGCGGGCACTCGTCTCAAGAAACTCGACAGCAACGTCTCCAACCGAAAATGAACCGGCGTCCCTGCCGAGGGTTGCTCCATTACGCTCAACGACAGCAGCGAAGGAATAATCACCGGCAGGCAGGTGGTCCCACCGTCCAACGTACTGGCCATTTCCAAGCGATGAGAGCTCAAGTTCCTCCTTTTGGCCGCCGCCCTGCACCGAGAGACTGACTCGGGCGTTGTCAACAGGTTGGAATGAATCATCATAGACCTGACCGACGAATTCTATCGGATCCCTGCTCGAGAAGAACTCAAGAGCGGGCGACACTCTTACCTTTCTGTCATCATCCCTCGTTGTGAGCCATCGAATGCTGTTGCCGATGAATTCGTCAAGAGCATCATTCTGCTGTTTGCCGCCCAACAGTTTCCATCGCCAGAGGCCGTACGTCATGGCGGCAAGCGATTTCCGCCCGGCGGCGCTGCGTATGGAGACGGCAGGGAAATTAGTTGTGATATTCTGTATTCGGGAAAAAGCGAGGACTTGCGCTTCGGGTTTCGCCCGCACCTCATGTTGTTGTTGAAAAACAGGCGGAAGTGACGGCCAGAGATCATCTGCCGGCACGCCGCTCCGAAGGATGACATGCCCTTTCTGGTTCTCGGAAATCTGAAGAAAGCATTGGACCTCATTGGGAAGCCTCTCGCGCACCGTGACAGGAAGAACGGGTTCGAGCTCTGTCAGAAGCTGCACATCGAGCAGCCGGCCCGCGAGGAAGAAGATCGGGAGTCCATTTCGGGCCGCCTCGACAATGATTCTCAGATTGGCAGGGGAAGTTCCTGAACGCGGAATTCCAAGAAGGACAAGACAATCCTGATCCTTGAGAGTCTGAGCGTTGAACGGCAGAGGCCGGATGTCACCGTTTTTTTGTTCGATCAGGGTTGTGACCTCCAGGTTGGGGTCGCGTTCCAGGGTTCGCCTGAAGAACGCAAGATCTGCACTTGGCCCGCCTGCGAGGATGGCAATTTTCATCCTGCTTTTCATCACCTTGGTGAAGAATGTCGCGCGGTTGTTCCGATCCGTAAGCTCATCGGGAAGGCTGGAGACCGCAACCCAAAGCCGCTGCATGCCGGGTTTTTCAGGAATGAAGCTCAGGCTCACCGGGTACTCGCGCTCCCCGCCCTCCAGAGTGAGAAATTGTCGGTCGATCACCTTCGATGAATCACGCAATGTGATCTCCACGCGCTGGCCGCCATATCCGGTGCTTTTGATCGCGACGTTTACGGGGACGCGCGTACCGGCATACGTGAGTGTATTTGTCAACACGGTGCGGACCAGAAGATCACGCTGCCCCGTAGTGTCGCCAACGGCGATGGTGAAGAGCGGAATCCCGAGGTCACCCGCCTCAAACAGGGGACTTGAGCCTGACGTGTTATTCCCATCTGAGATAATCAAGGCGCTTCGAATATTGCTTTTTCGGGCTTCCTCTCTGACCTGTTTGAGAGCAAGCGAGAGATCCGTTGCATCGCCGTTGAACGTCAGCGAGTCATAGGCGAAGGTTGAGAACATGCGCGCCTTTGAATCGAATGAGGCAAAACGGACTTCGCCGATTTCAGCAAGCCGGCGGATCTCATTGGACGCGAGAAGAGAACGGATCTCGTCCGAGCGAACTTTTTCCTTATCCGTGATGGTCATGCTCCGCGAGTTGTCGATAAGCACGAGAATCTGAGGGGGCTCATCCGTTCGCGAGAGAAGGGAGAGCAACGGTTCAGCAATAAGGAGGATGAGAAAGAATAGTCCGACAGCCCGAAGTGTTGCGAGAAGAAAGCGAATTCGGCCGGGGATCGGCGGAATGGTCATGCGGTAGACAAAAAAAGAGAGGGCGATTGAAAGGAGTGCCGCGAGAAGAAGAACGAAGGTGCTAAGAGAGATGGAAAGGGAGAACTCTGGCATAACACCGTCAATGGCCTTGAGGCCGACTGGCTATCTGGTCATCACCATCTTGTTTGTGATAACCGACGCGGGTGTGCGAAGTTGGAAGAAATAAACGCCGGTGGAGGCGTTGCGGCCTGCGTCGTCTTTCCCGTCCCACCGGACAGTATTGCGGCCCGGAATCGAGGTTCCGGAAAAAAGCGTCCGAATCTTCTGCCCCAGAATATTGAAAACGACTACCTCGACTTTTTGAGCGCCCGGAGCATCGAATGTGATGCTGGTGCCGCTGTTGAAAGGATTCGGGAAATTCGCATTCAGCACAAAGTTTTCCGGAATTTCATTGACGCCGGGAACATAGCTGACAATGTATTGTTGGAACTTAAAAGTGCTGTCAGGCGCACTGAAGGGCCAAGATCGGGTCCTCCCTCCATTATCCCGCGCGGAAAAGTATCCTCGGGGATACGTTGAATCGGTGCCGAGAGGCACTTCCGCGGTGAATACCGAAGGGGCTTGTGTCGGGGTCAACGGCACCCGTTGGAGCATCTCGGCAGGTGATCCCTGGAAGTAGAGAAAAAGGGAATCGCTCATTAATGCGGTATTTGAAGCGATCGAGATGTAGACGGTCAACGTGGAATCCGTCAGAGTCACCATCGGTTTGTTGCTGAATGCGATGCCGTGATAGGTGACCGCAGCGAGGGCATTGACCATACCGTGGCCATAGAAATTGTTTGGCCACGTGGCAGTTCGCGAAGGGTCATCGGTATCATTATAGTGCGTTGCAGTTTGAATGAGGGCTTCGCGAACCTGCATTGGCGTAAGTTGAGGATGTGCGGACAGCACAAGGGCGGCCACGCCGGCAACCAATGGCGTGGAAAGCGAGGTGCCACCGACGGACGCATAGCCGGCAGTCGTGGCTCCGTAGGCAGAAACAACGCTCACGCCTTGTGCAACCACCTCCGGTTTGATCCTTCCGTCAAAGGTGGGGCCCGTTGAACTAAAGCCGGCTATTTCTCCAAAGGAATGTACAGCCCCCACAGCAACAATGCTGTCGGCATCTGCAGGAGCAATCAGAGTGCCCGTGAGACCCGGCGCCCGGTTCCAGCCTTCATTCCCCATCGCAGTAACGAGAAGCACTCCCTTTCGCATCGCGATCAAGGCGGCTTTGGTGGTAACCGCTGTTTGGCCGTCGAGAGAATCGTAAGTGTACCAATCGATATACCCCAGCGAAGAGGAGACCAGATCCGCGCCGCTTTGTTCAAGCCATTCCAGGCCCTGAACGTAGTAATCCTCTTCGACCGGCGTCTCTGATCCGATGACCTCTGTCTTGGCGAGAAGGAACGATGCGCCGTAAGCCGGTCCAATCAGCGTATCTTCCTTGAATCCGGACAACGCCGAGTACGTAAACATCCCATGATCCCCCTGCCCGGGAACATCTCCTGATTGGATCGACGTATTCGAGTCTCCCTGGATAAAATCATACTCTGCCAGAACGTTGTTGTTCCTTGTTGCCGCGTGGACCCGATGGTTATTGTAGCCGTCATCGACCATGCCGACAATAGTGCCGAACCCGTTGATCGAGAGATCGTGAACCGAAGGAACCTGTATATTTGCCAGCTGGGTCAGGGATAGCCCGTAGCTCAGCGTCGTTCCTGTCTGGGTCTTGCCGGCAATTGATTGTCGTGGAACCGGGTGAGGGTTGAGGGGTGGACGGCGAAAGAGGGCAACGGGACTGGCATCATGTACAAACGGCAGGGAACGGACCGCGGCAAGCTGCGAAGAAGAGCCCTTGACGGATACCGCGTTGAGCCATCGCGATACTGCCCGCACCTCAACGCCAAGCGCCCTCAGATTGTTGACATACTGCGGATTGACCGGAATATCGAGATTGTCGAGAATGTCATGTGCAGCCAGCACCTTTGAACGTCGCCAAAGAGTGCGCGGGGAAATTCCAAGTTCTTGTGCGTCGGATGCTTGTATCCCGTAGGCGGGTTTGTCTCGAAAAAAAATCCATATTGCGCGGTTGCCTTCTGTCTGAGCAGCAAGCGTTTCAAAAAGGAAGACGCAAAGCAGAATGGCTCGTGACAATCGCATAGGAGAGCGCAAATCCTCTAATCGGTGTTTGTGAGAAGCTTCTCTACGACATTCATCGGCGATACACCTTCGGCAGCGGCGTTGAAGCTCAGAACGATCCTATGGCGAAGGACCGGGCCCGCAATTGCGCGGACATCGTCGATATCAGGATTATGTCGTCCGTGCAAAATTGCTCTTGTTTTTGCCCCAAGAATGAGGAACTGCGATGCTCGTGGTCCCGCACCCCAGCGAATCCAGTTCTTGACGAATCCGGGCGCCTGCGGAGACTGGGGCCGGGTCCGGCTTACAAGATCGACGGCGAATTTAACCACATTATCGGCAACCGGAACTTTTCGAATAAGATCCTGGAACCCAATGATATCCCGCCCGCTTAAAATGTGCTGAAGGGAAGGCTGATACGGGCTGGTCGTTGCCTTGACGATCTCTTCTTCTTCTTCGAACGAAGGGTAGTCGAGCCAGAGATTGAACATGAACCGGTCAAGCTGAGCTTCAGGAAGGGGGTAGGTACCCTCCTGCTCAATGGGGTTCTGAGTCGCCAGTACAAAGAAGGGCTCTTCGAGCCGGTAGGTTTGTCCTGCCGCGGTAACGTGATGCTCCTGCATTGCTTCCAGCAGGGCCGCCTGGGTTTTGGGCGGCGTGCGGTTGATTTCGTCCGCCAGGATTATGTTTGCAAAGATCGGTCCGTGCACGAACTTGAAACTCTTCTGGCCTGAAGAGACATTCTCCTCGATAATCTCGGTACCCGTGATATCGCTCGGCATAAGATCGGGCGTGAACTGAATGCGGCTGAACTTCAGGTCAAGTGCCTCAGCGAGGGTCTTGATGAGCAATGTCTTTGCCAATCCGGGAACACCGACGAGAAGACAATGACCGCGCGCCAGTAGGGTGATCAGAAGCTGTTCAATAATAAGCTCTTGACCGACTATAACCTTGGCGATTTCCTTCTTTATATCTGCATATCCCCCGGTGAGGAGTCGGGCAGATTCGACGTCATTCATGATTTCACGTGCTCCGATCGGATGGCTCTTAAAGCCGGACTTCCCAGAAGATGTTCTTCTTGAGTTCTTCGACCCATTCGTTGTTCATGCGCGAACGCTTGAAATAAAGGGCAATCTGTTCTATTCGCTTGAAATCCGTGTCAAGGCTCATCGCGTGCGCAGGCATGCGCTTTTTCACCCGCACGATCTGGTATCCGTAGGAACTCTTCAGTGTGACCCGATGCGGCAGCGAAATGTCACCGGTCTGGAGCGTTTTGAGGACACCGGCAAATTCGGCATCGAGTTGTTCAAGGTTGACCGTTCCAAGATCACCACCGAGAGATTTTGTCTCTTCGTCATCGGAATGTCGTTTCGCAAGCTCTTCAAACGATTCTCCCGCAAGCACCTTTGCCCGAATGGAGCGGAGCATCTCGACAGCAGAAGAGTCGCTGGCGGCCCCTTTCTCGATGCGCAGAAGGATGTGGCGTGCGTGAACCGATTCGCCACGACGTTCATCGAGCATGATGATATGCAGTCCGAACTCTGTCTTGACGATTTCAGAAATTCCCTTCTCGGGGAGGGAAAAAACAATGGCTTCGAATTCCGGGACGAATGTCCCGCGTTTTGCCCAGCCGAGGTCTCCGCCCGCCCCGGCCGTTCCATCCTGAGAATAGCGACGCGCGAAATCCGCAAAATCTCCGCCAGCCCGTAAGCTATCGAGAACCAATTGAAGCTTCTGACGCGTTTGCTGCTCGATGGCGGAATCAGGCTTGGGGAGCAGGAAGATATTGCTCACGTCGAATTCTTCCGGAACCTGCGGGAGGCTGTCTTTGTATGATTCGTAGAACTCTTCGGTCTCCCTGCGAGTCACCTGGATGGTTTGCTCCCGCGTTTGGCGCAGTCGTTGAACGAGAAGCTGCTTCCGCATGTCCTCCCGGAATTCCCGCCTGATACGGCTGAGCGGCATTCCGTAATACTGCTCCACTCTCTGCTGGGAACCGAGTTGGCGAATTATGCCGTCGAGTTGCTGATCAAGCGCCTGGGTCACCTCATCATCGGTCACCTCAATGCTGTCGATGAAGGACTGGGCGAGCAGAAGCTTCTCGCTGATCATTCCGTCCAGCATTTGTTTACGGAGCTCCGGCTTCGAAGGATCGAGCCGGTTCTGCAGGGCAAACATCGTTGTTCGTTCGGTGAGCTCCGACTCCGTGATAATTTCCTTCCCGACGACCGCAATGATCCGGTCGATCACTGTCTGAGCGGTAAGCGCCTGTGTGAGCAACAGGAGAAGGATGAGAGCGGCTTTGAGAGATTTCATGGGTAAATCCTATTCATGTGTTCTCAGGGAAAGCGAATCCTGAGGAACGGAACTTATGAGAACCTGAACAACATGTTTGGAACGAAGGTTCTCGAGAAGTCTATCCATCGTCTGCTGACGTCGATTAACGGCGAGCCTGCTGAGGATCTCATCTCTCACGTACGCCAAATCTGCCGTGCCGCCGTTCCGGGAGAACCTCCATACAATCAGCACACAGTACCCTTCATCCGTGCGAATCGGAAATGAAGGCTCCTGGCGCGGCGTTGCAGATAACACGCGCCAGAGTTCCGACGGGAGAAGGGTCGTTGAGGTGTAGTAGGAAGAATCTGCATGCATGACCACGCCGGAGGCCTGGGCCGGGTCGGCCAAAAGTTCATTGCGGGCCCTGGTCCACGCGGTTCCCCGCGTGATCTTTGTTCGGAAAGAATTGGCCTGGTCGCGGTCGCGGAAGAATACGAAACTGATGAGAGCAACGTCTTGCGTCAGGCGAAACTGATCGCGGTTGCTTTCAAAGTACGAATGCACCTCTTCATCCGCACTGGTCTGAGTTGAAGCGTTGTAGATCTCTTCATCGAGGAGGGCATTGATGGCAAATTGACGTCGAATGTCTTCCAACCGCGTTTCAAAATCGTCACTTTGGTCGAGGCCCCTCCGTACCGCCTCCTGATATAACAATTCGTTTGTCAGCCAACGCTGGATGTATTCATGGACCTGGGCCCTGGAGATTCCGCGCGACGAATCAAACCGGGCCTCGACCTCTTCGAGTGTCAGTGTGCGATTGTCAATTCGGGCGATCGGCGTTCGCGGCTGCTGGGGTTTTTGGCACCCGACAAAGGCGGCGACAAACAAGAGACAGGCAGCGAGACGATTCTTATTCAATGGGTTCGCCTTTGAACGCTTCCCGAAACACGTCTTCGTTGATTTCCACCTTGTACTTCCTCCTCAAGGAATCGATCCACGCTTCCGTTCGAAGCTTCGATGCGATATCCCGGTACTGACTTGTCACTTCAGGAAGGGCCTCTTCATACGTTTTGTCTTCGGCGAGCTTCTTGTCAATCTTCTTGATGATGGACCAGCCGGATTCGTAAGCGATGGGCGCCGTAACGCTGTCGGTCTTCATGGAAACAGCCATGGCCATCAAGTCGTTGGTTCTCGCCGGAACAAATCCCCATTCGCCGCGCTTTTCCTTGAAACCCGGCCGTTCTGTGTACTGAGCCGCGAGGGTTCCGAAATCTTCCCCTTTGTTAATGCGGCCGTACAGAGCGACGGCAAGGCTTTCGGTGCGAACGAAAATCTCGGCGATGTTCACGCGGAAAGGCCAGCGAAAGCGCTTGCGGTTGGACTCATAATGCTGACGCAACAAGGAGTCATTCACAACGGTCTTGTTGTAGATTTCATCCTGTTCAATCCGGTAGATCAGCGTCCCGTTCTCGTACTCCTTCATAAGGTCCTCGAACTCGGGATAGCGTTGGGAAAGAGTTGAAGTGTGGTCGTCGAGGATTGTCGATTCAGCAAGACGCTCGGTGATATTATCGACATTCGACGGAGTCAACGGCATTACGCCGAACTCCTCGCTGGACTTCACCCTGTTGATGAAATCCTGAACGGTGAAGACTTTCGAACCGTAGGAGAAAAGGGTGTCGGTGAGCCATTCGGGTTTGATCGTATCGGTCCATCCGGTATTCTGACCGGTGAGGGTGCTGTCAAACGAATGGGTCAGGTCATAACGCAAAGTCACGTTAAAGTCCAGGTTGTACTGTTTGATCAACGTATGCATGAAATTCTCGTAATCCGTCCCATAGTACACCTGTTGGTAACGTTGACGAAGGTCTTTTTCCGCCTCTTCAAACGTAGGGGTTGCTTTGGCCTCGGTTACAGTGAACAGATGATAACCGTATGCGGCCCGATACGGGGGAGCGATCGTGTTGACTCGGGTGGAGAAAAGGATCGACGCAATGTCAGGCGGCAAGCCTGATCGCTCATAGAATCCCAGGTCGCCCGCCTGCATCTTGCTGTTTGGATCGTCGGAGTAGAGATATGCAGCCTGTGCGAATGTTATTTCATTGCTTGCGAGCCTGCGAAGAATGAAATCGATGCTGTCGCGCACTGCGGCCGTATCGGACAGATTGGGGGCAAACCTCTTAAAAACATGACTGACTCGGACAGCACCCCTGTTCGGCTGACGGGCATTGACCCTGATAATATGGTAGCCGAAACGGGTTCTGACGGGTCTCGGAGAGACTTCCCCCGGTTGAAGAGCATAAGCGGCGTCTTCGAATTCCGGAACCATGCGGCCCATGCTGAACCAGCCGAGATCGCCATGATTCATCTTTGCGCTTGGATCGTTGGAGTACTGACTCGCTACTGAATCAAAACTCGCGCTATCCAGCATTTTCCTGAGCTGATCGGCCTTGGTGTAGGCAACGAGGGTGTCGACCGGTGTAGGCTCACCGGGTAACCGGACGAGAATATGACTTGCCCTTATTTCTTCCATCAGCCTCCGATGCATCTCCCTGAGGCGCGGCTCGATCAGTTCCTTGCCAAGCATGTAGGAAGCACCGATGGAAGACCGATATGAGCGAAGTTCGTTTTGAATTGCCGTATCGCGAAGAAGGCCCCGATCCCGAGCCTCGATCAGCTTTAGCTTATATTTGACAAAGAGGTCGAGAAATCGCTTTCGGTCCTCTTCACTCGAAGCTTTAGCCTTTTCCCAGCCACCGTTGTTGGCAGCATACATCTTCTCGAATTCCCGAAGGGGAACTTGTTCATCCCCCAGCGTTGCCAATGTCGATTGGGACGAAGAACATCCCGCGATGATGAGGGATATGGCGGGAAGCAGGGCAAGAATGAAGCGGAAGAACATGGTTATATCCTCTTATGCTGCTTGGAGTTACAGAATTACCGATCCTGTGGAAATTTCAAAGTAACCAAAATTGGAGTGTCAAGCAAGGCAATCATACCGCCGTCCTGCCTGTGTTCCGGAGAGAATTGTCAGATCGAGGTCTTGAGAAGATCCTTCTTGCGCTTGAGCAACTGATTGCCACGCCAGCCCTGCAGTTCGAACAATTGGGAAGAAGAAGAGGATTGAATTGTATATGTCTCACTTCCTTTCGCCTGCGAGATCCTCAGATGTATGCCGGCAAATGTTATCGTGGCGATAAGCTTCGACTTTGCAGGAAGGGAATCGAGAAATTCATCGCCCTGGAGGTTCGCAAGCAAGCCAAGGAGGCTGCTGAGAGCGGCTTCGTCTGCAATCTGATTCCCGATCATCCACACGCTATCCTTCCATGATACTGTGAAGGTCGTGTCGCCGAACTGGTATTGGATCTCTGTGATACTCTCCCGAGGAACTGAAACCACCGTTCGGTCGCGCCATTCTTTCAGCGGTTGTCGAGCAGACCGGGAGACGGCCCCGTCTACAAGATACACCTCGTTCGTTTTCTCCGGCCTCACGTAGACGTCACCGTATCCTGGTCCGGGTTTGCCGATGAAGAGGGAGCCCACCTCATTCTCCTGATGGAAGATCTTCAGGAGGAGGGCCGTGGAATCAACCTGAAAGAGTGAGTGTTTTTCCGGCCTGTCGGAAACCGTCGCCTTGATCATGGTAGAACTCAGCTCATGAAGCAGCGTCGTTACGGCGTTTTGGCTTGCGCGCGCTGGAAGCGGACTTTCGATGTGCCACTCCGCTCCCCGCTTTGTCATGGAGAGCGGAAGACCGGGTGAGTCGATTCTGATCCTGTCGACAGACGCGGAATCAATCCGGAGAAGAGGCTCTCCCTCCGATGAATCGAGACTCTGTTCTCCCGGACGCTGCATCAGAAAGAAAGCAATGGCGCCAAGAACGACCACTGCTCCGAGAAGGGCAAGCGTGTTTCTGTTCATCTTGATTGTCACCGGGATTGATGTTCGAGCGCTTTCTTGATCGAGACGCGGCGCCTCCACCGGAGAAGCCCGTACGCAATAACGGCAATCGGTGGGAGCAGGAGATTGATGTACTTCAAAAAGCGCCTTGTCGCGTCGGAAACCTGTTCAAGCGGCGGTTGGGAAATATTCTTTGATCGTATGGTGATCAGTCCCGCATCGTCAGCAAGGTAATCAACGATGTTCGCGAAGAAGTTCAGGTTGTCCCGCGAGCCAAGGTACTCGTCTTTCATGAAATCGCCGTCACCTACGACAAGGATCCTGGTGTCGGGAGAGGAGGTCAGTGTTGCTAGCGGCTGTTTGTCGGAAAAGAAGCTCTTGAACGATCCCTCAACAACCGCGGCAAGGGGAATATCCTTTTCGGCGAGATCAGCCGGCGCCAGCTTCTGGAAAGGATCGATCATCATGAACCCGGTCTGCCGTCCGCTTTGCTGCGACGAGCGAACAAGCACTTCCGCCTGAAGGCCCTTTTGGGCCGCCGTACTTGTATCGATAGAACTGACAAAGAAGAAGAAGACGTTCTGAAGGTCCTTTACCATGACGTTGTTGCTGCTGAAATTCGAAGCATTCGGCAAGAGCGGAAAAGGCACCTGACTTTGCATGCGAAACATTCCTTGCTGCTGCATCACGGTCACCGGGGCGCATTGGGCGTCCCGCACAAGGTCGTTATTGATGCGAGCGCCGTAGTGGGCGAGCAAATCATCGAGGCCAAGATCCATCTCCTGTGCAAACCGGGCTTGAAGCGTGGCATTGTAGCGATTGAGGAGGAAGGCAGTCTTTCCGCCCCGCATGAGGAACTGGTCGACAGCAAGCTTGCTGCTGTCTGAAAACCGCGATTGAGGCGAGACGATGAGAAGAGCGGTAATATCTCCCGGGACTTCCTTTCCCCCGGCAAGGTCCACAGGAGTCAGCTCATACTGGGCCGAGATAACCTGAGCTGCCTGTCGGTAGCCTGACGGATCGACCTCCTGATGACCCGTTGAATAGCCGATCTTCTTCTTCTCCCTGACCGTCAGCCGTTTCATCGCACTGCTCAAGTCATACTCGAGAGAAGCGAGATTCTGGATGACCGGCAAAACCTCTTTTTTGTCTTCGTACAACATAACCAGGCCCATGTATCCGCGCTTGACCTCGAGCTTGTCGTTGTTAATTACCTGCACCTGCACAGGTGCGACACCTTGCCCCTGGGCCTCCTGCTCTCCGTTTTCACCCTCCGGGCTAATGAAGTCGAACTGCAGGTTCCCCCCTGAGTATGCCTTGTAGTCATTGAGAATATCGAGCGTTGCCCGCCGGTTGCCATTGTACGGTGCCGGAAGGTCTTCTGTGAAGTACGCTTTGACGGTGATCCGGTCATCCAAAGAGCGGACGATGGTTTTGCTTGCTTCGGAAAGCGTATAGACATTCTGCGAGGTCAGGTCCAGACGACCAAAAAGCCGGATGGAGATGAAGTTCACCAGAATGACAAGGGCGAGGACAATGAGGAGGCGGATCAGTGTTTGAGTTCTTTGCGGTTTCATTGTTGACTCACCATTTGCGACGCTCAAGGGAAACGACCGAACAATACAACGTGAACCCGAGGATGCTCGCGAAATAAATGAGATCCCGCGTGTCAATGACCCCCCTCGCCATGCTCAGGAAGTGTGAATCGGTGCTGAGGTATTCCAGGAGACTTGCGAGAGCTTCGGGCATGAAAATGAGAACCTTGTCAACGATGAAGAAGACCAGGATGAGGAAGATGCCAAGGAGGAATGCTACGATCTGATTATCGGTGACGCTGGAGGCAAAAAGGCCGAGACTTACGAAAACTCCCGCCATGAGTAAGAGCCCCAGGTATCCTCCGATGACAGGGCCGTTGTCGATGGTGCCGAGCGAAGAAATCGTCACATAGTAGACCAGCGAAGGAAGGAGGGCGATCCCCATGAGACTCCAGGCGGCAAAGAATTTGCCCAGGATAATCTCCGCGTCATGGACCGGCTTGGTCGTGAGAAGTTCAATCGTTCCTGACTTTCGCTCCTCGGCCAGGAGCCGCATAGTAATTGCCGGGATGACAAAAAGGAAGATCCATCGGGCGGTTTCGAACATCTCGCGCATCGAAGCAGCATTGGCCAGAAAAATGTTGCTTGCATAGAACCAACCCAGCAGCGCCAGGAACACAACAATGACCACGTAGGCAACCGCAGAATTGAAATACGAGCGCAATTCCTTGATGTAAATGGGAACGATGTTCTTGAGCTGCACTGAACTGGGTAATTGGAATGCCATGAGGGAATCCCGCGGCTAATTGACAGTTTCTGATCGGGTCAGCTTGTGGAAGATCTCCTCGAGGCTGGTGCTTTGCCGCGAGAGTTCTAGCAGCACCCAACGTTCCGAGATTGCCTGCCGGAACAGCTCCTCCCGGATATCCATCCCCTTTGCCGAATGAATGATGAACCTATGGATCGGTCCTTCGGACCCGCGGTAGTCGACGGCTTCCACATGCCGGAGGGATTTAAGTTTAGGAAAAAGATCCTGCATGGGGTCCGGCGTTTCTGCTTTCAGTTCGACCGAGACGCTTTCCGACCCTCTGAAACTTTGTTTAAGCTCATCAGGTGTTCCGTCGGCGACAATGCTCCCTTCATTAATAATGACAACTCTGTCGCACGTTGCCTGGACCTCCGAAAGAATATGGGTGGAAAGAACAACGGTCTTCGCGCTGCCGAGACGGCGGATCAGGTTTCTGATTTCGATGATTTGGTTCGGATCGAGCCCGCTGGTTGGCTCGTCAAGGATGAGCACCTCAGGGTCATGGATCATCGATTGAGCGAGCCCGACCCTCTGCCGATAACCTTTGGAGAGCTCGCTAATGTCTTTGTGACGCACCTCCTCAAGGCCGCAAACCTCCACCATCTCGTTCTGTCGCTGTCTGAGATGCTTATCCCGCAGCCCGTGGAGCCGGGCAGAGTACTCAAGATACTCGAGCACGTTCATGTCAAGATACAACGGATTCAACTCGGGGAGATAGCCGATCTTCCTTCGGACCTCAACAGAGTAGTCGAGCGTGCTCAGGCCGTCAACTTCAACCGAACCGGAGGATTGCGGCATATAGCATGTGATGATCTTCATCGTCGTGGTCTTCCCCGCTCCGTTCGGTCCCAGGAAGCCCAGTATCTCACCGGTCTTGACGTCGAACGAAATGTCGTTGACGGCTTTTTCGTCACCGTAAAGTTTTGTCAGATTTCGAACGGCAATGGACATGCTAATCCGTATTCAAATTGTCGCGACTGAGTGATAATCGGTCTTTTTGTGTCAGGATGCTGCGAAAGGTGGAACAATTTTAAGAAAAAGAAGAAACTTTGTCAAGAACTTCATCCTACTCCGTGTTCTCTGTGTCCCTCTGCGTTAAAGTCTTTAACCACAAAGGTCACAAAGAGGGCACAAAGACTATAGAGAACATATACAGACGCAGACAAGCAGCGGAGTGTTCCTGTTCAACGCAAAGAAAGCGAGAATTGCGATTCCTGGGGACGAAGGAAGGATTCGGTGGAAAGGCGAACAGGGGTTTCGTTCAAGCGATACTTTCGGCAACCTGCCTGAAAGAGATTCTCGATTGTATCGGCGATCGGGCCTTCGCCCTTCATTCGCTTTCCGAAGTCCGATTCGGAAAGCTTTCCCCCTCGGACGGACCGAATATGACTCACGACTTTGTTGAACTTCTCGGGGTATTCGCGCTTGAGCCACTCGAGGAAGAGATCCTTGAGTGCATAGGAAAGCCGCACCGTTGTTTGCCCCGCATGACGTGCGCCGCTTTCTGATGCCTGCCTGAGAATTTCTGGGATCTCGCTTTCTGTCAGTCCGGGTATTATCGGTGCCACATTGACACCGACGGGAATCCCGTTCGCGGCAAGAATTTCCACTGTTTCCATGCGCTTTCGGGGAGCCGAAGCGCGCGGTTCCAGTTTTCTTGCCAGATCCTGGCGGAGCGTTGTGACGGTGATAATGACGAAGAGAAGATTGGTGGCGGCAAGTTCTTTGAGAATATCGACGTCGCGCTGAACAAGGGCGTTCTTGGTAATGAGCGAGACCGGGTTTCGGAAGCGCAAGAATATTTCGAGGCAGCGGCGGGTGATCTTCAATGTCCGTTCCGCAGGCTGGTAGCAATCAGTATTGCCTGAAAAAACCACCGTCTGGGGTTGCCATGAAGGCTTGCTGAATTCAGCCGCAAGGAGCTCGGGTGCTTTGAGCTTCACCATGATCTTTGTCTCAAAATCGAGGCCGGAGGAGAAGCCAAGGTATTCATGTGAAGGGCGCGCGTAGCAAAGATGCAGCCGTGCTCACAGCCTCGGTAGGGGTTGATGCTGTACGTGAAACCGATGTCGGGGCTGTCGTTTTTGGAGAGAATGGAAAGAGAGCGGTCGACATAGAAGCGCGTGGGGACTTTTTGCCCGGGCTCGGGCAGCTCAAAGTACTCCGCCAGATCAGGAGGCGGCGATTCCACTTTGAGTGATTCAAAGCGGTTGGGAGGATTGAATCCCGCCCCGCGACCGATGAATGGGCGAGATTCACTCATGGGGCGACGGTGCGGAAGCGAACGGTTTGGCCTGGACGCGTTGGGATCTGGTTGATTTGCGGGGTTTCAATGGAGGGGGAAGAAAGAGCTCCTTGAGGCGATCGACCGTATATCCGAATGGCGAGAGCAGCGACTCGATCGCTTTCAGTGTCAGTTCGGTGTAAAAGTCGATATCGTAGCCATCCTCAAAGGCATACAAGGCAATCGGCTTTGCCTTTTCCGGTTTTTTCTTTCCCGATTGGTCGATGAGAATGTACTCGATGGTTTCTCCGGCCGCGAGATGGACCCCCATTTCTTCAATAAGTCCCGCAACGACAGCGCTGACGCTTTTGTTGGTATATTCATTCGCCTCTTTTGTAATGTGCCGCCGCATGACAAGCTCCATCGGATTCACTTTTCCGCTTCTGAGCATTGCAACGGCGTTGCGGCCGATGTCGAGGAGCTCGGGGACCAACGTCTCTACATCGGCCGCCGTGCGCGCAGGTGCCATGCGGTCGAACATTGCCCTCTGCATGGTCTTGATGAACGGGGGAGTGTCCCGGCGGCGTGTTTCGAGTCCGCGCACTTTAAAATCGCCGTTGCGGTACCACCCTGCATACCGGTTGGCCGTCGTGATGAGGGGATCCTGCTTTGACGCCGGGAAAAGGATCCAGTTGTAAATTCCTTCCAATGAAATATCGATTCCCGTGCGTGCCGCGATCTCGCGGCATAACTCTTCATATTCCTGCTCGGAAGTGCCGGGCTTTTTCAGCCAGACGCAATCGATGATGGCGTGAAGCATTCGGAAGCCGTGCTGCTCAGCAATCTCCTTTGCCGTTAAAATGGAGTCGCGCGAAAATGCGTTCACGGACTCGTGTGCTTCGATTCTTCCGAAACGTGCGTTCTTGTATCCGAGATATCCGAAACAGCTGACGAGCATCCATTTGAGCGCATTCTGGCGCCGGTCGTATTTACGGAACAGAGCGTCATCCCTCCCCTTATAAAATCGTTTGAGTCTTTTATAATGAGACCGTTTTTGCACCACCGATCGAAGTGTTGCCGGGACTATTCCCTCGCGCCGTTCACAAATGGTATACCCGAGCTCGGGGACGGCCGAGTTTGAACAGCAACGGCAATTGACCGTTTCCGGGGAAACGTTCTTTTCGACCATGATGGTGGGATACATCGAAACGAAATCGAGCTCGGCGACTTCTTCGTGGTACCCAAGAGGAGGATTGAAAATAAGACCGCCCCTGTCTGCCATCAACAATGTGGAGGCCGATTTGAAGTCTTCCGGTTCCCGTTTTTTGGACGGAATAAGGTACCGGTGGCTGTGCGCCCAAGAGAGCTGCAGGGACGACATCGATGTGCCGATGCTGACGCGGGCCTGGCGCTGAACGGGAATCTGTGTCAAACGGGCGAGCTCGAAGACTCCGTCAAGGTCGGCCTCGCCGAACGTGAAGGAGTTCTGCTCATCGAGGTGCCAGCGGCCGGCGAGCTCAAAAGCCCCGTCTTTATGGACGATTTTGCCGTACTGGAAAAAACTCGATTCCCTGGTTCGGAAATACGGTGTCTGCTCATCGCGGTTCAGGAGGAGGGGAATATTGTGACGTGCAGACAGAGCCGTCAGGTGCGGCAAAATGATCGAATCGCCGTATTCCGTCAGAACAATATCGGGGTCGCAGCGATGAAGATGCCAGTTGAGCGTCTCCAGCACGTCACGCGGGTTCTCTTGCTCCAGCGAATATGTCTGGCCATCGTAGCTGACCTCAAGCTGTAGGTGCTTGCGATATTTGGGAGGGACAAAGTTGTTCCCGTTTCTCAGTCGTAGCGTTGAAAGCGGCGGAACCTCGTATTCCATTGCTTCATGATGATCGTTGATGGCCCATCCGACGAGACGGCTGCGATGATCGATTTCGTAGTCACCGTAAGCAAGAGGAAAAAGAGCCGTTTCATACAGAAACAACTGAGGGACAAGGAGATCCGAATCAAAAAAAGCAAAGTGAGGGAAAAATTGTTCAAAGGATCGGACGACAGATGAAAAGCGGGTCGGGTTATGAACGGAAATTTGTAGAACGTCCCATGATTCATCGGAGTACAATTCCTTGCGCGTGGTGATTGAAACAGTAAGCCGTGTGTCGCAGCGGGTGGCGAGTGTGGAGGCGCGCTTCATATCCTGCGGACTCAGGTGAAGAAAAAACGAAGGAAGAAAGGGAACGGTGCAGCGATGCTTTCTTCCTTCGCGGTCGATAAGCCACACGACCATGCCGTCTGTCGAAGGATAAGCGTCAAAGAGCCACCCCGAAACGACATTGCTCATGTGCGCTCCTCGGGAGCAGCAAGCGCGCCGGCCTGAACAAGCCGCCGGCGCAGTTCTTTGATGGTCTTTCCCTGCTCAATGATGATCGACATGATAATGCTCTCAAAGGGAATGGCGCGCATGGCGTAAAAGTTTGTGGCGAGATGACGCTTGGCGGCGCGGAAGACCTCATCGAAGATCTCCTGGTCCTCCAATTGCAGGCCGCGGCGGAATTTCGACCAGCCGGCGATCTCACTGTCGATGATGTTGGTGAACGTCGGTACGGTGCGTCCCATGATTGTTTTCTCCTTTCGGTGATAGAAGAGATGAAGGTTGAGGCTCAAGTTGAACGGCATAGTGATGGTGTTCATCCTCTTCGAGGCGATAGACACGATCCACGGATGATGTGAGTGTCTGAGAGAGGCCGTTACGCTCTTCGGGCCAGACGGTCCGGTCAACGGATGCGATGAGAACGGAAATGCCGCGCTGCTTCATTTCTTGGAGGGCAATGAGAACGCGGCCGAGAATCTGGCGGACCTCACGCAGCGGCGCCTGCTCGTCGTACAGTGTTTCGAGCGGATTAAAGATCATAGCGGTGGTGGCGCCTTTGGCGGCAAGAAAAGCGGGGAGGCGCCGTGTGAGCGCCTGCTCCATCTGGTAGCAGGTGAATCCGCGGGAGATGAAGATGCGGTTGAGCAGTTGTGCGGGGTCGATCCGATGTTCCCGGGCAAAGCGGGAGATCAGGTGGACGTTGAAACAGTTCCCGCCGTCAACGACGGCGATGGAGGAGCCGTTGGCCAGAGCAACGGAGGCCATGGTGAGGGAAAGTGTGAAGACGGCGCTGTCACCGTGCAGCAGGTACACCTTTCCGGGCGGGTGGGTGAAGGCATGAATGAGGTTCTCAGAAGAGCGGATTATTGCCGTGTCTGTGTCTGCGGCAGGGGATAGTAACTGACGGGCTTGAACTGGAAATGGGGGCACGGTTCCGGCTTTCTCTTGCCGGAACAATATGACATTTTTGTCGTATTGTCAAGAAATGAAAACGACAATTATGTCGCTTCACTCACAGTGAAGAAGTCCCTTCTAGGCCAAAAACCTAAAGTCCGACATCTGCTGTGTTGGTTGGGAGCTTTAGTTCCCCGCCAACCGCGGTTGATGTCGGACTTTTAACATGAGCCCGAAGTCGGACTGCTTCCTGCTTGCCTACAATATTGCCACAATCCGCAGCGGCCCGCCGCTGCCGCCTTTGATCTTCATTGGCAAAGCGATGACCGTGAACCCTTTCTCGGGTAACCGCTCCAGGTTGGCCACATTCTCAAATGCCGGAACACTCCGTTCGAAAAGAGCGACGTGTGTCTCGAAGCGCGACGATTGGCCATAGTCAATACTCGGAGTATCCAATCCTACCGCCTTGACCTTCCGTTCATCAGCCAGCCATTTTGCCGTTTCCGGATGAAGCCCCGGGAAGTGAAGTTTTGCAACACCGTCGGCTCCTCGTTGATCTGTCCCCATGTACTGTACCCGATCCGGCCAATATTTTCCGAATCCGGTTCTCAACAGAACGATTGCCCCCTCGGGAATTCTGCCGTTGGATCTTTCCCATTCCTCACAATCCGATTTCTGAATCAGGTAATCGCTGTTCTCCGAACAATGTTGGGAGACATCGATAACGATCCCCGTGCCTACGAGCCTTTCCAGAGGAATCTGATCGACCGTCCAGCCTCCCTCGTAGAAGTGAATCGGCGCATCGATGTGCGTACCGCCGTGCTCGGGAGTCCAGAATCTGTTCGCCGTATAGAAATATCCTCCCGGAGTTATTCCTTCCGTCCCCTTTTCGAACGCGAATCCTTTCTCCGTCGGCCAATAAATAGTGGTGGAATCGTACGCATAGGAAAGATCAACAATATTTTCCGCTGTGAATGAGAAGGGTTCGCGGCGTTCACATCCCGCCATCAGCACAAACATCATTGCAAGAATCATTGTCTTCATGATATCTCCTCCTACCTCATGACTGAGACTTTGATATGTGAGGGATACTGTCGGGAGCGATAGACTCTCTGTGTTGCTTTCTGGAAATCCGATTCCTTCGCTTTGAAGATATTCTCAACGTATTTTTGCGGATTCCGGTCAATGATGGGAAACCACGTACTCTGAACCTGCACCATGATCTTGTGTCCCTTCAAAAAGCGATAATCCTGTTGATGCAGATCGATGGTGAATTCCGTCGCCTGATCAGGGACAAGCGGCTCGGGATGCTCATAGCTCTTTCGATATCGTGCGCGAAAGACCTCATTGGCAACCATGAACTGATATCCACCCATGGAATGTTTCTTCGGGTAAGATTCGGGATACACATCGATCAACTTGACGATCCAATCGCAATCTGTTCCGGACGTTGAAGCAAAGAGCTTTGCGACGATATCTCCTGTGATGACGACATCCTCGTTCAGCGCCTCTGTTTCCCAGCTAAGGACATCCGGCCGAAGATGGACGAAACGCTGGTCCTGGGTGAGCCAGGTATACCACCGCGAGCCGCGGCCGTAGGTCGGCTCAATGGGCCTTGGCCTGTAGGGGACAGGGTGCGCCGGATCCGACACATACTCGTCGTACACCTCCTCGCTACGCTCCGGAGGCGGATCAAACGAAAGCCGTCCATCCCCATGGAAATAGAGGTTCATTTGGGTGAAATGGGTGCGCGGCGGCCACATGTCGTACGACATCCAACGGTTCATGCCTGTCTGGAATGTGTGTGCTTCCGGCATTGTAAAAGAGCCTTTATCCTTAAGGAAATAGGCAAACCAAGGGGCCTGAATGTTTGCACGGAAGTACAGACTCGGAGCGGTGCTGTCGAATTCGACGTTTCCCAGATTGTCTCCTCTTCTTCCAGACCACCCACCATGATTCCATGGACCGACGACAAGAAAATTCTTGTTCTCCGCGTCGTGTTTCTCAAGTTCTGCATAGATTTTCAGCGGGCCGTAGAAATCCTCCTGATCCCACCACCCCGCAACATTGAGAGTGGGAACCGTGACCCTGTTGAGGTGCGGAACTGCCGTCTGGTCCTTCCAGAACTGATCATAGTCGGGGTGATTGACGTAATCGTTCCAGGTTGGAATCTTGTCGTGGAAGTATTTTGCGTTGACGTTGGACAAAGCACCCAGATTCAAATACCATTCGTATGTGTCGTACTTGTCAAAAACGAAAGCCGTATCTCCCCTGGATGCTTCGAGGGAAAACGCATACTCGAAGCCGTAGCTCAGCCGAAACGCCCCGTTGTGGTGAAAATCGTCGCCGATCCACATATCGACCGGTGAAGCCTGAGGAGAAACCGCCTTCAGCGCGGGATGCGGATCAAGCATCGACATGACGGTCAACCATCCGTCGTAGGAAATACCCAGCTGGCCTACTCGTCCGTTGTTTCGAGGGACGTTCTTCAAGAGCCATTCAATGCTGTCATAGGTGTCGGTGCTCTCGTCAATTCCTTTGGGGTTCTTTCTTGGGTTTCTTTGCATGACAAACGTCCCCTCCGATTTGTATCGGCCCCGTATGTCCTGGAATACAAAGATGTATCTCTCTTCTGCCAACTCACGGAGGTAACCATCGAGCCGCCTTGCAGAATTGGTGACGTTATAGGGGGTGCGCAGGAGTATGAAGGGGAGCCGATCTGTTACGTCCTTTGGGGAGTAGATTTCGGTAAAGAGTCGGAACCCGTCTCTCGCTGTGATCCAGGCCTCGGTCCGGACGTACGAGTCGGAAGGATTGACCTGAGCTTGCGCGGGAAGGATGGGTGAAAAGAGAACCAGGAAAGCAGGAACAAAGACTGATCGTTTATTCATGAAAACTCCATCGGTTATGAGGATCAGAAGCCAGAGATCAGAGATCAGAAGTCACTGATCAGAGGTCAGATGTCAGAGATCAGAGGTCAGAGGTCAGAGATCAGAGGTCAGATGTCAGAGATCAGAGATCAGAGGTCAAAGGCCAAATCAAAAAATCAATAAATCAATGAATCATTAAATCAGAAATCCGGCTAGAGGCCTTCGAACGTGTTCTTTCCATTCTCCTCCTTTGGAGAAGGTGAAGGTGGCGCTTGAGACCTTTGTTGGACCACGGTGGTGGATCGATTGAATGACGGGACAATCCGGGACTCTTCTTTATCGTCAGGAATTTTGTAAGCGACCGGATGCAGAAAACGATGAATGGCAAAATAAATGCCGCCGCCAATGGCAACAATACTTACGAGCAATCCAAGAAAGTAGAAGATATCAGCAACTGTGCCGGCAGAGTCAAGCATCTCCCACTTCCGAAAGAGATTCCACCAATCGTGCCGCGATTTGTGGCCGCCGAGCAAAGGAAGGAGACGTAAAGGGGCGTCGCGCATGTACAGACTCACATCCATCATGTTTGTCCCGACCCAGAAGAGGGCGAACGGCGCGATAAAGTGAGAGCGCTTTCGGATTGCGATAATGCAAGAGATGAGAGGGAAGGCGATCTGCCAGAAGGACCCCCCCAGAATGTTTAACGTCTCCCCAAAGAACATGAAAAGAAAATGGCCCCCCTCATGAATGAAAAGAAAGATGGTGCGGAGGGCGAAGAGGAGAAACGGCCATGGTCTTGCAGGCAATGCCACTTCATAGAAGACGTCCGCGGCCTGGATCAGATAAACTGTCAGAATGAGGTAAACGAAGGACTTGAGACCCAGTGGTATCCAACGTTCAAGCGGATCCATCCGATGAGCCGGCCGCAGTGGAGAACGGACAGGTGAGGTAGTCATTTGTTGAGAACGTACTCCACCTTGCAGAGAAAGTCAATCTTTCCTGCCGAGGCTCGGGCGGTCAGTCAGGAATGTGGTTGAGCACAATTGAGGCTAACCGGCGGGAGTGGACAACGATAAACACGCTGCTGAGGACCATAGCAGCGGCGGCAAGGATCGGCTGAAGGAGGCCCGAAACCGCGAGTGCAATTCCCACTGCATTGTAGCCAAATGCCCAGAGAAGATTCCACCGAATCACACCGAGCGTCCGGCGGGCATAGCGAATCAGCCACGGAATCTTTTCCAAATGATCTCCCAGGATCGTGACGTCGGCGCTCTCTTTGGCGATGTCGGTTCCAGATCCGAGCGTGATCCCGACATCCGCAGCTGAAAGGGCCGGGGCGTCGTTGATTCCGTCACCCACCATCACAGTGACCCCCCCAAGCTTCAACTGATGAATAATTTCAAGTTTGTCCTGGGGCAGGAGTTTCCCGTATACATGCTCAATCGAGAGCGCCTCTGCAATGGACCGGGTGATCGTTCGGGAATCGCCCGAGAGGATATGTGTTTCAATCCCTTTATCCCTTAACTCCCCGATGGTCTCTTTCGCGTATCGCCTCAACGTATCATTGAAGATTATCGATCCCTGCACCGTGCCGTCCCATCCTGCATACATGACCGTTGCCGACCGTTCGTCGCTTTGTTTCAGATTGTCGGGATTGACGTCAAAAAGCTCCGCACTTCCCGCTTGCACCATCACCCATCGTCCTCGAATATTGACCTCACCTTTGATGCCGAGTCCCGGCAGGACAGAGACGTTTCGGACGTCGTACGCAGGTACTTGATCGCTCTTTGCGCGCGCAGTAACGGCCCTTCCCAGCGGGTGCTCCGAATTCCGTTCGAGAGATGCCACGATACCGAGGAATTCCTTTTCCGGCAATCGGGTGTGCAGCTCCCAGAGACGCGGCTCTCCTTTTGTGAGAGTCCCGGTTTTGTCGAACACAACATGTCTGCTGTCGGCGAGCTTCTCGAATATGGCCGATGAGCGGATAAGGAGTCCTTCTTCCGCCGCGCGGCCGAGTGCAATAGCACTTGCGAGCGGAGTCCCTATTCCCAATGCGCACGGACAGGCAACGACCAGAACGGTCAACGCATGCAGCAATGCCGTGTCCGCATTTGAGGCAGGCAGCCATCCGATGAACGTCAAAACAGAAAGAACCATGACCACCGGAATGAAAATCCCCGCAATTCTGTCAACAGATTGTTGGATCGGAGATCGGGACCGTTGGGCCTCTTCCATGAGCCGGACAATATGAGCATGAACGGTTTCGGCGGCCGGAGCGGTCACCTGAGCCACGATCACCCCCTCCTGATTCATGGTCGCGGCATAAACCGAATCTCCGGGTCTTTTTGTGAGAGGCGTCGATTCACCCGTCAAAGTTGCCTCATCGACGCTCGTTGTCCCTTCGAGAACGATACCATCGAGCGGAATTCGTTCTCCGGCCAGAACCTTGATGTGGTCGCCCGGCTGAACATCCTTTGATCCGACAAACTGCTCATCCTTCCCGACGAGCTTTCTGACCCTATCGGGCTGGAGATCGATGAGCTTTCTGATTGCAGCCGATGTGCGGATCTTCGCGTTCGCCTCCAGGTAGCGCCCGGCGGTCACCAGGACGAGTGTCATGGTGGCAGTGTCAAAATAAATCGCATGGCCGCCGGAAAAAACCTGGTAAGTTGAGAAGACAAATGCGGCAAACGATCCGAGAGCAATGAGACTGTCCATCGAGAGCCGCCATGAACGGAATTCGCGTGCAGCGGCCTGCAGGTAGGGCCATCCTACAATGAAGAGAACGGGAAGGGAAAGAACGAAAATCAGTTTCTCGATCCATGGGAGTGCTTCCGGCTCCATCCCGATCGCAATCCATTGCTGATCGTACAGGGCCCAGCTCAGGGCCATGACGTTCATGGAAAGAAACGCGGAAAATCCAAGCCGGGCGAGGAAGAGTCCGGCCGTTCCGGTCTCTCCCGGTTGCCCGAGCACCGAATGCGTGAACGAACAACCGTAGCAGCAGAAATGGAGTTTTACATCATCCCGAATGGAAACAACGCCGCCGCGGCCGTACGGGAGGCCGCACTGGTCGCAGGTCTGGAGAGTCGTGTTCCTGGATTGCCGGGAGGGTGCCATCCAAGCGGGGAATTAGTGACGCTGAGATTGTGAGGGAACGGAAGGAGGAACCAACGGTACGACTCGTGCGTACCACAGCCAGCTAAGCCCGATCAGACCCAGGAATCCAAAGGTGACTCCGAGTTCCGCGATGCCGAGGGGCACGCCGTGTTGGCTCCAGACCGATGGTGCAATCTCAATGAACTGATACATCCAATTTGCTGCAAGGATGATCGACGCGATGACCAACAGGGCACGAGGTTTCTCTTTGATGCTTCTGCTCAAAAAGACCGCTATAGGGAAGAAGTAAAGAAGCAGAATAACCGTCCACTGGAAGACGGGCCACGGGGAATGATCGAACCGAAGAATGAGCCGTTCGATCTCCTCGCCGAGATTCCCGTACCAGATGGTGATGTACTGGCCCCAATAGAATCCCCCGGCAAGCATGCACAGCCCCATGAGAAGACGGCTGACGTCATAGAACTGCTTCGTCGATACATGCTCCTGGAGGTTGAAATACTTTCGGGCAAGGATTGCCACGATGATCGTGGCGGCGACGCCCGTATCGAATGCGTGAACCATGTACAGCCAGCCATAGAGACTGCTGTACCAGTGCGGATCGAGAGACATGACCACATCGAACCCGACAAACGTGTAGACCACGCCATATGAAATAAGAACAACCGGGACAAACGTTGAGAGCTTCGAGTTTCTCTTTTCCACCTCTGCATCATATCCCCGCCAGTCGCTTGTTAAACGATCGACCAATCCCGACACCCGCGCCTTGCCCAGTTCCTTCAGAAGCCCCAGGTCGGGACGGATAGAGACAGCAACGTACCAGAGGCTCAGAGCCGACAATACAACGTAATAAGCCGTCACACGCGCAAAGAAGAAGGGCTCGTTCAGCCATGCCGCCTTCGCTTCGATCGGTTCCGTAATCCATGGCCAGAGAAATGTCCGGCCGAAATAGGTGACAAGGAAGAGAAGGATCGTGAGCGGAATGAAAAGGACAAATCCCTCCGCCACTTTTCGTATCGTTTCACCCCAGCGTCCGTTCGTCAATCTGTAGGCCGCAGAAAAGACTATCCCCGCTTGTGCAAGCCCGCTCCAGAAACAGAAGTTGATGAGATACGAGATCCAGATTCTCTCGGTGGCGTAGCCGAGCAATCCGGCGACGACCGCGGCAACGCCGATCATGACGGCAATCCAGAGGCCCATGACAAGGGATCGGGGATTCTCTGCGGGAGGAGCGACAACGGACATTTGGGCAGGGGGCTGCGTTTTCATCGATGAGATTTCATTTCTGGAGCGTTCGAAGATGGTTCACGACGAGCCATCGTTCATGGGACTTCAGGGCCTCGGAATATGAAGGCATGATCAAACGGCCATGGCGGACCACATAGTAAATATATCCGTCGGGAACGCGACGATATTTTTGGCTTGTCAGATCCGGCGGAACCTGAAACTTGGCGGCGACAAGTCCATCTCCTCTTGCTCCCAGGCCGTGACACGGAGAGCAGTAGGTTTCAAAGAGAAACTTGGCAGAATCGGCATTCAAAGCAGTGAGCCGGACGGGATTCACAAGCCGTGTTGCGGAAACAGAGTCGCGTATCGGCAGTTCGTAGCCGCTCACCGGAACGGTCCCCGCAACCGGTGGCATCGGGTCTTCCTGCTTTTTGAATGAGGGCTGCATGTGCATGTCGCTGCGGTAGCGGTAGCCCCCGATTTCGCCATTGTCTGGCCCACACGACCACAGCAGCGGCAACAGAAAAAGCGATCCCAGCAAAGCACATAGATTTCGTGCAGGGGAGCGGAGGTGCAAAGGAGCAGAGGAGATATGCAATCTGGTTGAACTCATATCCTATGATCTCTGAGTAGCAGCCACGGTTCGGGGCGAATAATCATCATCACGATTTTCCCAAGGATCTGATTGTACTTCTTTTTTTGTGCGACATGTCTTTCTGCGTCGAGGTACCCACAACGAGCAGCAAAATCAAGCCATGTCTGAGTTTCTGCTGCTTCAGTTTCAGCATCATTGAGTTTGCTCAAGAAGGCAGCTTCATATCGACGTTTTCTCCAAGCCTCTGTCAGATTTGCACATACCGACCTCGAGGATCGGCGGATCTGGTCTGTCAACGAATACGTTTCCTCTTTCGGAAAACGCCTTGTCATTTCAAAGATCTCCATTGCAGCCTCAAAGGCAATCTGATAAACTTCGAGCTGCTCATGGCTTTGAATATGTTTCCTTTCCATTTTGTCCCCCCAAAAGTTAAGTTTTCTTTCCCCCTTCTCCTCAGCGCCTCTGCTCCTCTTCTCTGGAGTCCTCCTTGATCTCCACCGCTCCCACCCTTTTCATCTTCTTTCCCCAATCCTTCAATATTTCCTCGCTTCCAAAAACCTGAATCCCATAATGATCGCTCGAGAGACGCTCGTCATATGCGGCTGCCAGACGCAACCGAGGAAGCCGTGCATTGATGAGAAAGCCGATCATCGTTGCGATGGAGCCGAAGAGAATGGTGAGAATGTAGGCGATAACGCCGAACGGCGGAATGGAGATTAACGGCTTCCCGCCGACGATCAAAGGATAGTTCAGCACGGAGCCGATTGTCAGTGCCCAGCCGGTGCAGAATCCGAGTATCGCGCCGGTCAACGTGAACACTCTCACGGGGCTCTTTGGCCGATGGAGAGCATACTCGATGTCGTGGTGAGGGACTGGAGCGTACACGAGGAAATTCTCGAACTTTGCTCCTTTAAGCTCGCTGATTCCCTTTAAAAGAAGATCCATCGCTGGAAAGACAGCAAGGATATTTGGGCCGGTGTGCTTGGACATTTGGAGAACCGAGAAGCTAGAAGTTAGAATTTAGAATCAAGAATACAGAATCCAGAAGTCAGAAACCAATACCCCCCGATGCACCGTTGCGCCGTCGCCCCGATGCTATCCCTTCCCGCTCTTCGGCGGCTCAAGTTGCTCCTTCACTTCCCACATTGAGACGACGGGAAGCGTTTTCGAAAAGATCGCGAACAAGAAAAAGAACCATGAGAAACTTCCAACCACAATCCCCATTTCCGAGAACGTCAACTCCGGAAGTCCCCACATGAAGGGGATGTACTCGTGAGCAAGAGACGTTGTGATAATGACGAATCGCTCAAAGAACATTCCGATGGTCACTGCAACCGAAACGAATACCAGGAGCGGAATGCTTCGGCGAAATCGCTTTACCCAGAACAGCTGCGGGATGACGAGGTTGCAGACGAACAGTGACCAGAATGCCCACCAGTAATCGCCGAACGCTCGATACGACATGATTGCCTGCTCCCACGGGTTGTGGCTGTACCAGGCGACAAAGACCTCAATCAGGTAGGCAAACCCGACGATACTTGCGGTAAACAACAAGAACTTTGCAAGGCTTTCCAGATGATGATCGGTGATATAGGCCTGCAGCCGGAACGCATTGCGCATCGGTATGAGAAGAAGGATGACCATAGCGAGGCCGGAATGAATAGCTCCGGCGACAAAATACGGCGCAAAGATCGTGCTGTGCCATCCGGGCACAAGGCTCATGGCGAAATCCCACGAAACAATGCTATGAACCGAAATGACCAGCGGCGTTGCAAGGGCAGCCAGAAACACATATGCCGCGGTATAATGACGCCATTGGTTATCAGTACCCTGCCATCCTTGGGCGATAAAACCGTAGAGTTTTTTTCTCCAGCCTCGTGCTTTGTCGCGAATGATTGCCACGTCGGGTACCATCCCTGTAAGAAAGAAAATTGAACTTGCCGTCAAGTAGGTCGAGATGGCGAAGACGTCCCAAATGAGGGGGGACCGGAAATTCGGGAACAGATCACCCATTTGCGGATAGGGGAGGGTCCAATAGAAAACCCAGACGCGGCCGAGATGAATAAGAGGGAAGAGGCCGGCGGTGGCGAGGCCAAACACCGTTACGGCTTCCGCGCTGCGATACACCGACGAACGCCATTTCACGCGGAAAAGAAACAGAATTGCCGAAATCAGTGTCCCGGAGTGTGCAATACCGACCCAGAAGACAAAGGTTGTAATATAGAGATACCATCCGACGGGATTATTCTTCCCCGCCACTCCGATGCCGGTCATGATCTGATGCAGCCACGAGCCCGCCCCCCATGCAACTCCCAATCCCAGGACCCCCACGAGCACGTAATACCACTTCTTGGGCCTGTTCAGCGTCTGGGTCAGATCGAGATCTGTTTTGGTATATGACAGTTCGTAAGGCATGGTCGTTCAGGGTTTTCTGAGCGGGGTTACGTCCTGATGCTTCTCGGCCGGCTTATCGTGCAGCTCGGCGCCAATGAGATGACGTGCCCGTGTGAGGGCCTCATCAATGCTGCCGCAGACATTCTCTTCGCCGATGCGATCGATCAACCCGGATGAATTCAACAAATAGAGCGGCTGTTTGTGAATTCCGGAGATCACAAGGACAGTCCCTTCTTTCCTTGTTCGCTCGTAAAGGTCTTCCAGCGCCTGAAGCCCCGAGGCATCGACGGCGAGAAGATTTCTTGTCCGAAGGATAAGGACTTTTGCCGGCTTTTCAATCAACCGCAGCGAATCCTTGAATTGATCCACGGCCGCATAGAAAAGCGAGCCGTAAATCTCAAAAACCTCGACTCCATCAGGAACGACACGTTTGGCAATTGCATTTGCATCATCTTTGTCTTCTTCAACCTCTTCTATGTCCTTTGTGATCAATTGTGTTTGTGTCACACCCGCCATCTGGCGCAGGAAGAGGAAAGCGGCGAGGACCACACCGACCTCGATTGCGATGGTAAGGTCAACCAACAGTGTCAGAAGGAACGTTGTCAAGAGGATGGCGATATCGCTTCGTGGACCGTGGAAAGTCTTGACGAACGCGTGCCACTCGCTCATGTTGTACGCGACGATAATGAGAATGGCTGCAAGGGTCGTCATGGGGATATACTCTGCCCATGACCCGAAAAACACCATCAGGAGAATAATGGTCAATGAATGCACGAGCCCGGCAACGGGCGTTCGTCCCCCGTTCTTGATGTTCGTGGCTGTGCGTGCGATTGCTCCGGTGGCTGGAATTCCCCCAAAAAGCGACGAGAGGATATTCCCCACGCCCTGGGCTACGAGCTCCATGTTCGAGCGGTGGCGCGTTCCGAGCATACCGTCGGCAACAACCGCCGAGAGAAGCGATTCAATACCCGCCAGCAGGGCAATGGTGACAGCAGGTGCAAACATGGTCTTGATTAGCTCCCAGTCGGCCTCCGGAAGCGAAGGTGACGGAAGAGAGTTGGGAACGCTGCCAAACCGGCTGCCGATCGTTGCAACAGGAATCTGAAAAACCTGTACAGCCACAGTCGCAAGAATGATGGCCACGAGGGGGGCGGGTATCTTGTGCGTAATTCGCGGCCATAGCAGAAGAATCAGAAGAGAACCCAAACCCGTGGCGACCGTGGGAAGATGAGTTGTCAGAATACTTTCTCCGTAGCTGATCCATTTTTCTACAAAATCCGCGGAGAGCGATGTAATGTCGAGACCAAGAAAATCCTTCACCTGCGACGAAAGGATGATCAGCGCAATCCCGCTCGTAAAACCGACCGTCACAGGGTAGGGGATGAGGCGCAGCAGCACGCCCATGCGCGCAATTCCCATCGCAACCAGCAAAACCCCGGCGATCAACGTCGCGATGACAAGCCCCTGATACCCGTACTGTTGGACAACGCTGTAGATAACGACGATGAACGCGCCGGTCGGTCCGGAGATCTGCACTCGGCTCCCGCCGAGTACGGCAACAGCGATTCCCGCAATGATTGCCGTGTAGAGCCCCTGCTCCGGCTTCACTCCGGATGCTATGGCAAACGCGATGGCCAGCGGCAGGGCGACGATTCCCACAATGACGCCCGCAACAGCGTCACGCGAGAATTGCTTGGCTGAATACCCCTCCTTGAGCAGGCTTACAAACTTCGGTTCGAGCCTTGACGGCATTCGTTATTCCCTGATATTATCCAACCGACGGATGGTTAACGGTAACTCGTCTTCCTGTCCAACAATCGACAGGTTCGGAATCTTCTTCAGCTGCGGGGAGACTTCTGCAAGACTGCCCGGAACCGTGATCTTCTTCTTCCTGTCGACTAAGTGTTTTAGCTGAAATCCGTTTACCGCCGAATGTGCATTCGGATCGTTGTGAAAGACAACGAAGGTCTTCCTCACTGAGCGTTGCACGGATTCAATCCGTTTGACAAAATCTTCAAGCTCTTCCGGTGAATAATTGTAATGATACCGCTCCTGGACTCCGCCCCTGTCCCACGAGGCGCTGTTTCTCCCCATCAGCCGGAAGTACGCCACGTCATCCCATGCCTCGTTCGTCATCGGCATATGGTTCTTGATTGCGGGAAGATCGACATTGATCAGGTGAAGGTTCTGATCCCGCAGGAACTGAAACGCCTCCGCATGGTTCCATGAATCGTGCCGCAGCTCGATGAACATGACGAATGATCCAAATGTTACACCGAGTTTCTTCAGGTACTCTTCGTTTGGCTTTGTGCGCTGGAAGGAATGAGGGAACTGAAGAACCAGTCCTCCCATCACTCCTGCCTTGAGCAGCGGTTCAAGCATGGCGTGAACCGTTTTTGCATCTTCGGCCGTCCCGTTTCTCTTGTGCGTAAAAGCCTGAAAGAGCTTCGCCGTGAAAACGAAATTCTGGTTGCCCGAAACGTCCGCTATCCAACGGCGGATCTGATCCGGGCTCAAAGCCAGCGTGTAGAACGTGGCGTTGACCTCCACCATGTCAAAGAACCGGCTGTAGTACTGGAGCTTCCGGAATCCTTTTCCTGCGTCGGCAGGATAGAACGTTCCCTCAAACGAGGGCAGCATCCAACCTCCCATCCCGATCAAAATTTCCGGCTTCATACGATCCTAGGATCGAATCTCTTTGAGGTACACAACCGCGGGCTGTGTATTCAGTTCCTCCAGCACGCGATATCCACGAACCTTTTGGGCGTCGCGGATCCTGTTAACCTGACTCTGAGGATCTTTTAAGTCGCCGAAGACGATTGCCTGTGCAGGGCATGACTGCTGGCATGCAGTCGTGATCTCTCCGTCGCGAACCGGCCTTCCTTCAGCTTTGGCATTCGCCTTTGCCTCGACAACACGTTGAACGCAGAAGGTGCATTTCTCCATCACACCTTTCGTTCGAACAGTTACGTCCGGGTTCAATTGCCAATTCAGCGGTTCTGGAAATTCGTAGTCGAACCAGTTGAACCTGCGAACCTTGTATGGACAGTTGTTGGCGCAATATCTCGTCCCGATGCATCGATTGTAGACCTGAGCGTTCAAACCCTCGGGGGAGTGGTACGATGCGTAGACGGGGCAGACAGGTTCACAAGGGGCGTTATCACATTGCTGACACATCATCGGAAGGAATTCTGCCTTGGGTGAATACGGTTCCGACGGATTAGAGGGGGGATCATCGAAGTACCTCTCGACGCGGATCCAGGTAAGCTCACGCCCGATTTCCACCTGATGTTTTCCGACAACAGGGACGTTGTTCTCCGCATAGCACGCAGTCACGCATGCGCTGCATCCCGTACACTTGTCGAGATCGATTGCCATTCCCCAACGATGGTCCGGATGCTCGTGCGCCGGATAGAGGGAAGGAGATTCTTTTTCCTCATTCTCTTTGCCGGCAAGCTCCCTTGTTTGCCGAAGCAGCTCCTCGACGGTGACAACCTGAACGATGTTTCTTCCATGGAGATAATCGCTTCCGGCCACATCGGCAAGAGGAACACTCGCATCCCGTTTGACGATTCGAACCTGTGCACCCGACCATTTCAAGGACCCCGAGCGCCCTGCAGGCAGGGAATGCAGCAAGCTGATGACGTTTGCTCCCTGGCCTTTTGCGTATCGGCCGTATTCGGTGTGGCCCTGTCCGATGGGAACAGCCACCGCACCTGGTCGAACACCGTGATAGACATACACGGGGAGTTCAATGACACCATGCTCACTTGTGAGCTGTACGATGTCCCCGCGCTTTACATTGAGCTTTTCCGCATCACTGGGATGAATCTCCACCCAGTTCTCCCAGGTTATCTGAGTCATCGGATCGGGCAGTTCCTGGAGCCACGGTCTGTTCGCTCCGCGACCATCATAAAGAGCGAGTGAGGGGTAGGTAATGAGTGAGAAATCACCGGCCGGAGGTTGTGGCAAAGAGAACGAGAACGATCGCGTCACGGCACGGATCGGCGAAGATGCCTTTCGACCGGCATCAAAAACTCCTCCGTTTGCCAGTGCCTCTGTCCACCAGAGGTCGAAGTCCTTACCTCCTCCGGATTGACGGTGAACCGCACGCCATCTCGTTTTGAGATACTCATAAAAGGGCTGACGAGCGGAGGAGAAGAGGGCCTTCTTCAAGATCTTCTCCTTGAGGCCGACGACGATATCCCCGAACATGCGTGTTGTCGGAAACACCGGCTGCATGACCGGTTGCATAAGTCCCCGCCCATGATCTCCCCAGCTCTCAAGCGGCGTATGAACGGGGAGAACCATCGTGGCCTGCGTTGTCGTCTCATCCATGTAACTTGAGAATGCAACCGACAGCGGCACCTTGCTCATTGCATGCAGAACGTTCAATCCGGGAGGGGCGGAGAAGACAGGATTCACGTCGGTAAAGAAGAGGGCGTTGATTTCGCCCTGTTCTATTGAAAGAATAAAGCGGGCGAAGTCGGCATAGGAATTTGTGTCGGACAGTTGTTCGAGGGAGTCGAAAAGAACCGTCTTACCGATATTTCCGAGCGAGTAGTTCAGCAGATTCACTGCAAGACAGGTCTGAAGCTCCCCGTCACCGCCAACGGGAGTCCCACCGGCGACGATGAGGCTTGGTCTTGAGGCAAGCAATGATTCGGCGAGATCTTCTAACACCTCTTGCCGGACGCCGGTGACTTCAGAAACCCTTGCCGGAGAGTATCCACGGGTTGACGGCAAGAGTTCCGCGGCTTCGGACCGCGGGATGGAAGCATTTCCGCTTTCGAGAACAAGATTGAGGATACCAAGTGCGAGGACGTACTCCGTTCCGGGCACCGGGGCAATCCACTGGTCGGTGTTGGCCGCCGTCATTGAGAGTCGGGGGCCGACATAGACGGACCGTCGAACGGACTTGCCGTTGAACGCACGCGCTGTTGTGTACTCTCGTGTCTGTTTCAGTGGGGAAAGCCAGGTCTCGAGGAAATCGGCTCCGAACGAGACGATCATCTTCGCTGCGGCAAAATCATGAGAGGGGATAACGGGCCGTCCGAATATCTGCCGATTTGCCTCTTTCACAGCATCGTACGAAAACGGCTCATACTTCAATCGCCGCCTTGAACCGACGGCCGCGAGTAACTCACCCACGAGGGCATCAGCTGATCCGTTCATCGACCCGGTCAGCCAGGCGATGCTGTTGCCTTTTCCACTCTTTGCCAGTTTCTTGATCTCTGCAACGATTGTCTCTTCGGCCTGCTGCCATGAAACCTGCTCCCACGAACCGTCAGGTCGTTTGCGAAGAGGGTGTTGAATCCGATCCGGATTGTAGAGACCGTGCAGGGATGCCTGACCTCGTGCACAGAGGGTTCCCTCGTTGACGGGATGAAGCGGGTTCCCTTCAACCTTGACGGCCCTTCCTTCTCTCACGCGTACGCGGATTCCGCAGCCCGCGGGACATTCGCGGCATACGCTTGCGTACCACACTGCCTTTCCCGGAATGATCTCTTCATGGGGAATGACGTACGGTATCAACGATTGCGGCTTCTTCGGGGTGCATCCCGGAAGTGCCGTCGCAACGCTTGCGCCGATGATTTTGAGGAAATCTCTACGTTGGAGGTCCATGAAAAACAGTTGTCGGTGATCAGTTATCAGTAAACAGTTGAAGCTCAGCGTTTCTTCGCGGACTTCAGAATTGACTCAATTTGCTTCAAATGGTTCACGTCGTGGCCGGCGTAAAGTTCGGTCATGCGCGTAACGGTTTCTTTACCGCGTTCAACATGCATGCCAAAGCATTCCCACTGCTCCTTCGTCAACGATTTCAGAAAAGCCACATTGTTTTCGCGGAGCGTCGTGAAAAGATCAAGTGCGAGCTTTGCGTTTTTGCGAAGGTATCCTGCATTTTGCTGCCAAATATTCTGGTCGTATGCCTGAATAGGTGTGCCGTTCGCACCAACGACGAGCCTGAGCCGATAAGCCATGACAATCTCACCTTCGGCCAAATGAGCAAGGATTTGCACAATGGACCATTTTCCGGAATCCTCCACCTTGGAGAGGGCAGAGGGCGGTTTTCCTTTTATCAGCCGTGCAATGGTCTTTGGCGTGGATTCAAGGACTTTCAGGTGGTTCTGGCCCTGGACGTAAGAGGTGATGCGGGCGCTGTACTGTTGCGGAGTTTCTTCCACCGGTCACCTTGGTTAAGGAGTTAGGAGCTAGCTAGAACCTAGAATCTAGAATTTAGAATCTAGAATGGCTCGAGAGTAAGAACGCAATAGTTTGCTTACTTCCGTGAGAGAGTCCATGAGAGCTGATGGATCTCCGTATTTTAGGTCGCGACTGAGTATCAAATAATAGAGAGATTCATCGCTTGAACCCTCGCTGATATTCATGTATCGAACCTTATCAGCAGGGCCGCGTTTTCGAAATCCCTCAGCAATGTTGGCAGCGATTGAAACTGCCGCCCGCCGAAGCTGCGAACTGAGGCCGAACATTTCGTGCTTCGGGAAGCTCTTCGTGTACTTATAGACCCCTAGAACAAAGCTATGAGCCTTCTGCCAAACGATGAGATCCTCAAACCTCTGTGCGGGACTCCTTTTCATTTTTCCCCCCAAAAGATAGTTTGTTGAAAGAATTCTAGCTACTAGTTTCTAACTCCTCTGTTCTGCTTCTACCGATGACACGTATAGCAATCAATACTCGCCTTGTTTTCCCGATGGCAATCTACGCAAAACGTCATATTGTTCAACCCTACGAACGGTTTCACCTCTGACATCGACGCGACGTCACCGTGGCATTTTGCGCAATCGATACCTTTGGCGATATGGGGAGCGTGATTGAAGAACACAAAATCGGCAACGCGGTTCACTTTCATCCAACGGATCGGCTGACGGGATTCCCACGCCTGCCGGATCTTGATCACTTCCGGTTTCGTTGCGGCCACGAGCTGGTGGCAACCCATGCAGGCCTGGACCGAAGGGACGTAGGCGTTGGCCCCACGCCGCGCTCCGCTGTGGCAATACTGACAGTTGATCTGATACGTACCCGCGTGGATCGCATGGCTGAATGCAATCGGCTGACGAGGGCCTGTCTCCTGACGTTCACAGCCCGCAAGCGTGATTGCCCCAACAATGAGGAGAAAGGTCAGCCCATACGCAATGCGAATTGACGTTCCCATGCCTGTGATTCTCATTTCGCTCTTAACGCGACAAGCTCTGCAGAATTCCACGGTGTCCGCACCCCATGCTGGGAACGCAAGGCAGCTACATCCTCCGGTTTGGCCGGGGGTTCGTTGTTTCCCCATGTCGACCGAATGTGACTCACCACGGCTGCAATCTCTTCATCGCTGAGTTTATCATGGAAGGGAGGCATTTTGTTGTTGAACGAAGCCCCATTGACCGCTATAGGTCCTTCAAGCCCGTAGAGAACAACGCGAATCGGAGTCGTGACATCGCGCGTCACCCACTCTGATCCGACAAGCGGAGGATACTGTCCGGCAACCCCTTGCCCGTTTGCCTGATGACATGTTTGACACACACCGATAAAGATCTGATCACCCTTGACGACCCTGGCCGCCGGGGTCGCGGTTCCGACAGACGGCTGTTCGACCTCGTGCGCCACGGTGCTCCACGATCCTCCGTAACGGCCCAAATAGTACCCCATTGCGAAGAGGAGGAGCACGCTGATGGTCCATACCCACCACGGTGGCGGCTCAAAGCCCTCTTCCGGTTCCAGCTGCTCACGCGAAACGATGCGGTGATGGATCTCGTTCACATGAACCGAGTCGGAATCGCGGAATTCTTCGGGAGATTGAGGTTTTGGGTGTTCCTTAGACATGTGTGGTCGTTCAATTTACGCGAAAAATTGAAACAGAGCTTCGGGGCAGCGGCGCGTCGGAGCGACGGTGAATTTCAAACCAGCCACGGAGTTGGATTCTTGATCATCGTTACGATTTTTGGAATGATAACTTCATAAACTGCATGAACACCTTCGACTTCTTTCGGCGTAAGATATCGGCATTTTTCAGCAAACAGAAGCCATGTTTGAGTTTCGGCCGCCTCTGTCTCCGCATCACTCAACTTGCTAATAAATGCAGCCTCATATCTTCTTTTCCTCCAAGCTTCCGTGATGTTGGCAGAAACGGAACGAGAGGATCGACGAATCTGATCTGTCAACGAATACCGTTCTTCCTTCGGAAACTTCTTTGATAATTCAAAGACTGTCATCGCCACATCAAAACTCATCTGAAAAATCTCAAGATCAAAATGCGTCCTGACAAACTTCCTTCCTGAGTTGTTCATATTCCCCCCAAAGTTGTGAGTGATTTGAATCAGTTCCCCCATCACCGATGCCCCGTTGCTCCGTCGCCCCGATGCACCCTTGCCCCCCACGCTCCCCAGCCCCATGGCTCGGCTACTATTTTACCTTCGTCGTATCCACCTTCCCCTGAATCACCGCGTACGATCGGTCGAGGCTCAGTAAATACGCGGTGAGTGCCAATCCCTCGTGCGTAGCAACTACAACCTTTCCCCTGGGTGTAATGGAGTCGGGCAGAGCGAGAATCCGGTCCTGTGGCCCCGGGGTCACTTTCTCCTGAAACAACCACGGGAAGGGCGGCATCACCGAGCCCGGAACGACAATGCGAGGATTGTACAGGTGCGTGAGGTGCCAGTCCTCACTGGGTTGACGGACCGCGATGTTTATCAGATCCGGTCCCGTTCGCATCGTTCCCAACAAATGAGGCTTGTCGAAAACAAAATCGCCCGGAACCGAGGGACGCCCCCAAAATCGATCCTGGTCAGATCCGAATCCTTCGGGACGAACCTGTTGACTGTGGCAATACATGCATCCCTCACGAATGTAGATCGACCGTCCGAACAGCTGTTCTTCCGTGTAGCGCTGGAGGCCCGGAGGGGGCTTGACTTCCGAGATCATTGCGTCGGGCACGGCAACAAGCGCGGCCCATCCGAGGAAAACCGTCGCCAGCACTCCAAGGAAGAACACGAATGTGCGGACGAACATCATGCCGATATCCCTCCCTCCATCGGCGCGGGCTCACGGAACAGCGCGGGGGCAAATCGCCGCGGTCCTGCGCGCTTGATAACCAGGAAAAACTGATACGCGAAAACGCAGTGGCCGAGCAGCATCAGGGTACCGCCGATCGATCGTGCCCAGAGATACGGCTTGGTGAGGTTCACCACTTCTATGAATGGAGTTGCCGGATCATTCATGGCAAGGCCTTGCAGCCATCCGCCGATCGTGAGCGCAACAACGTAGAGGAGAATCCCCATTGAAGCCGACCAAAAATGGAGCTTTATCATGCGCGGGGAGGGCCATTCCCATTTCGCAAGCCTCGGGACGATGTAATACATCGCACCGAAAAGAATCATGGAGAGAAATCCGTACACGCCGAGGTGCGCATGTCCTATCGTGTAATGCGTGAAGTGAGCGACTTCCTGAAAGGACCGGATCGATTCCAGCGATCCCTGAAAACTCACTGCCGTGTAGCACATGGAACCGACAACAACAAACCGAAGCGTCGGGCTGTAGCGGAGCATCCTGAAGTGATTGACGGTCGTCAGGTGATGATTGACGGCGACGGCCATGACGGGGACCACCATCATGACACTGGCCACAATGGAGACCGTGACGAGCCATGTAGGAAGAGGCCCGCCGACAAGATGATGAATCCCGTTCCAGTTATAAAAGAGAGCGAAGGCCCAGAACCCGATGAGCCCCAAATAGTAGCTGTAGATTGGCCGGCCGATAACCTTTGGGATAAAATAATATGCACCTGCCAGGCCGATGGGTGTGAACCAGGTGGCAAGCGCGTTATGTCCGTACCACCAATTCATGGCGGCCTCTACGACGCCCTGATAAATCCCGAGATTTGCCACGACATAGAGAAGGGGAAACCAGAGGAGAGAGGCCATGATATACCAAAGGCTGACGTACAGATGATCCACATTTCGCTTGCGGAAAGTCTGAGCGATGGATGCAGCGAACATGAGGAACCCGGCGGCAATAAGAGCGCCGGCGAAGGTGGGGAATTCAAGCCATTCCAATCCCTGGCTGTATCCGGCAAGGATCGCAATGGTACCGGCAAGAACTCCAATATTCCACAAAATTGCGGCCAGGTAGTGCAGCCAGCCGAGCTGCAACGGGGTTCGACACAACCGTGCAGTGAGCCAGACAATCATTCCCGCTCCCGCCAGGGAGGCCCATCCGTACATGATGGTGTTGAGGTGTGCCGGCCGGATCCTTCCAAACGTCCACACGGCGTCCCCGCCCAACCAGTCGGGGAAGTTGAATTTCAAAGAGGTCATGACGCCGAAGAGCGATCCGATCAGGAGCCAAAAAACCGCGGAGGCGAAGTACAGCATCGTGGGAGTTCGGGCCGAATCGTCTAGGGAAATTCGAAGTTGCTTGTCGGCGCGGGCTGCGTCGGTTTCCTTGTGCCTGAATTCCTGATTTGGAGCCGCTATGTCGTTCTTCTTATGACGCGGCATGACTCTTACCGTTAGATTTCTCTGCGGCGGGCCGGAAAATCATATCCTGCGATTGGCCCACAGGTTCGGATTCGTCAAAAACCAGATATGCGCCCTTGTTGAGATGCTGGATGGAAAACTGCTTCGTGCGGATTGCCCAGATAAACCCGGAGAGTGCAAGCGCGCCTGCAACGAGGGCGATGATGATAACAATAAGAGCGGCGAGGGGAAGAGTCATTGGGGAATGCGCCTGCCTGCCGAAGTCGTTTCTCAGACGTAGGCAGGGATTTCGTTCCCGCGTACGCGGGAATTCGGATTTGCACCTTTTGCGGAAAATGCGGTCCGCGACTTGCGGTCAAGATACAAACAGAATGGAATTAGTGCAAGCGAATGAGGAGAGGAAGTTGATTTGGGAGGGAAGGAGTGGTACGTTGGAAGAGCAGAATCAAGTAGTCAGAATACAGGAGTTAGAATTAGCTCTCAGCTATCAGCGGTCAGAGCGAGACCTGAATGCTGAGGCCTGAAACTACTCGTAACGCGAAACCCGTAACTCGGAACTTCCATGGATTACTCATTCGCGTTTTTTGCCGGCTTGTTCGGCAGCATGCATTGCGTCGGCATGTGCGGCGCTATTGTGCTTGCGTACTCTACGCAAGGGATGCCGTCATCGGCGTCGAGAATCTCCACACTTGCCTCTCATCTCACCTACAATGCCGGAAGAGTCTTGTCTTATGCAATTGTCGGTGCCTTCCTCGGAATGGCCGGGAAAGGGGTGATGATGATTCACGGCGTGGCGCAATGGTTTTCTCTGCTTGTGGGAGCTGTTCTGATTGTCGCGGGGGTGGTCCTGCTGCGGGTGATACCCTTCGTGCGGATTGATGAATCCGTCCCTCTCGTTGAATCCGGAAAATCATTGTTCCGCCGTCTGTACAGAGCCTCGTTTGGAGCACTCGTTGCGTTACCGAAGCTCGAGTCAAAGTTCTACATCGGCCTTCTTACGCCGCTTCTTCCATGCGGGCTTCTCTATTCTATGTTCCTGAAAGCGGCGGAAACGGGAAGTGCGTTGGGCGGGGGTCTTACGATGGCGCTGTTTGGGCTCGGCATTGTGCCGGCCCTCGTGGCAACCGGTTATGCCAGCACATTCCTTGGAGAGAAGCTGCGCAAATGGGGGGACAAGCTTGCCGCAGTAACGATCATTTTGATGGGGCTGATGCTGCTGACGCGTGGACTGGGGATTCCGCTTCCATGGATGGGAGGGGGACATCATTGAAAATTGGGAATTGGGAATTGAAAATTGACTCCGAGTTGATTTTCCCCGAAAAAACAATAGATTACTCACCAATCTCATCTCATATCTCAAGCGGGGGATGTACCGATTGAGTGAATCCCGAACCAAAGCCAGAGCTGATCTCGAAAAGCTTGTCCTGCATTTCGAGAAGAATATCTATCAGTTCAAAGCTCCCACCTTCAACGAAGCCCAGACCCGCCAGTTTCTGATCGATCCCTTTTTTGAAGTGCTTGGAGGGGATATCAGCAACAAGCAAATGCTCCCGCCTTACAAGATCGAGGTTCTCCCGGAAGGAAGGGTAAGAAGCTTCAGCGGCAAAACGAACAAGAATCAGGAACCACTTTTCTCTTCACAGACCGCCGTCAAAGAGGAGCAGAGGGAATACGCGACGTTCCTGGAATATATCGCAGACGACGAAAACAAAGCCGAGCAGCGGATTGCAACCAAGAAACCCGA
>DATDRF010000298.1:0-8049 GCA_035291905.1 Bacteroidota bacterium
ATCCGACAATTGATGGCAGAGCTCACGCAGAATAAGACGCTGAAGAAACTTGTCCCCACCATTCTCAACTTCCTGGGAATACGTTCCGTAATTACGGCACCTCTTATCACGGGAGATGAATTGATAGGGATGATGGATATTTCTCGGGAATCACCCTTCACAGAAAGTGATTTGAAGAGGACTGCAATTATTGCAGAAGAAATCTCGGCTATATTTCGGAACAAAACATCTGAAGAAGAGCTGAGATCATCGGACGCTCAACTGCACGCACTTGCCGAGCATCTTCTGTCAGTCAGAGAAGAGGAGCGTGCAAATCTTGCCCGTGAATTGCACGACAATCTGGGCCAACTCCTCACGGGACTAAAAATGCAACTCTCCTTCCTTGGAGAGACGCCGACAGACAGGGATTCTCTTCGTGTTGTCAATCTGAGAAAGGCAAAGATTGAATTCATGGACAGTCTCATCGACAAAGCTGTCGCGGTGGCGCGCGGAATATCGTTGGAACTCCGTCCGGCGATCCTCGACAGTCTTGGACTTTCGGCAGCACTGGAATGGCTCGCAAATGATTTCCAGCAAAAGTCGGGCATAGTCTGTACGTGCCTCATCAAAACAAATATTGTGGTTGACGCCAAAAGTTCGACGGCGATGTTTAGGATTACACAGGAAGCTCTCACGAACGTCGTTCGACATTCTAAAGCGAGTGAGTCTGTCATCACCCTGAAGAGAGAACCAAATGAAGTGATACTCTCTGTCCGTGACAACGGCGTCGGCATCAAGGACGAAGAGATAGCCGACATGCGATCGGTTGGTTTGTTGGGTATAAAAGAACGGGCGGCGGCAATCGGTGGAACAATCGAGATCAGTTCGAAAGCCGGGAAAGGAACCACGTTACTCTTGCGAATTCCCCTGCGTGACAACAAGGATGTATCAACAACTAGTTCAAAGACATGATAAGAATCCTCATCGCTGACGATCATCCGATTGTCCGCGAAGGACTGAAACAGATCATTACTCAAGCGACTGACATGGCGCTCGGAGGAGAAGCAACCAATGGTCAGGAAGTCCTTGATAAGGTCTATGCTGAGTCCTGGGATGTGGTTGTGTTGGATATCAACATGCCGGGAAAAAATGGTTTGGAGGTACTGCAGGATCTTCACCGTGGTCGACCCAACCTGCCGGTGCTTGTTCTTAGCATTCACTCTGAAGGGCAACTCGGCATACGTGCACTTGAGATGGGAGCAGCAGGATATATTACAAAGGAGAGCGCTTCAAAGGAATTGCTTAACGCCATTCGTCTGGCCCATTCCGGCCACAAATACATATCTCCTTCACTTGCCGAAAGACTTGCAGAACCACACCAAGCAGGTGGGACCCGACATCCTCACGAAGTGCTCACCAATCGGGAGTTCCAGATATTCTTGCATCTTATTGAAGGCAAGTTACCAGCGGAAATAGCCGGACTCCTCTCGATTAGCATCAAGACCGTCCGCACGCACCGTTCCCGGATTTTCGAAAAGCTCAACGTAAAGAGTGACGTCGAGTTGACTCGATACGCCTTCGAACATGGACTACTCTAATGCCTTTCCAGTCCGCAACCACACTGCTTTGAGTCCCTGATTCGTATGAGAAAGACCTAGGAAGCTGCTCTCCCTTCCGAATTTGACCACCTGGCAATCCGTTCCTTAACTCAACGATTCTTTCCCCTCCCCATTGTAGTCCTGGGATTACAGAAGAATCATCCTTTCGCCCATCGACTGTGACGGCGAGGTCCAGTACCATGGTACGGGGCAACAAGCCCTTTCGTTGAGGTACTGAAGGGGACCACTCTGTGCGAAAACTCCTGATCATCGACGATTCTCCGCTTGTGCGCGACTACGTGGCGCAGATGATTTCAACGATTCCGGACATCGAGCTTGTCGGCGAAGCGGAGACGGTCTCCGAGTCCATCGCTGCCATCAAGAAACTCGCTCCGGACATCATCATTCTCGACCTCCAACTGCCCGATGGAAACGGATTCGAGATCCTGAATTTGGCCAAGAAAATCCTCCCGCGAACCAAAGTGATCGTACTAACGAATTATCCTTTCCCTCAGCATAAGGCAAGAGCCCTTGCGGCAGGAGCGGAATATTTCTTCGATAAGTCGTTGGAGTTTGGAAAAGTCATAGGTGTGTTGAAGCAATCAAACAATCATGACGTTTCATCGTGATGGTGCAGTCAATCGGGCTGGTGGAGCCCGGGGCGTACGACCCACTCCCAACAGAGATCGAATGAAGAACAGCGTACAGCTCGTCGTGTTTGCCCTGGATGACCAGAACTATGCGTTGCGTCTGGATGCTGTCGAACGCATTGTTTTGGCCGTCGACGTGACCCCAATGCCAAAAGCACCGGAGATCATTCTCGGCATGATCAATGTTCAGGGTGTAGTCATCCCTGTTGTCAATATCCGGCGTCGATTCCGGATTCCGGACCGAGAAACGTCACCTGCGGACAGGTTTATATTAGCCAAGACAATCCGAAGGGCTGTGGCACTCGTTGCAGATTCAGTCCTCAACGTTGTTGAAGTCTCCGGGGACGACATTATTGCACCGAACGACATCGTCCCTGGAACGTCGTACATCGATGGCATCGTGAAGTTGGACGAGGGAATCGTTCTGATTCACGATCTTGACAAATTCCTGTCTTTGGAGGAAGAAGCAATGCTTGACGGGACACTCTCCCAATCCCAGGGCCCGGGGCGATGATCGATAGAATCTCTCATAGCTCGATGCAACGACTCAGCGACTTCATAGCTTCACAGTTGGGACTGCACTATCCAAGGGAGCGCTGGAGCGATCTTGAGCAGGCGCTGCGATCCGCGGCGCCGGAGCTGGGATTGAACGATGAACCGAGGTTCGTCGATCGTTTGCTTGCACGACGCCTGACGCAAACCGAAACCGAGGTCCTGGCAAAGCACCTGACAGTTGGTGAAACGTATTTCTTCCGGGAGAAGGCGAGCCTGGACATTTTGGAAGGACAGATTCTTCCCCAGCTCATTCGCTCTCGGATGGAGGGCAATAAGCGTCTCAGGATCTGGAGCGCAGGCTGTTGCACGGGAGAGGAGCCTTATACAATCGCAATCCTCCTCACACGACTCATTCCCGATCTGCACGACTGGAATGTCACATTGATTGGTACGGACATCAATCAGCGTTTCCTTCAGATGGCGTCGGAAGGCATCTACAATAAATGGTCGCTTCGCGGAACACCGGCCTGCATTACTGAGCGTTATTTCAAGCCAACACGGGACGGGCGTTTTGAGCTCTCTCCGGACATACGAAAGATGGTGACATTCTCCTACCTCAATCTGGTGGACGATTGTTATCCGTCATTGCTGACAAACACGAATGCGATAGATATCATTCTTTGCCGCAATGTGTTGATGTACTTTACCGGAGAGCACGCACAGAAAGTCATTCGGAATCTTCACCATTGTCTCATTGATGGTGGATGGCTCCTGGTAAGCCCGAGTGAGACATCCCAGATTCTCTCCTCGCACTTGACCCCGGTCAGTTTTCCCGATGCTACGCTCTACAAGAAGGATACGAATAAGCCTCCCATCGCACAATCTCCCGGGCTTGTACCGGATCAGGAGATACGGAAATCGATCGGACGATTGTACGAACTTGCCTTATCCCGGGAACCACAAATTGCTCAAGAACAAACTACGGTGGATGCCTCCGTAGCGCCGGTGGAAGCACAGGAGTCCCGCATTGGTAATCAGGAGGAGTCAGAGTACACTGAGAGCACGATAGCGTTTGAGCAAGGTCGATATCCGGAAGCGGCGGAAAAGCTTCTGAGCTTGTTATCGCGCCTGCCGGATGACGCAAAATCCCTTGCCTTGCTGACACACGTTTATGCAAACCTAGGGAGACTCGCTGAGGCAAAGGAGTTGTGCGAGAGAGCGATAGCGAACGACAAGCTTCTCCCCCGATATCACTATCTCCTTGCAATTATTCTCATGGCACTAGGAGAGACCGATCGCGCGATGAAGTCGTTCAAGAGAGTACTCTATTTGGATCAGAATTTCATCCTTGCGCATTTTGCGCTGGGCAATCTCACCCGGCGGCAGCGCAGATTCAAAGAATCAAAGAGGCATTATAAGAATGCACTTTCGCTTCTTGGAAGCTGCAGGCCTGAAGAATCTCCTCCGGAGGCGGAGGGAATGACCGCCGCGAGGCTGAAGGAATTTATTCGATCGACCATCAACACGGAACAGGATGAATGAAACCGGACACAACACTCAAACGGGAAGAACATAAGGCGACCATCAACTGGAACGAAGTACACCGACGTATTGAAAACGTTCGGAAGGTTCTAGAGCGCGATTGGGCACCGCCACCTGAGAAAAAAAGGGAGATCCTGAGAACCAGGGCGAAAGCGCTTGCGAGGCAGGAGAAAGAGAAGGATATCCCTGGGGATCACATTGAAATCGTTCAGTTCCTCCTGGCAAACGAAACGTACGGCATTGAATCATCATTTGTGCAGGAGACTTATCCGTTGAGAGATCTCACACCGATTCCGGGCACACCCCCCTTTGTTCTCGGCATCATCAACGTTCGTGGGAGAATTGTCTCCATTCTTGACATTAGAAAATTCTTCGACTTGCCGGAGAAGGGGCTGACGGATCTCAACAAAGTGCTCATACTCAACGGACACAATATGGAATTCGGCCTGTTGGCGGATGCCGTGCTCGGTGTACGAAAAATCCGCGCGAACGAACTGCAGGCTTCCCTCCCGACACTTACAGGGATCAGAGAGCAATACTTGAAGGGTGTGACCAAAGAACGGTTTGTCATTCTGGATGCAGAGAAGCTGTTGGCTGACAAGAAGATTATTGTTCACGACAACATCCAAGGATGATATTCTCGCCACCGAACCTAAGGATATTGTCAAACGGTTTGGGTTGTCTACTTCATAACGGCATCTTTCAGAAATTTACAACCGGGAGAACAGATCATGACTATTGGGAAGAAAATGATTGGCGGATATACAATCGTTCTAATGTCCTTGATCGTTGTTGCAGGCGTCGGACTCTATTCCCTGCGAACGATCAGCAACTCCTACGATGATTTCATCGATGTTTCGGAAAGGCTCGTGGCGGGCGCCGATGAACTGAGATACGAAGTAAGAAACCAGACAGCTCATTACCGGGCTTTCCTGCTCTATCCTCAGGATAGAGAGAAATACCGGAATGACATGCGACAGGACCATCAGCGCTTTGGCGAGATCATTCAGAACATGCGAAAACTCATTCTAACACCTGAAGGTCTGAGTATCCTGAATGGCATTGCAGATGTACAAGCGAAACATGAAAAGTCACAGGAAATGGTCATGGCCCTCGCAGAGAAAGGCAGGCAAGCGGAAGCACTTGCGCTTGGCATGAAAGAAGTTCTCCCTTTGTCTGAGGCACTGGTTGGGGAAGCAGATCGATTCCGAAAACGGGAGCTGCAGATAGAAGCTGATGGCCGGATAGAAGTGACCGGTGCGATAAACCGCTTATCCCTGATTATGATTGGCATCTCGCTTCTTGCAATCGGTTTCGGCGCAGCAAGCGGCATTTGGATTACGCGGTCAATCACACGACAAGTCAACGAGAGTGTCTCGCAGCTCTCATCGAGTGCAGCAGAGATTCTCGCAATGACCACACAAGTTGCAGCCGGGGCCTCCGAGACAGCGACAGCGGTGAGCGAGACAACGACGACAGTCGAGGAGGTCAAACAGACCGCACTGTTGGCCAGTCAGAAAGCGAAGTATGTGTCAGAGAGCTCGCAGAAAGCGGCACAAGTCGCACAAGTGGGAAAAAAGTCCGTCCAGGAATCGATTGAGGGGATGAACCGGATCCGCGAACAGATGGAGTCGATTGCCGAAAGTATCGTCAGGCTGAGCGAGCAGAGTCAGGCCATTGGAGAGATCATTGCAACCGTCAACGACCTGGCAGAGCAATCCAATCTCTTGGCAGTGAATGCTGCCATCGAGGCGGCGAAAGCCGGCGAACAGGGAAAGGGCTTTGCAGTTGTGGCACAGGAAGTCAGGAGCCTAGCTGAACAGTCGAAACATGCAACTGCACAGGTGCGGACGATCTTGAATGATATCCAAAAGGCAACAAGCGTGGCAGTGCTGGCGACCGAACAAGGAGGGAAAGCAGTTGAAGCTGGGGCGAAGCAGTCGGCGGAGGCTGGGGAATCGATCCGCGTATTGACAGAGGGTGTTGCAGAAGCAGCGCAAGCAGCAACGCAGATAGCAGCGTCGAGCCAGCAGCAGTTGGTGGGGATGGACCAGATGGCATTGGCGATGGACAATATCAAGCAGGCAAGCGCGCAAAACGTCGCCGGGACGAGACAGGCGGAGAAGGCGGCGCAGGACCTGCAGAAGCTTGGGAATAAACTGAAACAACTTGTAGATGAAAAAGCACTACCCAGGAATAACGGCAATGAAAAAGCAGGATGACGATTTCCTCAAGAAACTGCTTTCGACGTTTAAAATTGAAGCAAAAGAGCATATCGAAGCACTTTCTTCCGGATTGATTGAACTGGAACATGCCTCATTGCCCGAAAAGCAAGCGGAGATGGTTGAAACAATCTTCCGTGAAGCACACAGCCTCAAGGGCGCGGCACGGGCAGTCAACGTTATGGGAATCGAAAGTATCTGCCAGTCCATGGAGAGTGTCTTTTCTTCGTTGAAGCGCCGGGAAATTGCGCTTTCGGCAGGAATGTTCGATGTGCTGCACCACGCAGTGGATGGCCTCGAAACATTGCTCTTATCTCTTAATGCCGGGACAGCTGCAAATGAGAAATCGGCAACGAATTCAATGGTTCGTCAGATAGAGGATCTCCTGAAGGGTACAAAGACTATTAAGGTACGCGACGAACGTGGACGAAGGCCGATGCCTGACGGTCAGACGATGCTCCCGCCAACGTCACCACAAGATCTTTCAAAGGAATCTCGGAACGTAGCGGCGATGGAGACCGTGAGAGTGCCGGTTTCAAGACTTGAGTCCCTTATGCTTCAAGCGGAAGAAATGCTCTCGGCAAAGTTAGCGGTGGGACAGCTCAGTATTGACCTCCGACGCGTCGGCACCAACATTTCATTCTTACGCAAAGAATGGAGGAGCATCCAACCGGAATTTCATTCCTTGATGCGAGCGTTTGAAAAGAACGGAAACGGATTCGGAACGGATGGAGTCCATGCCAGAAAGGTTTCCGAATTCCTGCAGTCAAACGAGGCTTTCATCCGATCGCTCGACGGAGAAGCGAGCGCACTCATCCGATTGACCGATCAAGACCATCGGTCCATTGCCACCATGGTTGATAACCTCCTCAATGATGTGAAAAAGATCCACATGCTTCCATTCTCCACGGTGCTGGGAATATTTCCAAGATTTGTTCGCGAGCTTTCGCGTGAACAGGGGAAAGAAATAGAATTGACACTGCGCGGGGCCGAGATCGAGACGGACAGGCGAATCCTGGAGGAAATGAAGGATCCCCTCGTGCACTTGGTGAGAAACTGTCTCGATCACGGTGTCGAGAAACCGAAGGAGCGGGAGCGAAAGGGAAAACCTCCGCATGCATCGATCACCATAGCTGTCTCGCATCAGGAGGGCGATAAAGTCGAAATCATCGTCGCTGATGACGGCCCTGGAATCGACGCGGCAAGAGTCCGTGCGGCAGTTAAGAAAGCTGGCCTCATCACATACGATGAGGCGCACCAGCCGAGCGATGAGGAGGTCTTGCCACTCATCTTTGCTTCCGGAGTTTCTACAAGTCCCTTCGTCACGGATGTTTCCGGCCGAGGGCTCGGTCTTACCATTGTACGCGAGAAAGTGGAACGCCTGGGGGGCGTCGTTTCGTTCGAGACGCGTGTTGACGAAGGAACGACCTTCCGCATTTCTCTTCCCCTGACACTCGCCAGGTTCCGGGGATTGCTTGTTCGATTGAGAGACCGATTGTTCGTAATCCCGAGTCTGAATATTGAGCGAGCCTTGGCTGTCACATCGAGCCAGATTAGAACCGT
>DATDRF010000299.1:0-18069 GCA_035291905.1 Bacteroidota bacterium
AGTGTCGAAATAGAAGGGTTTGTACGTGAGCGGGCGGAACTCGACGCCGCGCATTCCCTGCGCGTTCAGATAGCGCGCCAGCTGATTTCCGTCGATCCACGGCGCGCCGACCAGCTCAAACGGCAGCGTGTAACCGACCCCCTGATTCGCCGTTCCCAGCTCGCCCAGTAACCCGGTCATGACATAGAACATGGGGGTCGAAGAATGAGGTATATGCGGCGACGGAGGCACCCATGGAAGCCCCGTTTGATCCCACCACATCTCCCTTGTCCATCCCTCCATCGGGACGATCGTCAGCTTGCATTTCCTCCCGCCGTTCAGCCATCCCTCGCCGTTGATCATCTGTGCGAGTTCTCCCGCTGTCATGCCGTAGACGTAGGGAATGGGATACATCCCGACGAACGATTTGAATTTCTCGTCGAGCATAGGCCCCTCGACCCTCTTCCCCGTCAGAGGATCGGGCCTGTCGAGCACGACAAACTCAATGTTGTTTTCGGCGGCCGCCTCCATGGCATAGCCCATGGTGGAGATGTACGTGTATGATCGAACCCCGATATCCTGAATATCATAGACAAGCACATCGAGGTTCTTCAGCATTTCGGCGGACGGCTTTCGGTTCCTTCCATACAGCGAATATACCGGAAGGCCGGTCTTCAGGTCATTGTAATTCTCGACGTACTTCCCCGCCTCAACGTCTCCTCTCACCCCGTGCTCGGGCCCGAAGAGAGCCGTCAGTTTCACACCCGGCGCATTGTACAGAACGTCGATGGTTGCTTCAAATGTTGATGTGATCCCCGTGGGGTTGGTGATGAGACCGACTCTCTTACCCTGCAGAATGTCGAATTTCCGATCTCTGAGGACTTCGATCCCGGTTCGGACTATCGGCTTCTTCCCGCCTCCCGCCCCGAGAGACGAGGCGATCATACAGATGGTGATGAAGACTCGAAGAATCCGTTTTGCCATTGTCAGTGTGTCTCGATATTTCATGAAGAGGATCGCTTTCTCTAAGGCAATGGTTTACCGTCAAGCATCCAATTCTTGACCCAGGCAAGCTCGCGAAGTAATTCCATGAACACGGCGATGCTTTCCTGATCAAGCCGCAAATAGGTATCAACAATCCTCTGCTTCAGAGGATCGGACGATTCCTTGACGACTGTCTTCACCAGCGTGTTCGCCTTTTCCAGGTTCGTCTGGAACTCCGAAGAGATCTTTTGGAATCCATCTCCGTCCGGGCCTATCCGATTGAGCAGGTCGTAGGTCTTGGAGAGAAATTTTGCCGTGAATACGAGGTCTTCAAACATCTGGAGCATTCCCCTCGTCCTTGCCTCATCAAGGAGAAATGCAATCGTTTCCCCATGAAGAAAGGGCTTTCCGGCAAATTTCTGAACATCGGACAAGAACTGCTTTGTTTCTGCACGAGCCGTCATGATTTCTTCTTCGTTTTGAACGACCAGTTTTCCAGAATCTTGTGAAGTTCCTTTTCAGAGAGTTTTGGCTGAGTGTAGTCTCCCCGAACTGTCCTCTGACGGACGGCTTCGAAGAGAGTCACTGCACAGGCAACGGAGACGTTAAGGCTCTGGATCATCCCGAACATCGGAATCTGAAAGTTTCCGTCCGCCAGCGCTGCGATTTCGTCCGAGACCCCCCGATGTTCATTCCCGAAGACAAGGGCGGTTTTTTTTGTCAGGTCAAGCTCGTAGAGGGAACGCGAATCCTGCCCAAGATGAGTCGCAAGGACCGTGAATCCCTCCCCCCGTAAAGCCGCGAAACATTCCCCGGCCTCTTTGAATGTCCGCCGCTCGATCCACTTATTGGCGCTTGCGGAACTCTTCTTGCCGATCCTGGGAAATTTCTCGTGCGTGTACAAGAGTTGCACCTGCATGACTCCCGCCGCATCGCATGATCTGAGAATCGCGCTCACGTTGTGCGCGTCATGAATGTTCTCGATGACAACCGTAAGATCCGGCTGCCGATGCCTCAGGGTCTTCTCGAGCCTGGCAATTCTCCTCTCACCCGCCATTGCGGATCCTCCCTGCGCGAATCCATTTTCGCGTCTCCGCCAGCTGGATGAGCACAACCGCGCTCACAACGGCAACCCCGCCCAGGACCTGAATTTGGCCCAGCGACTCTCCCAGGGCAAAGTACGCAACAATGATCGCGACAACCGGTTCCATGGTGGTGACGATTCCGACAGTTGAAGCGTCGAGCAGCTTCAATCCGGAGGCAAAGAGGGAGTGGGGAATCAGAATCGAGACGAGGGCGAACATCAGGAGGATTCCCCAATCGTTCATTGAATACCCCTTATCGGCAATGTCCCATGGCGAGTTAATAAAGAGCCAGAATAAGGTTGAAAATCCAAAAGCATACACGAGCATCGTCCAGACTGAATACTTTCTGAGAAGATATTTGCTGATGAGCAGCATGAACGCGTAACTGAGGGAGGAGGTAATGCCGCTCACGATCGACCATCCTCGCAGTTGAATTGAACTCCATTCTCCGCCGCTTACGGCAAGGTAGCACCCCAGGAGCGAGAGAGCGAGGGCGATGACCTTCACGCCGTTAAAGACCTCATCTTTTGATACCGCGACGGCGTACACCATCACGAGGACCGGCGCCGTATACTGAACGAGAATCGCTGTTGCGACGGTCGCTTCGCCCACCGTGTAATAGTACGAGAAATTCGTTACGGCAATCCCGATCACTCCGGCCAGTATCAACGCACCGAGATCTTTTCTGTCGATTTTGAAAACAGATCGATCTTTGGCCAGGAAATACAGAAAAAGGAGAAGAAACGAAAGAGAGGACCTGCTCTGGACCACAATCAGGGTGTCGAACCGCGTCGTGAAGAGGAACTTGGCGAGCGATGCGGATCCTCCCCAAAACAGTACCGCAATCAGGATCAAAATGGTGCCGCGCCGTACGGAAGATTCAGGCAAGCGCATATTCATTCTTCCGGCGGACCGTGGTCCCCTGCGAGGCGCCGGTAGTACTCTGCCTGCTCTTCGTCCCCACTTAGTTCGTAGAGGCGCGCTATACGCTGGAAGAGGACCTTCTTCTTCTCTACATGGTTGAGCCCCTCCCGAACGAACTCAAGCAGCACATCCACAGGCGGAATGTTCAGGTCGGAATCGTAACAATCACAAGCGTCAAGATACGGTTGAAGTTCCTTTGGTTTTGATTCGGCGGCTTTCCGATAATAAAGGATCGCCAGCTCAAAATTGTCATAAGCCGAATACGTCACTTCGAACACGCTTGCCAGCCACATGTAGGTGTCGTAGGCGATGTCGGGAAATTCACGGGCAAGCTTGCCTCCGAACAGGCACAACTCGTCGGGGCTTAGTGAATTGTTCCAAAAGAGGAGCCGGTAAATCTCAACGTCCTGGATCTTCTGCTCAAGGGCATCTTCAAACGCATCGAAGAGGTCGTTGAAATCGGTGCTGTTGGCAAAAATACTTCGAAGCTCTTCAATCGAGTATCGGGGCATGAAGCATCCAGGGAAAATCCGCCGGCAGAGAGCGACACCATCCTTCGGTAATTAGGTGAGCGTGTACTCGCTATTGGGAGCAATTTATCCGAAAAAAGTAAGTAAAGGAGGGAGTAAAAGCAAGGCGATTGAATTGATGAAAGCTGATCAGCAGGTTTTGCTGCGCCGTCCTGTTCAACGGATGGCGATGGTATCATGATTCTCTGTCTCTTCCGTTATTTTATAAGGACCATCTTTCTTGTTTCCAGATATTCTCCGGCCCTTATCTGATAAAAATACATCCCGCTCGGAAACGATGAGGCATCCCAGAAAACCTCATGCACCCCAGGACCTCTCTCCTCATCCATAAGCACCGCTACCTCGCGACCAAGGATATCATAAACACTCAGCTTCACTCTTCTGACCTCTGACATCTGATATCTGATCTCTGTCATCGGATTGAAGGGATTCGGATAGTTCTGAAAAAGTCTGAATTCCAGGGCCGCCGCCTTCTTCTCAACTGCCACCAACGGATCGAAAACGAAGTCCGCAACGACAGGAAGATGATCGGAAGCGTAATGGAGGGCATTGGCGATACTCTCTGCTGCGGCTGCGTTCGGCAGTTGATTGATCGAGTCATTGTAATGCTGCCCATCGTTGCCAAATGCGTGATATGACGCAGGAATGAGGCTAATCCCGCCACTTTCGCTCACGGCCTTCGACATTAGAATCATATCAAACCGGTCGTCCAGCCCTCCCGTCGCTCCATATCCGAACGATCGTACGCGGGTCGACTGCGTATGGTACGGGGCATAGCCGGAATCGTTCCAGACTCCCGTCATCGTAAGGGGATCGATGAAGTGCCCCTCGTTCCCGGCATTAATCGTCACGAGTTTTTCGTAAGCCGGTTCGAAAGGATGGTAGATGTTGAAATCGCCGAGAACAATGAAGTCAGTTCCGTTCGGGAATGCATTCGTGACCTTTCGCAGGGAGTCCACTTCCATTGCTCTTCTTACAGAATCAGCCTCCAGAAGCTGAGTTGCAGGTTCCCTTCCTGCCTTCAAATGCACGCTGAAGATGGCAAAGGAACGTTCGCTGGAAACATGGTCAACCGTGAACCGGTTGATGTCCCGTAGATCAGTTATGATCCGGTTGTTGCTGACGAACGAGAGCTTCCCGGTCTTGTAGAATAGAGCATTCTCACTGTCATACGTCCCATCAACAAAATCCCCTGCCGAATAGACGTTGGACCCGCCGGCATTCAGGACGTTTATCAGAAAATTCTGAACCGCTTCCGGTGTATCGATTTCCTGCACCACCAGAATATCGGGATTCGCCGCCTGAATGACAGTTCTATAGTATTGGTCGCGGGAATAGTCCGGCGGAGAGTAGTTCAGAAGGTTGTAGGTCATTACGCGGATGGTATCCTGCGACATCGATAGCTGCGCCGCAACGAGGAGAGAGGATGCAAGGAAAAGCAGTTTCATAATATCATAATCTCGTTTTTTTTCACTTCTCAATCAATGGCCTCACACATCTCTGTGACCTCTGTGTCTCCTCAGTGTCCTCTGTGGTAAGATCTTTAACCACAGAGATCACAGAGAAGGCACAGAGAGCAGAGAGCTAGAAATCGTATGGCTCTGATTGGAAATCAAAACCACAATCGCTATATTTTCTTCGAATGGCTATGACACGCGTCGCAGTTGGAATCTTGAGAAAAAACGGAAAGATCCTTGCTTGCCAGCGCAAGAAAGGAAGTCGCTACGGACTCAAATGGGAATTCCCCGGCGGCAAGCTTGAACCCGGCGAAACGCCCCTGCAGTGCCTCCAACGTGAACTCCGGGAAGAGCTCTCGATCGATGTGAACAAAGTTCAAAAGATGGAGTTTCAGTCTGCATTCTATGACGATGGCGGAATGTTTGAGGTCGCCTATTGTCATGTTTCGGATTTCAGCGGCGATCCGCAGAACAATGTTTTTGAAAGCATCCGCTGGGTTGACGCCGCCGAATTGAGAAGGCTCGACATTCTTGAAGGAAACCGCTCGTTTGTCGACAAGCTTGACGCGCATGAGCGGTAAACCTCTTTCCCGCCTTGGGACGCTGAGAAGACGTCTCCTTGCCTGGTATCGGTCATCTGCACGTCCCCTTCCCTGGCGAAAGACTCACAATCCGTACCGAATCCTCGTGTCCGAAGTCATGCTTCAGCAGACCCAGGTCAACAGGGTGCTCATCCACTACCGCAGATTCCTGAAACGATTTCCAACGCTCCGATCGTTGTCCCGCGCCGGTACGGCCGATGTTCTTCGGGCGTGGCGGGGAATGGGATATAACAACAGAGCCGTGCGGCTTAGAAATCTCGCCAAAGAGGTATGTGCAACCATGGGTGGAAGACTCCCGGGCACCGTGGGAGCACTCCGGAGTCTCCCCGGAATCGGGCGATATACGGCAGGAGCCGTTGCCTGCTTCGCGTTCGGTCTACCTGTCGCCATGGTCGATACGAACATTCAGCGGGTATTGAATCGGCTTTTCCCCGCCCCCCAAAAAGGATCCGATATATGGCGGACTGCGGAGGATATTCTCCCGTCAAAGAACGCCTATTCCTGGAACCAGGCATTGATGGAGCTCGGTGCACTCATCTGTACCGCATCGTCGCCAAGGTGTTCGGATTGTCCCGTCAACGCTCTCTGTCCCAGCGCGTTTGCCGTCCGATCGACCTTCCGAAAGCCGGCAAAGGCCGAGCCCGGCAAGGACGGCATTCCCGACAGAATCTATCGCGGAAGGATCATCGAGGTATTACGTCATCTTGACGGAGGCCGTTCGATTCATGTGCGGCAGCTCGGAAAGAGAATCAAACGCAACTTCACCGCAGGAGACCTCCCCTGGCTTCGGACGCTTCTTTCCGGATTGGTGCGCGACGGGCTTGTCTTTCTGAGGGCCCGCTCGGGAAATGAATACGTGTCGTTCGCGGAATGAAATCAGAACGCATGGCACCCGCCCTGGTGGAGTTAAGAAAGCGGCACAGGGAAATCCGGCAGTTGATCCGCTCGAGGCTTGATGATTTTGCCCGGGTCCCTCCCGACGAGTATTTTTACGAGCTTGTGTACTGTCTTCTGACTCCTCAATCGAAGGCAGAGCACGCCGAACGTGTCATCGACCTTCTCCGCGAGCATCGATTTGCGGAGACAGGATTCGATCCCGAGCAGTTTCTCCGCGACAGAACGCACTACATCCGTTTTCATCGCACGAAAGCGCGATACCTCCTCGAAGCTCGCACTGCGTTTCCTGCGATTCATCGTCGGATAGCCAACGACCCCGGCGCACAAGAACTGAGAGAATGGCTTGTCGGAAACGTCAACGGGCTCGGCCAGAAGGAGGCGACGCATTTCCTGAGGAATATCGGACGAAACGAGGGTCTCGCGATCCTTGACCGTCACATTTTGAGGAACCTCAAACGATACGGGGTCATTCGCACCCTTTCCCCCTCTCTCTCAAGAAAGCGCTATCTTTCGATTGAACAACGATTCCAGAGCTTTGCAGAGACCATCGGGATTCCTTTGGACGAGCTGGATCTGCTGTTTTGGAGTATGGAGACCGGTCAAATCAGAAAATAGGCGCTGTTGTTTCAGGTCTCAGGTTTCAGGTTTCATGGGATGCAGGAGTCAGGAGCAAGAATCCAGAAGACAGAATTCAAAATGTCCACGGAAGAGTCTTTTGAACATGATCATGCAGGAAACTATTCACTATTCACTGTTTACTATTAACCGCCATCCATGAAATTCCTCATCCTCGGTTCCGGACTCATGGGAAGCGCTCTGGCTTTTGACCTGGCGCGATCCAAGGGGGTTACCGGAATTACACTCGCAGATTCGGACTTTGCCGCTGCACGCAGGACAGCCGAGCGGATAGGGTCTCCTCTTGTGAAGCCGGTGGCCCTCGACGTGGAATATCAGGACAACGTCGTGGCACTCATGGGGGAACACGATTGTGCCATCGGCGCGGTCTCCTACCGGTTCAACTACGGCCTTTCACTTGCTGCCATCGAAACAGGGGTTCATTTCTGCGACCTTGGTGGAAATGATGACGTGGTCCGCCGGCAGCGATCACTTGATCCCAAGGCCCGGCAAAAGGGGGTCGCCATTGTTCCGAATTGCGGACTCGCACCGGGAATGGCCAATGTGCTGGCCGCACGTGGGGCTGAACTTTTCGAATCCATTGACCGCATCGCCCTTCGTGTCGGAGGCCTGCCGCAGGAGCCAAGGCCCCCGTTCAACTATCAGCTGGTCTTCGCGGTTGAGGGGTTGGTGAATGAATATTCGGGATTCTCTGCCACATTGCGGGATTCACGCATCGTTCAACATGAGACGCTCACCGAGGTCGAGGCGATCGATTTCCCCGCGCCTTTCGGAACCCTCGAGGCATTCCATACGTCAGGAGGATCCTCGCTCCTTCCCGAAATGTTCGAAGGAAAGGTTCGTCATCTCGACTACAAGACAATCCGTTATCCGGGCCACTGTGAAAGATTCAAGACTCTTCTTGATCTCGGGTTCGCCTCTTCCGAGCCTGTTGTCGTCGGATCGAATGTGCTCACCTCGCGCGAAATGTTTTCTGAGCTCCTCAAACGAAAGCTGACAGGCGATGGTCCCGATGTCGTCCTTCTTCGCGTGACGGTCTCCGGCCTCCGCGACGGAAAAGAAACGACACTGGAGTTCAACCTGATTGATTCTTTTGACAAGAATGACAATATTACGGCAATGATGCGAACGACGGCGTATCCTACGTCGGTCATTGCTCAAATGCTGACAAAGGGTACCATCGGTACCCGCGGAGTCATGACTCCCGAACAATGTGTGCCGCTTCAGCCGTTCCTGGCGGAGCTTCGGGCCCGGTCGATCGCGGTCACTGAAACGTGGAAATAGGACTATGGCCCAGGCAAATTCGTTTGACATCGTCTCTGAAGTGAACCTGCAGGAGGTTGATAACGCATTGAACCAGGCGAGAAAAGAGATCTCGCAGCGTTATGATTTCAAGGATTCGAAGTCCTCGATTGACTTCAATCAGAAGGAGAAACAGATCGTCGTAATTTCCGACGATGAATTCAGACTCAAGAGTGTTATCGACATCCTCCAGTCAAAGCTCATCAAGCGAGGCGTCGCGATCAAGGCTTTAGATTACGGAAAGATCGAGCCGGCCGCCAATAGCACCGTCCGCCAGGTCATCTCTCTTCGCGTCGGGATCGAAAAAGAGAATGCAAAAACGCTGGTCAAAATCATCAAGGACTCAAAACTCAAGGTTCAGGCGCAGATCATGGATGACCAGGTGCGGGTGACAGGCAAAAGCAAGGACGATCTTCAGGAGGTCATGAAGTTAGTCCGGGGAAGCGACCTCCCATTTGCCATGCAGTTCGTGAACTACCGCTGAACGATGACACGACCCCGATGGATTATTCCATTTCTCTGCCTCTTCCTTCTTCCCGCAGCGGGCCTCTCCGCTTCGCCCCGCGATACGGTTTCCGTGAGCGTGAGGATCGGGACCGAGCCCCCCGTTTCAATCAGGGCACAGGAACGATCCGACGTTGTCTTTCTTTCTCTCAATGATTTCATCCGGGTTTTCCGGTTTCCCTCCTCCGTCAACGCCACGGTCAGAAAGGCCGAATTTCGCATAGCCTTTCACCGCGTCAAAGTGACGGCGGAGAACCCCTATCTCGTCATCACCGACCTCTCCTCCAACGCAGCAAGCGTGATTCAGCTCCCCACCGACGCCTTCGTCGAGGGGGATGTCTACTTCGTTCCCGCCGGGGAATTCATCAAAACGATAGCGGTCCTCTGGCCGGGCGATATCTCGTTCGACGACGTCGAGCTCACGGTCACGGCGAGCACCACGCCCTCGGCATCTCCGTTTGACATTACCAATGTCGAGATCGAGCCGAAGCTGAACGGGTACCTGATGACGATCGAGGCATCACGAAAACTGGGCGACGTCGAGGCATGGCTCAAACCCGACGGCTGGCTTTTTGTCACCGTTACGAACGCCCGGGCAGACACAGTGACATTGGGCAAGATCCGGCCGTACGGGGCAATCCGCCGCATCCTCGTGTTTCAGTCTCCGAGTTCGGTTCAGCTTACCTTCAAGGTCGCCCCCGACGTGAAACATGCAGAGGTCATTACCGATCCCGGCACCAACAATCTTCTTATTTCCCTCCACACACAATCGGAGACGGAGAAGGCCGAACTCGAACGCCAGCGTCAGCAGATCATTAAAGAGACACTGGCAGAGGCGCAGCAACGATGGAAGCTGGATGTGATCGTCATCGATGCGGGCCACGGGGGAAAGGATCCGGGTACGATCGGCGTCGGAAAAACAAAGGAAAAGGATGTCGCACTTGGAGTCGCCCTCAAGCTCGGCAGGCTCATCGAAAAGAATTTGAAGGGGGTAAAGGTCGTCTACACGAGGAAAACCGACACGTTCATCGAGCTCTACAGACGAACGCAAATCGCCAACGACGCCAACGGGAAGCTTTTCATCAGCATCCATTGCAACTCAACGGAGAAAAAACCCTCCAGACAAAACGGCTTCGAGATCTATCTTCTCAGGCCGGGAAGGACCCAGGAGGCGATCAAGATCGCGGAACGTGAGAATTCGGTTGTGAACCTGGAAGAGGGATTCGAGGAACGCTACAAGGCTCTTACAGAGGAAAATTTCATACTTGTTTCGATGCAGCAGAGCGCGTTCATGCGCTACAGCGAGCAATTTGCCGCCATTGCTGCAACGAGCATGGCGGATGCACTGAAGATCCGCAACAGCGGTGTACGGCAGGCGGGGTTCTATGTCCTCGTCGGCGCCTCCATGCCGAACGTCCTTGTTGAGACGGGATACCTTTCCAACAGGAATGAAGAGAAAGTCCTCAAGGGCAACTCCGGCCAACAAAAGATCGCCGAGGCGTTATATCACGGAATCAGGGAGTATGCGAAGGTCTACCAAAAGGCGCTGCAGGAGACGGGCGTAGCCGGGGGCAAATAGCCCGTGCTGCCTCTCATGACGCGAAGAAGAGGATCGATGAGAGCATGATCATCATGAAGTTTGGCGGCACTTCTGTTGAAAACGCCGCGGCGATGAATACGGCGATTCAGATTGTCGGGGGTCAGCGGCCCCGCCGGCCGCTTGTTGTTCTCTCCGCCATTGCCGGAGCCACCAACACGCTTATCCAATCGGCTCACCATGCCCTCGACGGGCAGCTGGATGCTGCCACGACTTCTCTGAACGACCTCTTCGAACGGCATGTCGTCCTTCTTGAGAATTTGCTCGAGAATCGTTCGACGATCCAGATGCTCATTCTGGACATCCGGAAGCGTTTCGAGGAGCTCAAGACTCTTTGCCAGGGGATTGCCATTCTTGGCGAACTGACCGATCGTTCGCTCGATTCGATAAGCTCCGTGGGCGAACGGCTTTCCTCGCTCGTCTTCGCCGAGGCCATGCTCGAACGCGGCCTTCCCGCCCGGTTCATCGACGCCCGCTCGTTTCTTATTACTGACGACCATTTCGGTTCGGCCGCTCCTCTTTTCGAAACCATCGAAAGAAAAGCGCAGGAGATCCTCCTTCCTGCTCTCGCAGAGGATGCAGTCGTTGTCACGCAAGGATTCATCGGGAGTACCGCAAAGGGGGTAACGACCACCCTCGGCCGCGGAGGATCGGACTATTCGGCCGCCATCATCGGCGCGACGCTCCATGCGGAAGAGATTCAGATCTGGACCGATGTCGATGGAATCCTCACAGCCGACCCGCGCATCGCGCCCGATGCAAAGAAGATCAAAGTGATCTCGTTCAGGGAGGCCTCCGAACTCGCATATTTCGGGGCAAAAGTCCTCCATCCCAGCACGATTCTGCCGGCCGTCCGGAATAAGATACCTGTCATCGTTCTGAATTCCAGGAGACCGAAGGCCTCGGGCACGTCCATTGTCGAAGAGCCGCCCGAATCGAATATTCCGGTCAAATCGATCGCTTCAAAAAAAGGGATCACCGTCATCAATATCCAATCGACGCGGATGCTCATGGCGTACGGGTTCCTCGAATCGATCTTTGCGGTCTTCAGCAAATACAAGACCTCGGTCGATCTTGTGAGCACATCGGAGGTCGCGGTTTCGCTGACGATCGACAACACGGTCCGCCTCGGGGAGATCGTTCGAGAACTTGAGGGCTATGCCGATGTCTCCGTCGGAGAACACAAGGGGATTGTCTGCATTGTAGGGGATCAGATGCATTCGACAGTCGGGATAGCAGACCGCGTGTTTCGCGCGCTGGGAGACATTAACGTGATCATGATCTCCCAGGGGGCCTCTGAAATCAACATGAGTATCGTCATGAATGAAGCAGACGTGACTGCTGCAGTTCAGCGGCTGCACAGGGAATTCTTTTCAACAGTTCCGGCGGCGGGTTTTTTTGAACCGATAGGCGCCTCATGATTGGCAGGCGGCCACAATGAATCTCGCTCTCATAGGTTACGGAAAAATGGGAAAGGAGGCCGAACGCATCGCGCTGGAACGGGGCCATTCGATCTCAAAGACATTCGATTCAAAATCCGCTCCGCTCTCAGGTGAAGAGGCTCGCCGTATCGACGTGGGAATCCACTTCTCCAAAGCGGAGACCGTCAGAAAAGACATTGAGCACTGGTCGGGACTCGGGAAGGATCTTGTGGTCGGAACCACGGGATGGGGAAAGGACCTTGATATAGTGGCGGCTCTTGTCAAGAAAGCCGGTACAGGACTTATCTATGCTTCGAACTATTCCATCGGAGTGAACCTGTTCTTCCGTCTGGTGCAAGAGCTCGGCGATCTTATCAATGCATTCCCCGAGTACGACCTCTCCATTCACGAGACTCATCACAAGGAGAAAGCCGATAGTCCCAGCGGGACGGCGCTTACTCTGGCGGAAATACTTCTGAAACGGGTTGAACGCAAGAAGGGAAAACTCGTCGGTGCGCCAGAGGGAAAGATCAAGCCGGAGCTCCTCCATATCGTTTCGACACGACTGGGGGCCGTCGCGGGGACGCACACAGTGACGGCCGACTCCGGCGCGGATACTATTGAGCTGACCCATCGGGCAAAGAACCGCAGCGGATTCGCCCTTGGAGCCGTCCTTGCGGCCGAGTGGATTCATGGGAGGAAGGGGATTTTTACGATGGATGATATCCTTGAGGAGATGCTGACGAATCGCTCGCGTAGTCAGAAGTCCGACTTCTAACTAAGGCACCCCCTTTGCGAGAAGTCGGACTTCTTGCAGAGGAAAGGACAATTGATGCCAAAACTTAAGAAGATTCAAGGAACGGGGACCGCGCTTGTTACTCCCTTCAAGAAGAACGGCTCGGTCGACGAGGCGGCGCTTTCTGAGCTTGTCGAATTCCAGATTCGCGGACGGGTTGAAGCGATAATACCGATGGGAACGACCGGCGAGAACCCCACAATGTCCCAGCAGGAACAGGAGCATTTCATTCGGCTTGTCGTAGAATTTGTGCGCGGCCGTGCTCTTGTCATTGCCGGGGCCGGAAGCAACAGTACTCAGAAGGCGATCGAAATGACCCGTTTTTCAAAAGAAGCGGGTGCCGATGGCGCACTGATTGTCGGCCCTTACTATAATAAGCCAACGCAGGAGGGGTATTTTCGCCATTACCTGGCAATAGCAGAAGCGGTCGACTTGCCGCTTGTTGTTTACAACGTACCTGGGCGAACGGGCGGGAACATCGAGGCCGAAACCACGCTGCGTCTGGCGGAGGAGATACCCCGGATCGTTGCGGTCAAAGAGGCTTCCGGAAACATCTCCCAGATCATGGAGATAGCCCGCAACAGGCCAAAACAGTTTTCCCTCCTGTCGGGTGATGACGCCTTCACACTTCCGGTGATGGCGGTTGGCGGAGACGGATGCATTTCTGTGGTGGCAAACGAAGTCCCGGGGGAATTCTCGGAGATGGTTCGCCTTTGTTTGGGCGGAAAATGGGACAAGGCACTCAAACTGCACAACAGGCTCCTCCCCCTCATGAATGCGAATTTTCTTGAATCAAACCCCATTCCGGTGAAAGCCGCACTTGCGATGATGGGGATGATCGACGAGGTCTACCGTTTGCCGCTCGTCGAAATGAAGCAGGCGAATCGGGAGAAGTTGAGAAAGATCCTCTCTGAACTGAAGTTGATCTAATGGTGGGTTCTCAAATTCTTTGCGCTCTTTGCGCCTTCGTCGCGGACTTTGCGCTTGAAAAAAGACTAACCGCGGAGGACGCGATGAAGGCGCAAAGGACGCAGAGGGAAAACATATGAAGCTTTGGAATGTAGCGGTAGTTGGTGCGACAGGTTTGGTGGGCAGAACGATGATCAGGGTTCTGGAAGAGCGCAACTTCCCCGTCGGGAGGCTTCTTCCCCTAGCCTCCGAACGGTCCGCCGGATCGAATTTAGTCTTCCGTGGAGGGCCCGTCACTGTTCAGCGGCTTTCTGCCGGGCAATTTCAGGGAATCGATATCGCGCTCTTCTCCGCCGGCGCATCGGTGAGCAGGGAATTCGGACCGATTGCCGCCAAAGCAGGTGCAGTGGTGATCGACAACAGCAGCGCCTTCCGCATGACAAAGAACGTTCCCCTCGTTGTTCCAGAGGTCAACCCAAAAGAGATCTTCCGGCATCGCGGCATCATTGCAAACCCCAACTGCTCCACGATTCAGCTCGTCGTTGTCCTCAAACCGCTTCACGACCGTTTTGGGATTAAACGGGTCGTTGTTTCAACCTATCAAGCTGTTACAGGAGCCGGCCAAAAGGGAGCGCTCCAGCTTGAAGAGGAGCTCGCTCAGAGGACTCCCGTACAAAAGAAGTTCCCCCATCAGATCGCATACAACGCGATTCCTCAGGTCGACGTGTTTCATGATGACGGATACTCAAAAGAAGAGCACAAGATGATCGATGAGACGACAAAGATCATGGGAAGGAAGATAGAGTTGACGGCAACCTGCGTGCGAATTCCGGTTATAGGCGGGCATGGCGAGGCCGTCAACATAGAGTTCAGGAAACCCTCAAGCCCAAAAGCAGTCAGGCGCGTTCTCGAGAAAGCACCGGGTATCATTGTGGCAGACAATCCTGCAACCAGCGAGTATCCGATGCCAATCACCGCGGATGGAAATGATTTTGTCTTCGTCGGGCGCATCAGAAAAGACAACACGAGGAAGAACGGCATCAATCTTTGGATTGTCGCTGACAATGTCCGCAAAGGGGCGGCAACGAATGCGGTGCAGATCGCGGAGGCCCTCACAACAGTAACCGATTAAGGAGAGGCGCAATGTTTGGCGAGGTGTCCGGCCGGACGTTGAACCCGAGCTGAAGTTTATCCTTGACACAATGGGCTGTTATTTGGTATCTTCATCTGGCATCATTTCACACGAAATCAGCCTCTTCCACGCCCGTTTTGAAACATATCGAATTCATCATAGATCCGTTTTTTAATCACAAAAGGAGAACCGTTATGAGGACTCTTGCTATCGCGTTTGTTCTCGTTGCAGCTACCTGTCTGACGTTCGGGCAGGCAAGCCTTGTGACGAAGTACAACTTTCCTTTGTTGCCGGGCACAGAACAGGACACTGTGTTGAACGGACTTAAGAGTATCCGCGGGGTATGGTTTGACAGCGACCTGGATGGCAACGGCAAGGGGGAGATTCTCGCCACAAGTTACTCCGGTGGTGGTCGTGTCGCGGTTTTCGAAGTTGTCGGCAACGACTCCATCGCTTTGGTGTGGGTATCGCCGAGAGTGACCGGCGGTGACGGATCCACACCGCGTTACGTTACAACGGGTGATCTGGACAACGACGGCAGGAAGGAAATCATCTTCCAGGTGGGTAATCTTGGTGTCTACATCTATGAATGGGACGGCGTGACCGGAAGCGCCAATTACGGGACGACTTATTCTCAGTTGCTGAGCAACACGACTCTTGGAATAGGGACAGCCGCTCTTATCGGAAACTCGGAGTATTTCGAGGTCACCGATCTCGACGTCGACGGCAACAATGAGCTGGTTCTAACCATGAACAACGATTCCAACGCCGAGGATAAGTATTTCATTGTCAAGGCAGTCGGCGGATGGGATACTGACAATCCGGGTTTCTCATCGTTCGACACGGCGTTCGTGGCGCGAAGGACCCTTCTCGCCCCCTGGGGCCTCAGCGGTGGCAGTCCGGTCTCCATGATTTCCGCACAGCTTGACGGTGCCGGAAAGAAGGAAATGATCGTGCACAACTGGAATCTCAAGAATGTGACTATTCTGCGAGATTCGTTGGGAGCATGGGCATTTGCCGATACGGCCGCTCAGCCGACGCGCAACAATCTCAAGAAGACGAATTTCTACCTTGGTGGGACAGTCGACGACGTGGCATTGTTCAGCGGATTTGCGTTTGATGTCGACAGAGACGGAAGACAGGAAGTCTATCTGCCGACGTATCTCGGCGCAGGCAAGAAAGATAACAGCGGCAAAGTTCACATGATTTACTATGATTCGCCGGACTCGATCAATATTATCGATTCCACAAACGTGGCGGTTCTCGACTTCGCAAGCACAGTCGACAGTTCATCCATGTTCGGGTACGGTTACGGAGATATTGACGGGGATCATAATTTTGAGCTGTATTTTGGTACCGTCTATGGAGCAGCCACAAAGGGCGGGTTCAACGTGATACAGATGGAGTTCCAGCAGGGCGGTGACAAGACCAGTCCGGCCAGTTGGACTACAAGCGTACTGTACAACGGCGAATCAAGTGTTTACTCCGCCATGACGATCACCGACTCCCTGAGCGGAACCGGCGGACGCCTCGATACAACTTGGACGATCGACAATTCCTTCGTTTCAAAGATGTATGCAAGGAAATCGGACTTCGATAAGGACGGCAAAGAAGATCTTATCCTTCCCTATCAGGCCCTCTCCGACAGCATCACCATCACCACGAAGACATGGAATGTCGATTCGGTAAAATACCTGAACACGACATCCAAGATCGTGAATTCAAAACGATGGGGACTGAGGGTCATCGAAGGAAGTGCGGTCACAACCGGCATCGAAGCAAAAGACGTCACCATCATCATGCCGGACGACTATGTGCTCGAACAGAACTTCCCCAATCCTTTCAACCCGACGACGACGATCCGCTTCTCGCTCCCGATCAGGGACCGGGTCTCAGTAAGGATCTTCGATATGTTGGGACGGGAAGTCCGCACGCTGGTCGATCATCAGGAATACCCGGCCGGTCCTTCCCAGGTTGTTTGGGATGGCAAGGCAAACGGCGGCCAATCGGTCTCCAGCGGAACATACTTCTATTCCCTCATCCACGGCAACTTCAAGAAGACCATGAAGATGTCGCTGGTGAAGTAACGTCGGAATAGATCCGATACAAAATGCAGAGGCCATCTCCCGAAGAGGGGGATGGCCTTTGTGTTGTTGGCCGGGATGTTATTCCGGCTCGAGGTCCTCTCCCAGTCGGAATTTCATTCCGACCTACAAAGCCTATGCCCATCAAGCTGTTGGCCGGAATGGTATTCCGGCTTGAGGTCAATTGCATTGATTACTCGTCAATGAGTCCCACCTTCACGTAACTCCACTGCCATTCCTTCCAGTTCTTCACTAACCCGGCCTTGACGGGATTCTCGAGAATGTACCACATCGTTCTCGCCAACTCGTCTCCATCCACAATGACATGATCGTACGACTCATCTTGCCAGAATGCACCCGAGCGACCGAGGGCGCGATTACACGCGAGAGCAGTGTTCCGCTTAAGTGACTGCAGAATTCGAAACAACGGTTTCGGATCCTTCTTTGTTTCGTTCCCGCCCAAGAGTTGCATGATCATGTGCACATGATTGGGCATGATTGTGTATGCAAAGAGGTCATATTCTTTTTCATCCCGAAAATGGATCGCTTCTCTGACAATCTCTGCAACCTTGTCAACGCCCAGCCAAGTCGGCCCCGTTGTCGCGCCGCTGAGGAGCTTGTCGAACTTGGCAAAATAAGCGGCGTGAAAATCTCGTCCATCGAGCTTCCGACCTTCTCTCTTCGCCTCGATAAATTCTTTTTCTAACTTCGTACGCTCAGCCCGCATTTGCTCAATCGCTTCGATCGGCAGCGACCTGTAAAGCCTGAACATGACGTGAAATTCCGCCTCCGCCGGTTGATAATGCGGCATGTGGCGCTCATAGAAAGCGCCGTCAAAATCGTCAAACATTGGATCCCCCCAATGGTTAGAAGTGGAAACCGTGGTTGTTGGCCGGAATGGTATTCCGGCTCGAGGTCTTTTCCCAGTCGGAATTTCATCCGACCTACAAAACGCGCAGTTGAGAGGTTGTCGGCCGGAATCGTATTCCGGCTCGAGGTCCTCTCCCAGTCGGAATTTCATTCCGACCTACAAAACGCGCGGTTGAGAGGTTGTTGGCCGGAATGGTATTCCGGCTTGAGGTCCTCTCCCAGTCGGAATTTCATTCCGACCTACAAAACGCGCAGTTGATAGGTTGTTGGCCGGAATGGTATTCCGGCTTGAGGTCCTCTCCCAGTCGGAACATCGTTCCGACCTACAAAACGCGCAGTTGATAGGTTGTTGGCCGGAAT
>DATDRF010000300.1:0-16225 GCA_035291905.1 Bacteroidota bacterium
CTTCTTGTCATTCTTCCTGAATAACCTGTCCGGCGACGACGAACGAGATTCCCTGATTCGATCTCGTCCCGCTCATGACGCACTCGATGATGGGAACGTTTATCGGTTTCCTTGATTTCCACCGTACAATGAAATTCGCGCCCATGCCTCCCTTTTCGCTTTCCCCGGGAATGTAGACGTGTTTCGTTTCCAACGGTTTCAGCATCATCGGGGAATCGAAGTATTTTCTCAATAGTTTTCCCTCCGTATCAAAGAAGTCGGCGGAGACCACAACGAGGGAATCCTCCAGATCCGTATTTCGGATGATCAATGTCGCATCCAAATGGAACGGAACTCCCCTTGGTGCTGTGAGAATGTTCGAGTAAACCGAGACATACACCGTTTGACCCTTGGAAAGCTTGAAGTCCTGAAATGCAAATGAAACCGGAGTGAGGAATACGGCAGCAACCAAGGCCACGGATGTCATTCTCAGCAGTCTCTTTACTTTTTTCGTCTTCATGGGAAGACTCGTTATTGGTTGAAAGACGTTTGTTAGAAGTCCAGCTTCTCGCGTATGAAGAAGGTTACCTTCTGCCAAGGTCCAGCCTCGGTTGAAGGTAACCTTCAGCTGAGTCAGAAGTCGGCCTCCTTCTAAGGCAACCGCCGGACGACCTCTTTCATCACAGCCGTCATGCGCGGTTCTGCCTCCTTGGCCACGGCGATTACTTGCTCGAGGGAGACCGGTTTTAGTGCCTCGGGGAAACACTCGTCTGTCAGGATGGAGAAACCCAGGACCCGCATCCCCATATGGACAGCCACAATGTCCTCAGGGATCGTCGACATTCCGACTGCATCGGCGCCAATCGTCCTCAAGAACCGGTATTCAGCCGCAGTTTCGAGATTTGGCCCTTGCATCGCCGCGTAGACGCCCTTCCGAAGCTTGATTTTGAGCTCCCGGGCGGCCTTTTCGGCCAAGGCGATCATCTCCCTGTCATATGGTTCCGACATATCGGGGAACCGGGGACCCAGTGTTTCATCATTCGGCCCGATCAAAGGATTGTCTCCGAGCAGATTGATGTGGTCGGAGATGATCATGATGTCGCCTTTTCTGAAATCGGGATTGAGCGCGCCGCCGGCATTCGAAATAAGGAGCGTATGGACGCCCAGGAACTTCATCACTCTGACAGGGAACGTGATCTGTTGAAGCGAATAAGCCTCATAATAGTGGAACCGCCCCTGCATGGCGACAACCTGCTTCCCCGCCAGTTTGCCAAAGATCAGTTTTCCGTGGTGTGACTCGACCGTAGAAACGGGGAAGTGAGGTATGGATCCGTAGTCAATCTCCGTTTCCGTCTCAATCTCTTTCGCCAAACCCCCGAGCCCCGTACCCAAAATGATGCCGATCGCCGGATTGGAATTCGTTCGGCCTTTGATAACCTTAAGAGCTTCGTCGATTTGGGTGCGGAGCATGAGGAGAATTTATGATTGCCGACATACGATTGCCGATTTGCGATTGACGATTGTTTTTCAATCACAAATCGAAAATCGGAAATCGACAATGTATCAGAGTTTCTTCAAAATATCATCGATGGCGATTTCTTCCTTGCCTGTGCCGTGAGACGGATCGGGCCTTGTGACCTCTTCATCATCGATTTCCAGGGCCCGGATTAGTTCGACCTCCGATGAGAGAAGAACCTTGAGGCGGCTCAGGATGCTCTCTTTACGCGCCTTGAGATGTGCAATCTCTTCTTTCGCCCGTGAGAAATCGAGGCGGGCCTTCTCCAGGATCTGCGTGGCCTTCATTTGGGACTCCTGCACGATCAGATCGGCCTCCTTCCGCGAGTTCGCGATCGATTTCCCGCTCGTCTCCTGTGCCTGCATCAGGGTCTGCTGCAGCGTCTTCTCCATGTTCTTGTAGTCGCGCAGCTGCACCTCCAATTCAATCGACTTGTCATTCAGCTCTTTGTTGCGCTTGATGAGATCCTCCAGCTCATTCGAGAGCATATCGAGGAACGTGTCGACCTCAACCGGGTCGTATCCGCGCATGACCTTTTTGAACTGTTGTCGTTTCACTTCGAGCGGTGTTATCTTCATGGATCCTCCGGGGATGCGTTCATCCTTCAATGTGCTTTGGTCGTTCACCAAAAACTGCGGTGCCAATTCGGACCATCGTGGCACCTTCTTCTATTGCAACTTCAAAATCGGCTGTCATTCCCATCGAGAGTGTTCTCATACTCACTCCTTCGATACCTTCCTGCTCTATCTTTCTGGCAAGCTCGGCAACCCGCCTGAAAGAGCGGCGGGAATCATTCGGGTCTTCCGAGAAAGGCCCCATTGTCATCAGGCCCCGGACCCTCAGGTGAGGCAATTCCGCCATCCGTTTCACAAGATCGATCGTCTCCTCAGGAATGACTCCGGACTTTGTCGCTTCGTCGGTCGAGTGTACTTCGACCAAAACGTCCAGGGTCCGACCGCAGCCCTCTCCGCGCTTGTCGATCTCGCCGGCGAGCCTGATGCTGTCCACCGAGTGGATCATGTGGATGAACGGAGCAACGTATTTGACCTTGTTGGACTGAAGATGACCGATAAAGTGCCAGCGCGGGGAGAGGCCGGAAAGTTCCTGATTCTTGGCGATCAATTCCTGAACGTAATTTTCGCCAAAATCCTTCAATCCGGCCCTCATCGCCTCTCGGATGACATCGGCCCCGAAGGTCTTCGTGACGGCTACAAGCGTGATCTCATCCCGTTTTCTTCCCACCCGGGTGCAAACTGCCTCGAGGCGGGCTTCAAGGGACGTTATGTTCTCACGAATCATTCTCAAACCGGCGAACAGTAAATATACCCCCGAAAACGCGAAAAAGCAATGCACCTTGGTCCCTTCTTTTTCGTTTTTCCGTCATTTAGCCCATCCGCTTCAATCATTACTTGACTTCAGCTCGTTTTTTCCTTTTATTCCAAGCGACTAGGCAGTGCGGACGGGTTCCCCAGAACTCAGGAATTCTGAATGCCATCGTTTGATCATTTTGATGACGATGACCAATATCCGAGACCCAACAGGCGCTCGGACGATGACGTGCAGAAGTTCCGAGAACAGTTGAGGAACGGGGAAAAGGATATCAATAGCACAGAAGCCCTCGAAGAAATCATCCAGTTCTACTTCGAACACGAGCAGTTCGAAGAAGCCCTCTCGTTTACCGAACGTCTCCTCTCATTTGAACCTTACAGCGCCGATGCGTGGCAGCGCAAAGGAATGATTCTCAACAACCTCGTCCGTCATGACGAAGCGCTGGATTGCTTTGACCAGGCTCTCGCGATGAACCCGGCTGATGCGGACATCTTTGTCAACCGCGGGATAACGCTCGATAATCTTAATCGGATGGACGAAGCAGTTGAGTCGCTGGAACGGGCCCTGGAGCTGGAACCGATGCACGAGGAGGCCCTCTTTCTCAAGGGCGTTGCGCTCGAGAAGCAGGATCGGTTCGAAGAGGCGCTCGCGTGTTTCCGCCGGATCCTGACGGTCAACCCAGAGAACTGCGATGCATGGTACGAGCTCGGATATTGCCACGATTTTCTCGATCAGCTGGAAGAATCCGTCAAGTGCTACGACGAGCACCTGAACAGGGACCCATTCAACACAAACGCCTGGTACAACAGGGGAATTGTCTTGAACAGAATCGGCCGTTTTGCGCAGGCGATCGAGAGCTATGAGCTCGCCCTGGCGATCAAAGAGGACTTCCCTGCCGCTCACTACAACATGGGAAACGCCCATGCCAACCTTGGGCAATTGCAGGAAGCCGTGAAGGCATACAAGAAGACGCTCGAACTTGAGCCGACCGATGTTCCGGCATGGCACAATCTCGGAAACGCCTACGAGGGGCTTGGACGCTACAAGGATGCAATCGAGAGTTTTACCATGGCGCTGTTCCACGACGATTCGCATTATGAGTCGTATTTTGGGCGGGGCTGCAGCTACGACGCCTTGGATGAACCCAAGAAGGCTTTGGCCGACTACATCCGCGCACTGAACATTTTCAATGAGTACCCCGAGCTCTGGTATGCCCGTGCCGACGCCGAGTACAACCTTGGCAGGTATCAGGACTGTCTCTCAAGCTACCGCATGGTTCTGAAGCTCGACCCGAACAATACCGAGGCTTGGTACGACTACGGTGACACTCTGCAGGAGCTTGGGCACACGGAAGAGGCGATCGATGCCCTCGACAGCTGCCTCGCCCTGACATCTTCGTTCGCTCCCGCTCTCTACAGCAAAGGGAAGGCATTCCTGCTGAGCGGCCGCAAGCAACAGGCCCTCGTCTGTTTCAAGCATGCGTTTGCACTCGATTCCGGTCTCAGCAAAGCCTTCGAGGCCGAGTATCCTTCCCTCGCCATCTCCAGGGATTTTTCCCATCTCATAAAGAAATAGTTTTCTCTGGCCTCAAAGATTCGTATGTTCCATTTTCCAGGGCGGGTATTGCCGCCCGCAGACCATGAAACAGTTTGCCATCATAGGACATCCTATAGCGCACTCCCTTTCGCCTCTCATGCATAATACTGCATTCGAGGCGCTGGGAATGGACTGTCGGTACGAAGCAATCGATGTCGAGCCGGATGACCTTGGGGGAGCAATCCTGGACCTTCGAAAAAGGGAGTTTTCGGGATTCAATGTGACACTCCCTCACAAACAGGGAGTTATGAAGCACCTGGATGAAGTGGACCCGGAGGCAGAGGCAATCGGAGCCGTCAACACGGTAACCCGGACAGGCGACCGGCTGATTGGCCTCAATACCGACCTGCTGGGGTTCCTGGAATCCATTTCCCCCTTCAACTCAAGAATCGAGGGTGCGAGGATTCTTGTGCTGGGAGCAGGCGGCGCCGCGCGGGCGGTTCTCTACGGATTGCTGCGCCATCATCAGCCGGCAAGCGTCACCATTCTCAACAGATCGCTTGAGAACGCAGAAGAGGTCGCTGCGGCCTTCGCCGATGTTCGCCCCGAAACGAAGATCTCGAGTGAATCTCTCTTTGTCGACAATCTCCAAAAAACCATCGATGAGGCGGATGTCATCATCAACACCACGTCTGTGGGGATGAAACCTTATTCCGATGCCTCCCCGCTGGAGGATGCCAAGTTCAAGAAGACGCAGTTCATCATGGACTGCGTGTATGTCCCGATCGAAACCAAATTGATCAAGATGGCGTTAGATTCCAAAGCGACGGTTCTGGGCGGGCTTGATCTGTTGCTTCACCAGGGATCAGCGTCCTTCCGGCGATGGACGGGCCAAACCATGCCTTTTGACACAGTGAAGAATGCCGTTGTTGAGATCCTGACAGGACAATGAAAAGAGAGACCCCCGTTACTATTGTGGAACCGCGGGAGCGGAATCCGATCATGAGGGACGAAGGACTTCACCTAAAGCATTCGGCCCTTCGCTCGATCCTAAGTGAAATGGGCTCGGTCGCCATCGGGTTTTCAGGCGGAATCGACAGCACGCTGCTTATCCGGGTGGCAACCGAGACGTTGGGAGAAAGGGCATTGGCCGTTATCGGGCGATCGGAGACCTACCCGTCTCGGGAATTCGAAGAGGCAATCGAGCTCGCGAGAGAATTCGGGACCCGATTCCGGGTAGTCGACACCGAGGAAACGGATGATCTGAAATTCCGCGAAAACCCTCCCAATAGGTGTTATTTCTGCAAGACCGAATTGTTCGGGAAGCTGCACAACATTGCCCGGGAAGAGGGAATCATATGGGTGGCCGACGGGACCATTCTTGATGATCTTGGGGATTTTCGGCCGGGAATGAAAGCAAAGTCCGAGCAGGAAATCCGCTCTCCCCTTCTCGAAGCGGGATTCAGCAAGAACGACGTCAGGATGCTTGCGAAGGATCTTGGCATCCCGACGTGGGAAAAGCCTTCTTTCGCGTGTCTTGCATCGCGATTTCCGTACGGATTTGGTATCACAAAGGAGAACCTTATGAAAGTCGATGCAGCGGAAACGCTCATGCGAGACCTGGGCTTCCGTTTCTTTCGCGTTCGGCATCACGACGACCGCACAGCCCGCCTGGAAGTGGGACAACAGGATTTTGACAAGCTCTTGGAAAAGGGGATCAGAGAACGGATCGTTTCGGAGCTGAAAAAGCTCGGGTACGTTTACGTCACACTCGACCTCCAGGGATACAGAACGGGAAGCATGAACGAAGTCCTCAGCACTGAACAGAAAGCCGCCTATACAAAGAAGCCGTGACCGGAAAACGACAGACCGGTTTCCTCTTCATCGCCGATATCAGCGGGTATACTGAGTTGCTCACGCAGGTTGAGCTTGAGCACGCGCTGGATATCGTCAAACACCTTCTTGACACTCTCGTTAAAAACGTTCTCCCCCCACTGATTCTTGCCAAGCTCGAGGGTGACGCATTGTTCTTCTATGCACCTCAAGGGAGTTTTCTCCTTGGTCAAACGTGCCTGGAGGCCATCGAACGATTCTACAACGCCTTTTTGATCAGTCGGGAAAGCCTCAGCGGACGCATGAAAACCTGCGGATGCAAAGGTTGCCGGCTCACTCCTTCCCTCGATCTCAAGTTTGTAGCACATCATGGAACCTTTCTCATTCAGTCAATGAAGCAGGGGGAAGAGCTCTCGGGGCCGGATGTCATTCTCGTTCACAGACTGTTGAAGAACAGCGTGACAGAATCAACAGGCCTCAAGGTATACGCTTTTCTCACCGAGGCCTGTTTTGCCGCTATTCCTTTCGGGGAACTTCCGACAACAATGCGGCGGCATTCGGAGAGATACGAGCATCTTGGTGAAGTTCGCGGATCTATCCACGATGTGGCAAATGCATGGGAGCAACAACGGGACAGACACCGAATGACCGTGCATGAGAAAGACTCCTGGTTCCATGTTGACGCGGAGTACCCTGTCCCCCAAAGCGTCTTGTGGGAATGCCTTGTGGAGCCGGGGCATCTGGCCCACTATTGCGAAATGGAGAAAGTGACGCTTCAGGGCTTAAAGGACCATCGTGTGGCTCCGGGCACTTCATGTTCCTGCATCAAAGGCGGTAAGGAAATCCTGCAGACGTTCGTTGACTGGAATCCGTTTGATTATTTCACGGTTGAAACTGCAACCGAAATCGGCTTGGCCCGCACAACAGTTTCGCTAACGCCGTCCGGACAAGGAACCCGGGCACGCTGGCTCGTTTCCCGCCCCGAAAGATCGGTCGGCTTCGGCGCCATGCTACTCCGGCTTTTTGGCCCGTTGATGCGATTGGCAGTCAAAGCGGAAATCAAAAGAGAGTCAGCAAGACTGCGACAATTGATCAACGAGGAAATCAACGCCGGGAAGGTCCTGCAATCAGCCACCACATGATTCTTCTCCTTGCTTCTCCCCCGACCAATCATTAGTTTTCCCGGCATTCGACACCCATGGACCCCCGCGAATCGCGTGACAACATAGAGTCACTCGCTGAAAGCCTTCGGAAGCTCGAAGAGAGAATCTCTCGCCTTGAGTCATACCTCGGCATGCAGCTGGCTGAAGCACAGCTCGAGCCTGTGCCCGGGAAGGAGGAGGACGAGGAGGAACTCGAATTCGAAGTGGGGCAGAAGTGGTTCGCGAAAGCGGGAATCGTGGTGCTGGCATTCGGGATGGCGTTTGTCCTGACGTTCCCCTATCAAGGCCTCCCTTCGTTTCTTCCTTCTCTCTTTGGCGTTGCTGTCGCGGCCGGAATGATCTTGCTGGCGCACAGCTGGCGCGCATCATACATACTCATTTCTCAATACTTGTTTGGCGCAGGCCTTGCCCTGGTCTATTTTTCGATACTCAGGTTGTTCTTTTTCAGCGATACGCCCCCCCTCGAACCGGACTCTCCTGCCGGCATTCTGCTCCTCATCCTTGTCGTCGCAGGCATCCTCGCAGTCGCTCTTCGCAGAGACTCGATTTACCTTACCGGGCTGGGGCTGCTCTACGGTTTCGGGGCCGCCCTCGTCTTAGACCATCCTTTTGTCGTGTTAGCAGCCATCACGTTCCTTGCGGTGTATATCATGTTGACGCGAGTGCAGAAAGGATGGAACTCGATTCTTGTTCTGGGGACAGCCCTCGCGTACTTCACCCATCTCCTATTTTCGCTCGGCAATCCGATTCTGGGTCATGAGATTCAGATCATCTCCGCCCCCGGCATCAGCATTTGGTTCTTGCTCCTTTACGCTCTGCTGTTTGCCGCCGCGACGCTGCGTCGTCCGGGTCCTCAAACAGAAGGGCTCGGTGTCGTTGTGGCATCGGGGCTGAACGTCGCGGGGAGCTACGGCATTTTCCTGGTACTTACCCTCACCTCGTTCCAGGAAGCCTTTGTTGTCTCTCATCTGGCGGTCTCGGTCCTGTTCCTCACGCTTGCAGTTTTGTTCTGGGTGGAAGAAAGGAGCCGATTCTCGACGTTTATCTATTCGATGTTCGGATACATGGCATTGAGTGTGGCACTTCTGAAGGCCTTCACCCCGCCCGATGTGTTTGTCTGGCTTTCACTCCAAAGCATCCTTGTTCTCTCGACGGCCATATGGTTTCGCTCCAGATTCATTGTCGTCGCCAACTTTGTGATTTTCCTGGCTATTGTCATAGGGTACCTGGTCGTCTCTGAAGGCGAGAGCGGAATGAGCATAGGATTCGGCGTCGTTTCCCTCATCAGCGCGCGAATTCTCAACTGGCAGCAGGACCGGCTCGAGCTGAAAACGGAAATGATGAGAAATGCCTACCTCACGGTCGCTTTCTGTGCGTTTCCCTATGCCCTCGTCTACCTGATGCCCGAGGGAACGGCCAGTCTTTCATGGGTGGGTGTTGCATTATTCTACTATCTCATGAGCGCCCTCGTCAAGAAACACAAATATCGCTGGATGGGACATTTGACGCTCGGCCTGACGGTTCTCTATATTATGGTGATCGGCATTATTCAATTGGAACAGACCTACCGCATTCTTTCCTTCCTTGTCCTGGGATGCGTTCTTCTCGTCGTTTCGATCTTCTTCACGCGGCTCCGTGCCAGAAGAAGAACCGAGGGGGGAACAGACAATCCTTCGGAAACCTGACGCCCGATCAATATCCCCAAGGGAACTCGCAACAAACCGATTGTGTTCACGTAGCTTTATGCAATCTCACAAACGCCGGAGATATGTGGCCACTCGTTCAATCGTGATTCTTGCCGCCGCCGGGTTCCTCTCAGTTCATCCGGGAAATGCCCAGACCTTGAAGCCCCTCCGTGTGGAGGCGGCACCTGCAATTGACGGTGTGTTGAATGATCCGTCATGGTCGAATGCTCCGATGGTTTCGGATTTTCTCACGTTCGCCCCGGACTTCGGAAAGAAGCAGGAACAGAAAACCGAGGTCTTCATGACGTATGATTCAGAGAACCTGTATTTTGCGTTCCGTTGTTACGACGATCCGGCACTTGTGAAGACCTCTGTCGCTGCCCGGGACAATATTCGTCCGGACGACTGGATATGCATCAACCTCGATACCTTCGGCGACCAGCAAGGACTAACAGCCCTCTACGTCAATCCTGCCGGCATCCAGATGGACAGCAGATTTGCCGCAGGCCAAGAGGATTTCAACGCCGACTTTGTCTGGTACTCTGCGGGCACAATGACCGCCGACGGGTATATGGTCGAGGTCCAGCTCCCCCTGAAAAGCCTTCGATACTCCGACGACGAGATTGTCACAATGACCGTGTTCTTCGAACGGTACATCAGCAGGAGGAACGAACACGGATCTTTTCCCCCCATGGACCCGAAGAAGGGATTTGCCTTCCTTACGCAAATGGCCCCCATGGAATACACCGGGCTTCAGCATTATACATTGGTAGAGGTTCTCCCTGCTGTGGTCTTCAGCCAACAACATGCACACGAGAACGGCCGTCTCGGCGTCGTTGATACTCGCCGTGAAGGAAGCCTCACATTGAAGTATGGGATCACCTCGAGCCTCATTCTTGACGGAACAATCAATCCCGATTTCAGCCAGGTCGAATCGGATGCGGGGCAGGTGGACGTGAACCTGCGGACGAACCTGTTTTTCGACGAGAAGAGGCCTTTCTTTCTGGAAGGCCGCGAAATCTTCAATATCGGAGCCGAAGGATCAGGCGAGGCCCTTCAATCCTTGTTCCACACACGGACCATTGTGGACCCGTTGCTGGGATTGAAACTCTCGGGGAAGATCGCCGCCAACCACACCTTCTCCACGTTGCTTGCGAACGACGAACTCAACGGAACCGTGTCGAGCGCGCATGATGCATGGTTCGGCTTTGCCCGGTACAAGCTCTCGCTCGCGGAGGATTCGTATGCCGGCGCCGCATACGCCGGCCGGGAATTCGGTTCTGCGTACAATCGTGTAGCTGGCGCTGACGGACAGGTTCGCGTCGGAGCGGGGTCCCAGATTGAATTCCACTCGTTTGCTTCGCTGGCAAAGGACTCCGGCTCAGGACCGATCCTGAAAGGTCACGCCGTCAGACTCACACTCCAGTCATCGGATCGGGACCTCCAGTATGCTTTGACCGCCACCAACCTCACGCGGGATTTCAGGGCGGACATGGGATATCTGACAAGGATCGGGATCACCAGATTCTCGGGATCCATTCTACCCTGGATCTATCCCTCGTCCTCGTTCTTCAACAGAATAGGGGTCGGGATTCAGAGCTTCCAGACGCGGGATCATTCCAGCGGCCTTTGGGAGACCTTGAATGTCCTTCTCGGGCAGGTACAGTTTCGCGGCAACCTCACCTTCTACACGCAGGCGCAGTACAGCACCGAGATATTTCTGAACGAACGATTCAAAACGAGCGGTCTCTACACAAGCATTGGCGGATGGCTCACCTCATGGCTGAACGTCAGCGTAAATTCCCGGTTCGGCGCGGGAATCTTCTATTCGGCCACTCCATTCCAGGGAAGGACCCGCAGGGCACAGGCATCCGTTGCGTTCCAGCCTTCGGAACAGGTCCGTATCGACTATTCGCTTGTGTATTCCGATTTCCACCGTGCGTCCGACGACGCGCAAATGTACGCGTATCCCATCAACCGGCTGAAAGCCGCCTACCAATTCAATAAGTACCTCTTTTTTAGGGTGATCGGAGAATACAACGGCTTTCGAAAGCGCCTCCTCACTGACTTCCTCGTGTCGTTTACCTACATCCCGGGGACGGTTCTTCATGCAGGGTACGGATCGTTCTATTACCGTCAGGAATGGGACCCCGGCTCGCTTTCGTATCGGCAAAGCAGCAATCTTTTGGAAATGAACCGGGGGCTCTTTTTCAAGGCATCCTACCTCTGGCGACTCTAGTCTGATCGTTTTCCCGAGAGCGGGACTTGACTCTCCAGCCAGAATTACCGACCTTATATCTGAACAACTGCTCAGGTGTTCAGGTTAAAAACGGAATCCATAACCATCAGGAAGCGATTCGATCGGCCCGGAAGGCTATTCTCAAGCATGAGAGCATCTTGAGCCTGACGGAGACGTTCAAGGTGCTCAACGATCCCACGCGGCTCAGGATCGTGCTCGTCCTGTTGAAAGAAGAGCTTTGTGTATTTGACATTGCCGAGCTTGTGGGGATCAGCGAATCGGCAGTCTCGCACCAGATGCGCATGTTGAAAACGCTGCGGCTGGTCAAACAGCGTAAAGAAGGAAAGATGGTCTTCTATTCTCTTGAGGACGAACACATCGAGGATCTCATTCGGGTCGCCACCCGGCACATTGAAGAGCGCTAAAATCATGTCGGCATCGACACAACATACGGGTTTCGTCGTCAACGGGCTCTGCTGCGCCTCAGAAGAGGCTTTGATCCGCAAGAAGCTCTCCTCACTTTCCGGGATCCAGGACATCCGCTTCAACATTGTGAGCCATAAACTCGATGTTGATCACACGTGCGGGAAAGAACCGATCCTGAAGGCCCTCAACGATGTAGGGCTCCCCGGCGAGGTTGTCGAAGGAAGGCCGGTTATCCGACATAAGAACAACCGCGGCCCGCTCCTGACGACCGCGTCCTCGGGAATATTCTTCGGTCTGGGCCTCCTGCTCGACAGCATCGGGGCCAATGGAGGCGTCTCACTCGCGGCATACCTCATTTCCATCGGCTTTGGCGGATGGAAGGTTGCCATAAAGGGATTCAAAGCCGTTCGTAATCTCTCCCTCGATATGAATTTCCTCATGTCAATTGCAGTCATCGGGGCGCTGGGGATAGGCCACCCTGCCGAAGGAGCGGCCGTGATCTTCCTCTTTGCCGTCTCGTTGCTCCTTGAGTCGATGAGCATCGACCGCAGCCGCCGTGCACTCGATTCGCTCCTGAGGTTGGCCCCCCTGACCGCCACAATTCGGGAGGCCGGGACTGAGACGGTCGTTCCGATCGAGAGAGTCCGGCTTGACTCTATCATGGTCATCAGACCGGGAGAGCGCATTCCGCTTGACGGCATCGTCACGGGGGGTTTTTCCTCCGTCGACCAATCGCCCATTACCGGCGAGTCTATTCCCGTGGCCAAATCGCCGGACGAGCCGGTGTACGCGGGAACATTCAATCAGAGAGGCGCACTGGAAGCACGGGTCACACGATTATCAGCCGATTCCACGCTCGCGACAATCATCCACATGATTGAGGAGGCCCAGCACAAGAAGGCACCCGTTCAGACATTCGTAGAGCGTTTCGCTTCGTATTATACCCCGGCGGTATTCATTGCCGCCCTTGCCCTTGTGGTCGTGCCACCCCTGCTTTTCGGGGCTCCGTTTGACGTCTGGTTCTATCGCGGGCTCGTTCTGCTCGTGATCGCCTGCCCTTGCGCGCTGGTCATCTCGACACCAGTCACCGTCGTGAGTGCCCTGACGTCAGCCGCACGCCGCGGCATCCTCATCAAAGGAGGCCGGCATTTGGAGCAGCTCGCGTCCGTTCAGGCAGTTGCGCTCGACAAGACGGGGACTCTCACCATGGGTCAGCCGACCATCACTGACATCATTTCCGTCGATTCGCTCGCACCCGCTGAAATACTTCGCATCGCAGCAGCCATTGAACTGAGGTCGGAGCACCATCTTGCGGATGCATTTCTGCGAAAAGCCGATCAGGATGGGATTGACCTGAGCGGGATCTCTGTCGGCCGGTTCGACTCGGTCACGGGGAAGGGAATCAAGGCGACAATCGATTCGAAGACGTACTGGGTCGGCAACCACCCTCTGATTGAGGAGATCGGTCTTTGCTCGCCGGCCCTCGAATCCCTGCTGATCTCTCTTGAAGAGAAAGGAAAGACCAGTGTCGTCCTCACCGATGAATCGGGCCCGCTGGGAGTTATCGGTATTGCCGATCAGCTACGAGATGAAAGTCCGGAGGCTGTTAAGACCCTCCATGCGGAGGGAATCCGACAGGTTGTCCTCCTGACGGGAGACAACAAGGGCGCCGCCGAAACGATTGGCCGGAACCTGGGAGTCGACGAAACGCATTACGAACTGATGCCGGAGGACAAGCTGAACGCAATCCGGTCGCTTCAGTCAAAGTACGGGCGCGTGGCAATGGTCGGAGACGGTATTAACGACGGCCCGGCGCTCGCAGCGGCCGATGTCGGCATTGCGATGGGAGGTGTCGGATCGGATACGGCTCTCGAGACTTCGGATGTCGTTCTGATGTCGGACAATCTGATGAGAATCCCCACGGCCATCCGTCTGGGGAGAAAGGCTCTGTCAGTCATCAGGCAGAACATTGTGATCGCTCTCTCCGTCAAGGTCCTATTTCTGGGCCTGGGCGTGATGGGAATGACGAGCCTTTGGCTGGCCATTCTTGCGGATGATGGGGCGACGCTGGTCGTAATACTCAACAGTCTTCGATTGCTGCGTGATTCCGACATAAGCTTGTGAAAAGCTTTACGACAGAGAGCACCCCGTAGAGAAGACGGGGCAAGCAAAGGAGGCACAGAGGTAAAGCAGAGTGCATTATCTCCCCTATTTCGTTGACTTTCACCCCTTTTTTGCCTAGATTATTTGTCCTGTTAAGTCCAATTTCCAGTTTTTCTTACGAATCCTGAGGCAGGTTTATGTACGCGGTGGTTGAGATCGCAGGTCAGCAGTTCAAAGTGGCAAAGGCGGACAAGATCATGGTCCCAAAGATCGAATCGGAGATCGGGGCCAAGTTGACCTTTGACAAGGTTCTACTTTTGGGGGACGAGAAACAAACCAAGATCGGGACCCCCTATCTATCCGGTTCGCAGATTGAAGCCAAAGTGCTTGGACATTCAAAAGACGATAAGGTCCTGGTCTTCAAGAAGAAAAAGCGCAAGGGCTACAGGGTTCGCCGGGGTCATCGGCAGCAATTCACGGAAATTGAAGTCGTCAAAGTTGGATAGATCCACGGAGAGAGAATATGGCACATAAAAAAGGCGGTGGAAGTTCCCGTAATGGCCGTGACAGTCAGGCGCAACGGCTGGGTGTCAAAGCATTTGGGGGCGAGGTGGTCTCGGCCGGCAGCATTCTGGTGCGCCAGCGCGGCACCAAGTTCTTCCCCGGCAACAATGTCGGGAAGGGCAGCGATGATACGCTTTTCGCTCTTGTCGACGGGGTCGTCAGATTCGAGAGGTCTGGAAAGACGAAACAGCGAATCAGCGTATACAGCGCACAATAGTGTTCCTACCAAATCCGCCTCCGGCGGATTTTTTATTTCCACTGAAAAACCACAACCGCTCTGTTTCCCCGGAGCATTAAACGCGGGAGTAATCATGAAAATCACAGTCATCGGTGCCGGGCACGTAGGTGCGACGGCAGCACAACGTATTGCAGAAAAAGAACTCGCAAATGAAGTCGTGTTGGTTGATGTCATCGAAGGCCTTCCACAGGGAAAAGGGCTGGATATGTACGAGTCTGCTCCCATCGAGGGATTTGATTCGCGCGTTATCGGGTCTAATTCTTACGATGCCACGGCCAATTCCAGCATCGTGCTGATCACTGCGGGAATAGCACGAAAGCCGGGAATGAGCCGGGACGACCTGCAGGCAACCAACGCCGGCATCGTCAAAGCCGTTACCGAACAGGCAGTCGCGAAGTCTCCGCAAGCCATCATTATCGTCGTTTCCAATCCGCTCGACGTGATGACGTACGTGGCAAAAAAAGTCAGCGGTTTCCCGCGGCATCGGGTCATGGGCATGGCAGGTGTTCTTGACTCCGCCCGTTTCCGAACGTTCATTTCCATGGAGCTGAATGTGTCCGTCGAAGACGTTTCGGCGTTTGTGCTTGGCGGCCACGGCGATTCCATGGTTCCCCTGGCGCGATACTCGACCGTCGCCGGCATTCCTCTCCCCGACCTCATGGACAAAGCCACGATCGATCGTCTCGTGAAAAGGACGCGTGATGGTGGCGCCGAGATCGTCAATTTCCTGAAGACCGGAAGCGCCTACTATGCTCCTTCGGCTGCAGCAGTCGAAATGATCGAGTCCATCGTGCGCGATAAGAAACGAGTTCTTCCGTGTGCAGCATGGCTTGAGGGCGAGTACGGATTGAAGGACGTCTATTGCGGCGTTCCTATCAAGATCGGGAAGAACGGGATGGAAGAAATCATCCAAATCAAGCTCGCCCCCGATGAACAGGCCGCGTTGGACAAATCGGCAGCAGATGTGAAGGCGAGCATCGCAAAACTGAACATCTGACCGATCCAAAGCATTGTTTTGAAAGCCCCGTCCGTCGATGGGGCTTTTTTGTTGCCATTTTGGCGTTTCGGCGGCAACGGGGGAGTATCTTGCTTGCATCTCTTCCAGAGGATTAGTAAGTTTTCGCACAGTTTCATGACGCATTGGGCCGGAGGTTTGTGACCGAACGATGAGCGTCATCACATCCTACTACAGGAGGTTGCCTTGAAGAACAAATTCCTTTCCGCTGCAGTTGTGGCGCTGCTCGTCGCCACGACGTCCTTCCTGTTTGCTGGCGGATACCAGATAAACGAACACGGTGCACGCGCAATGGGTATGGGCGGAGCGTTTGTCGGCCTTGCGAACGACGCCTCGGCTGTCTTCTTTAATCCTGCAGGCATGGCATATCAGCGCGGTATCGGGGTCATGGTCGGCGGGACATTCATCATGCCGAGCACATCATTCACCTCAGCAACTCCGGTACGTCCGGACGCGAGGATGGTCAGCCAGACGTTCTTTCCTCCCAATTTGTACTTCACGTACAACATGGAAGATTGGACATTCGGCCTCGGAGTTTTCGCACCCTACGGACTGGGAACAGAATGGGAAGCGACATGGGACGGGCGACATTCGGCCGT
>DATDRF010000301.1:0-17263 GCA_035291905.1 Bacteroidota bacterium
TGAATGAATCACTTCGGTCTACGACTCTATCGAGTCGTAAGACTCGTAGAGCAGGCAGGTCTGCGTCCTTCCCGCCCGAACGACCGTTGCGAGGTCGGTTCGTGTTCGGTCGGGCGGGTGCGACTCTGCGTTGTAGTCTAAAAAGGCGAAACTGATACACTACCAGTCAATCCGGTCAAGAGCGTTTTTCGCTTCACTTAGCTGCTCCACTGTGTTGACACCGCGGATCTCGTCGGGATGCGGCGCCATCAACGCTGATACGACCCAATGGTGCCTCCAGAAGTACTCAAACACATCCGTCAGGTAGAACTCATTCTGAACATTATGCGGAGAAATATGTTTCAGCCCGTCAAAGAGCTTCTCTTTCTCATAGACATAGATACCCGAATTGATTTCACGCACGAGGAGCTCCTCGGGCGACGCATCCTTGTGCTCCACGATCTTCTTGACCGAATGGTCCGCATTCCTGATGATGCGGCCATAGCCGGCGGGATCGTCGAGCTCCGCCGTCAGGATCGTTGCGACCGCCTTCTTCTTCCGGTGATAGTCCACCAGCTGATCGATCGTTTTGTGACGAAGAAGCGGAACATCTCCCGAGAGGACAAGGACGCTCCCGAAAAAATCCGCCAGGGCCGATTCCGTCTGCATGACGGCGTGGCCGGTTCCCAACTGTTGTTCCTGAGTCACACATTGTGCCGAAGGAAAATACATTTTCACGTAGTGCTCGACCGTTTCCTTCTGGTAACCGACAATGGGTATGACCCTCGACGCCTTCAATTCTCCCGCAAGGTGAAGGACGTAGTGAATCATGGGCTTGCCATCGAGCTCATACATGACCTTTGCCCGACTGCTGTCCTTCATTCGGGTACCCTTCCCGGCGGCCATGATGACAACGGCGAGAGTCGATTGTTTCGTCATGAACCTATCCCAGAGGAACAATCATATTGTCGATGAGCCTCGTTGAACCGAATCTGACCGCGAGGAGTACGAGGACTTCTTTGCCTTCGAGTTTGTCGACATTCTTGAAATTCGACGGATCGACAAAGGCAACGTAGTCGATTTGAGCGGGAGACGCAGCCGTAAGAATTGCGGTGATTGCATCGCGGACAACCTGCAGGTCACGCTCCCCCTTCTTGATGAGATCCGCGGCTGCTTTCAGGGATTGATAAAGCGCAGGTGCATTCTTGCGCTCCGTTTCGCCAAGGTAGGCATTCCGGGAGCTTTTTGCCAGTCCGTCCCCCTCCCGTATGATCGGACCTGCGAGCAGTTCAATATCAAAGTTCAAATCCTGAACCATCTTTCTAATAATAAAGAGCTGCTGCGCATCCTTCTGCCCAAACACCGCCACGTGCGGCTTGGTGAGATGGAACAGCTTGGCGACGATGGTTGTAACACCGCTGAAGTGTGTGGGCCGGATCTCACCCTCAAACACCTCTGCCACCTCGCCTGTCACCACATAGGTAAGAAAAGGGGGAGGATATATCTCCTCCACATCGGGATAGAACAGGACGTCTGCATCTGCATCCTGTGCAAGGTGCTCATCGCGCTTGAAATCACGCGGGTATTGCTCAAAGTCTTCCTGAGGTCCAAACTGGGTGGGATTGACGAAGATGGTGAGGATAACAAAATCGCTGTTGGCCCTGGCAAGAGAGAGGAGACTCATGTGCCCCTCGTGGAGAGCGCCCATCGTCGGCACGACGGCAATCTTCTTCCCGGCGAGCCTGACCTGCTCCGCCCTTTCCTGCATTTCACGGACAGTCCTGAGTATTTCCATTACAGGATCTTTTTCCCGAATCCTGATTGGATCAGCTCAACGGCAAACTCCGCCGATTGATTGCGGTTGTCGAGGATCGGATTCACCTCGACAATTTCCAGTGACGTCATCTTCCCGGACTCATTGAGAGTTTCCATGATCAGATGCGCCTCACGATAGTTCAGCCCGCCTCTCACAGGCGTCCCGACTCCCGGTGCGACCTGAGGATCGACGCCGTCGAGGTCGAAGCTCACATGCAGGCAGTCGCAGGAGCGCAGCTTTCTGAGCGCGCGACCCATGACCGCTGAAATGCCATGCTTGTCGATTTCTTCCATGGTGAAGGTATTGATTCCCGCCTGCCTGATGAATTTTCGTTCACCATCGTCCAGATCGCGCGTACCGATGAGAACGACATCCTTCGGATCAAGCTTCTTGAAGTCTCCCCCCACCGACGTGAGCTCAATTGCGCCGAAACCGATGGAAGCCGCCATCGGCATGCCGTGGATATTTCCTGAAGGAGTTGTCTCGGGTGTGTTGAGATCGCCGTGTGCATCGATCCAGAGGACCCCAAGACGTTTCTTGTGCCTGCGGCAGAATTGCGCGAGCCCGGCGATCGTTCCGATCGCGATGGAGTGATCGCCGCCGAGGACGAGCGGGAATTCTCCGGCTGACATGATCTTTTCGACTTTTCCCGAAAGGAGCGTGCAGGCGCGGACAATCTCCGGAAGATACTTCAGTTTCTCATTGCGGATGCGCTGCTGCTCGGGAGATTTTACCAAAATGTCACCGTCGTCCACGACGGTGTGGCCTAGGTGGGCGAGTTTATCCGTAACGCCGGCGATGCGGATGGCCGAGGGACCCATATCGACACCGCGTCTTCCGGCGCCGAGGTCCATGGGAACACCAAGAATGTGGATCTTCATACATTGACTGTGGAATCTATCTCAACCACGGAGTATCAAGGGCTGAAGCCCGTAACTTTACATTCTCTTCCCCGACCTTCCGCCTACGCTTTGCTGCGGCGGACAAGAAAGGTCGGGGCAATCGCCCGTTTTTGTTTGCTTCCCCGTCAGGCTCGTAACCCAATGTTGAATCGGATACTATTGGGCAAGGAGCTTCAACATCTTGGTGATCGTCTCCTTCATTTCCTTCCGATGGATCACCAGGTCTACAAATCCTTTTTCCATGAGGAACTCTGCCCTCTGAAATCCCGGCGGCAGGTCCTTGCCGATCGTCTGCTTAATGACACGCGGCCCGGCAAACCCGATGAGGGCTCCGGGCTCGGCGATGTTCACGTCGCCAAGCATTGCATAACTGGCCGTAACACCTCCCGTCGTCGGATCCGTCAGGACGGAGATATAGGGGATTCCCGCGTCGGAAAGCTGGGCAAGTTTGGCGCTGGTCTTTGCCAGCTGCATCAACGAGAGCGCCGCCTCCATCATTCTGGCGCCCCCGCTGGACGATACGATGATCATGGGGCGTTTGGTCTTGAGGGATCTGTCGATGGCACGGGCTATCTTCTCCCCCACAACCGATCCCATGCTCCCACCGATGAAGCCGAAATCCATGCAGGCGACAACGACGGGAATGTCGTTGATCTTGCCCGTTCCCGTGCGGACCGCGTCATAAAGTCCCGTTTTCCTCACCGTGTCTTTCAGGCGCTCCGAATACTTTTTCGTGTCGACAAAATTCAGCGGGTCGACCGATTGAAGCTTCTTGTCCATTTCACTGAAAGAGCCGGCGTCAAGGAGGAGGGCGAAATAATCCTTGCTTCCGATCCTGAAATGGAAGGAGCACTTCGGGCATGTGAAGAGGTTCTGCTCGAGTTGTTTTCTGTGAATGATCTCGCCGCAACCGCCGCACTTCGTCCAGAGACCGTCGGGCGTCTCTTTCCTCTGCCCTTCGGACTGAATATTCTCTTTTGAACGTCGAAACCAGGCCATGGCAATCTCCACTCAAACAGCTGAGGTTTTTCCGATCACTACAAAATCTTTCAGATACATCGGCTCGCAGGATTCGGCATCCGTAAACTTCTTCGCCTGTGCCCTGGCAAGCCCGATTCCGGCAACCACGTCTCCCCTGCAGAAACCATGGACGTCCGTCACTTTTCCGCCCGCACGACGGTGACCCTCAAAGAGATCCTCCCTGTTGGTAACCAGGAGAGCCGGAGGAGCTTCGAGAATATCCTTTCGAATCTCGGCTTCGGTTCTCAGGCACGTCTTTCCCGCAGGAATGAGCGAATCGGACCGTCGTTCATATCTTCCCGAATAAAAATCCCCTTTTTTCGCGTCTAATGCCACAACAATATTGGCCGCATCCTGATGAGACGCAGCGACCGCCTGTGCGATTGCATCAAATGTCGGGACTGCAACAAGTGGAACGTTCAGGGCAAAGCATAATCCTTTTGCCGTGCTGAGTCCAATTCTCAGTCCGGTGAACGATCCCGGACCAATCGAAACTGCAATTGCGTCAAGTTGATTTGGCGCGACCCGCCCCTCTGAGAGGAGAGCACGAACGAGGGTGAGCACTTTCTCCGAGTGAATCCGTTCCTCAACAACGCGCTCCTCTTTGAGAGGCTGCCCCGTTCGGGCCAGCCCGACGGAACATACGTCTGTGGAAGTTTCGATACCGAGAACGATCATGTTCATTCAACCCAATCGATGGAAATCCGGCGCTCATCCGCGCCTTCACCAAACGCAATCTTCACGTCATACCGGCGTGACGGCAACAACGTACCGAGCCGCTCGGCCCATTCCACCACACAAATTCCGTTTCCGAAAAGAAATTCTTCGTATCCCAGGTCGTAAATCTCCTCCGCCGATTGGACGCGATACAGATCGAAATGGAAAAGGAAGATTTCCTTGTTCCGGCCGTCAACGCCCGAGTAGCGATTAAGAATGACGAACGTGGGGCTGGTGACGGCGTCACGAACATGAAAGCCGTCGCACAATCCCTTGACAAACTGAGTCTTCCCCGCGCCGAGTTCGCCATAGAGTGCCACGACATCGCCTCTTTGCAACGACGATGCCATGGATCGGGCCGCTTCTCGTGTCTGCTGTTCCGATGTGGATTGAAGCAATTCGCTCATGAAACGCGGGGGGTAAGCGTTACAACGGGAAGGATCATCTCTTCCATCGAAATGCCGCCGTGCTGAAAACTGTCGCGGTACTGGCTCAGGTATTTGTGATAGTCGGTCGGATAGACAAAGAAATAGTCTTCTTTGGCAATGACGTAGTTCGTGGTGACGCTGGTGCTCGGCAATTTATAGTCGGCCGGATTCTTGACAAACACGGCGTGCCGGTCGTCGATTTTCAGGTTGCGGCCGAACTTGTAGCGAAGGTTGGTCGAAGCCTCCCTGTCACCGATGATCTTTGAGCCTCTGAGGCAGCGAACACTTCCGTGGTCAGTGGTCAGAACGATCGTGGCGCGGGGCTGTCGGGCGAGGACCTTCAACATCCCATACAGCGAAGAATGCTGAAACCACGAGCGGGTCAGCGACCGGTACGCGGCCTCGTCGGGGGCAATTTCCTTAAGGAGGGGCGAGTCGGACCTTCCATGCGCAAGCATGTCGACGAAATTAATGACAATAGCCGTGAGCTTTCCCCCCAGGTAGGAAAGGATATTGTTTTCAATCTGACGGCCAAATTCCGCATCGAGAATCTTGACGTACTTCGAACCCGGACTAAGACGGACGTTCCTGCGTTCAAGGAGCTTGTCGAGGAGGAAATGCTCCTGACGGTTGCGGCTGCTCTCGTCATCCTCCCCCTCTCCCCAAACATCAGGAAATCGCTTCTGCATATCAAGCGGAAACAGCCCGCTGAAGATGGCATTTCGTGAGTAAGGAGTGGCCGTTGGAAGGATACTGTAATAGTACTCCTTTTCCATCGAAAAGAGCGGGCCAAGGAGCTTCTCGATGATCAGCCATTGGTCGAGACGGAGACAGTCGATGACAAACAGGAAGACTGTGCGTTGGTCGGCAATTCTCGGAAGAACATATCGGTCAAGGATGTCGACGGAGAGACAGGGCCTTTTCGACGGCTCACTGCCGATCCAGGACCGATACTCACGTTCAACGAATTTCCCGAATTCGACATTCGATTCGCGCTTCTGGTCCAGGAGGGTCTGGCGAAGTTCCAGTTCGGGATGTTCATCGAGCTCAAGGTCCCAGTTCGTGAGCTTCACGTAGAGTTCGGCCCATTCCCCGGGATCCATGGGGTTCATGAGCATTCGGCTTATGTTCTGGAACTCCTGAGTATAATCTCTCGAGACGACATTGCCGGTGATTTCCTTTGCCTCGAGGATCTTCTTAACGGCAAGCAGGACCTGGCTGGGATTGACCGGCTTCGTGAGATAGTCGCTGATTTTTCCCCCGATGGCCTCTTCCATGAGGCTTTCAGCTTCGTTCTTTGTGATCATCACAACGGGAAGGGCCGGAAAAATTTCCTTCATGCGTGCGAGGGTGCGGAGCCCGCCCATCCCGGGCATCATTTCGTCCAGAAAGACAAGGTCAAAATGCCCCTCCTTGACCATCTCGACCGCATCTTCCCCGTTTGCCGCCGTTTCAACGCTGTAACCTTTTTCCTGAAGCAGCAATACGTGAGACTTCAGGAGGTCGATTTCGTCATCTACCCAGAGGATTTTTTTGGATCGGGTCATGGAAAAAATTACCCAGAATTAGAGCGAGAAGCAATGCAGCGGCACAATCAAGGCGTGCTTCTTCGCGTTCTTCGTGCCTTCACGCCGAAGTGCTGGGTCGAATATTTTCGGCCTGCCCGCCGACTTTGTTTCACAAAAGGGCAGGCGGGCACGCAGGCGTGCCTTCGTGGTTGCTTCTTTATCAACCACGAAGACACCAAGGCACAAAGGGCGACGAAACACCTGCTACTGAATCTGTACTCGCAGGTCGAGGCCGCCTTCGTTGATGGTGGAGCCCGGGATGCGGGACCCGCCGGCGTCGGGCTTCATCTTGGAGTACTTATAGTAGATCGACGCTGTCACCCGTGCGCTGAGGGTATACCGGATGCGGGGTTCGAGGCTTGTCCGGATGGTACCCTCGAGAGGATCGCCATCTTTCTTGAATTCCTTCTTGAAGTCAAACACCCGCCGGTTGTTCTTTGAGTAGCTGTAAGAGAAACTGATGTCGATATCATTCGAAAGAGATAACCCGAAGAAAGGAAACTCGAATCCCGATCGCGAATAACTTGCGGAGAGATTGATGTCGCTTGTGTTGGTTTCCGTAATGTTCTGAACAGAAGGAGAAAGGTCCGTGGAGGTTGATGTCCCAAGACGAAAATTGCCGGTCAGGTTCCCCTTGCCGATCTGTTTGAAGGTAATGCTCAAACCGACCAGGGGCGTGAACCCGTAGGAGATCTGTTCGCTTTCCGTGATTTGCGCTCCGTCCGGCGTGAGCCGCCACCTTCTGCGGAGCGTGGAGGTATATGAGTGATCAAGCGTGACGCGCGACGCAAATCCGCTGAAAAGATCAAACTTCTCGAGTCCGTCCCATCGGAAGGACCAGTTGGGCCGCGGCATCATCGAGTTGATGAGCCTGGTCGAAAGGGGCATCGCCTCCATTCCTTCCTCGAACGCCTGAATAATCTTCAGATCGTTCCCCCGAGGGTCGCCAAAGTCATCCTTCAGTTCCTCATAACGCTTGCTCACATCCTCGATCCCGGTTTTGAAGAGTTTGAAAACAAACGTGTTGGGAAAGGTCAAGAATGTCCTGTTCACGTCGCCGCTGGTGGTCCTGTTTACCTCGGTGGGAGCGCCGGCTGAATCTGTCCTGATCGTCCTGTTCGTATTGTACGACCATCCCAAAGTCCACGTCAGCTGAATCGTCGCCCCTTCCCAAAGGGTTCGCGATGTTCGCGTCGTAAAGTTGTTGGTCTGATTGAACGCATCGGTAAGATTCCCGTTGGGGGCGCGCAGGCCCGGTACTGTGAAACCCGTAAGAAAGGGGAAAGATGGTTTTGTTTTGAGGATGACTGTTCCGTGGGGATCCGATGAAAGCCCAAGCTGGTACAACATCGACGGGCCATTCTCCGCGAGAGAACCCTGGACGAACGGAACGCGACCGAACAGGTTGAGGAATCCCGGACGGCCCAGCACTCCGCTGTTTCGAATGGAGTTCGACTGCTGGAACGATATGCTGATGCGGTCCCAATCGAAGAAGGGAATCTTGAACAGGATCCGGCTGAGCGCATCAAGACGTTCGCCGAACGTCGGGGGGAGCGGCGCTCCGGTCGAATCGACCGGGGGTTTGGCAACCGCGCGCGGAGCCGGCCATAGGTTCTCGGAAATGATCTTGAGGTTGATATCGAGCGTCCCGCCGATGCTTGCCGTTGCGCCTGTGCTTTTTCCCAGGGTCCCGGCCTGCAGGTTGTTCTGCCAGTCATACCGCGACGAGTACCTGAACGTCGGCGTGAATATCTGGTTCAGCTTTAAAATTGTGGGGACGACGACCGGCTTCGTGTTGAAGGAGATGTTCTGAGAGTAGCTGATGTCTTTTCCGAAATCAATGAGCCGGGAACCGCCGATGAGGCCGGCGAAGATCGTTGAGAGAGATCGCTGTCTGCCGAATTGATTCACCTCGAGGTGGACCAGGCTGCTGGTAATATCGAGCGTGTAGTCGACAGACGGACTGAGCAACCCTCCCTCGACAAGCTGCCAGCTGAAGCCCAGCTGACGGGTGGATCCAAAGGATCTTCCGACAGGTTTTTTCGCCAACTGGCTTCTGGCCTTCTCATGCGTCTGGGCTCTGTTCAGGGTCGTGGCAACGTTGATTGCGCGCGGGAGGAAATTGAACTTGGCATTCTTCCAGGGGCTGAAGAGAAAGAAGTCTCCAATATCGGCAAACGGCTGCACGTAATTATTGGCACCGAACTGCAGTCCGTAGCCGAACCGGAAATTCCAGGACCACTGCTGGAAGAACTGCGTTGTCGGATTTCTCCGTTTCGTATTGGTGAACGAATAGGCAAACGTCATCCGATTGATTGTCTCCGTCACGAGCCAGGTCGACGCCGGAATATTCAACTTCACGTTCGGCAGAGCGTAGGTCTCGGTGACATTCAGCGACCGGGTTTGGTGGCGGACATCTTCGGCAGCATGCTGCGCCTCCTCCTCTGATCGGCCCTCTTCCAGCGCAAGGTCCTTCGTGCGTTTTGCTGCTGCTTCCACAAGGATGTCCGTGCCCGGAACGTAGCGGGGACTCTGTTGTCCCTCGACATGAGAATACGTAAGCCCCAACTGTGAACCCCTCCAACTCTCAGGGAGGAACCTGTCGAGGGCTACACTCGAGGCCAATGTCCAGTTACGGTCGTCGTTGCGCGATCCGAACCGGTCCTCAAGGCCGTGGAAGAACGGATTGCGCTGTGTGATGCCGACGTTCACGCTTATCACATCGGCAAACTTCACGGCGGTGTCAAATCGATATGCCCAACCCGGAGTGTCGTCCACATCGGTAAGACGCAGCTCGTTCACCCACACATCGCCTTCAATGATGGTTGCCCCCTTCCCCTGCGGATTCGCAACTCCCAATTCCAGATATCTCACGTTGGTGAGAGCAGGCTGTCCGAGAATTCGGTAGACAGCCCCTTCTGGGTCGCCGTCCACGTGGAGGGGTTGGCTGAGGATTCCAATACTGTCCCGCCCGAGCTTCTGTGTCGTAAGATCCTCGAATCGGATGGTGATCTCGTTCTCAGGGGCCCAGCCCGGACGAAGGGGTGCCCGATACTCGTAGTAGTTGAGAGAATCAGCTCCAAACCTGAAGAAGAATTCCGCGTCATAGTTCGTCGTATCGACATAGTTCATGAGTGTCAGGGCCCGATCATCACCGTGCACAAAGAGCTTCATCGTCTTGTACGTGAACAGGTCAAGGGGACGAGCGGAAAGCCTTTTAATCGCTCTCTTCGATTCCCCGTCCCTCAAATCGGTGATAATGAGAGCAAGGGACTGTTCGTTCCCCGAAATGATCTGATCCGGTTGTGTACGATCGACTGGACGCTGCACTCCGGGGGGCGATGTGTAGTAAGGATTCTCTTCGATTCCGACGTTACTGACTCTGAAGTTGGGATCGTTCTTGTCGAGGGCCTCCCACTGATTGCCAACAAGGACAAACTCCGTGATGCGGAGCGCCACCTCCTGGTCGGCGTCACCGATCCAGAGCCTGATCGCCTCGACGTTTGTAAGAGCAGGGCTCCCTATCTTTCTCGTGAATTCCTGTACGGGAATACGAATCTGGTACCAATTGTTCACACCGCCGCCAGTCACATATTTCCTGAACCCCGCACTTGCAGTGTCCAGGGCCAGCTCATATTCAAAGTAACTGTTGGTCCGGTCGACCACATTGTTGGCATTGAGGTCCTCGGTGTCGGGGAAAGTCCCTTCTTGCGCTACAAAATTGCCATCGGTGCCGCGGGAGCCAAGGTGATCATCCGGATTGAGCGATTGGGGTATTTCCCCGGTATAGTTGTCCCCGGAAGGGTCGGCAAGATATTCCGGATAGGCGTCCGTGAAAGCCGAGAACGCGATCCCTTCCTCGCCATCATTGAGCATATCCAAACCAACGTCCTGTTTCTTGTCGCGGATCAAACCGGTCTTGATCGTCCCTCCGAGACCATCCTCAGAGTTCAGAATTCTGTTCGGGATCACGTCCTCGTTGATAGTCCCAAGGTTGATGTTCAACTTCGCATTCGGGCTGAATGACTCAACTCTCATCCACAATTCAATAAATGTGATATTCTCATCGAGGAGGTTGGTTGCAGTTGTCCCCAGAAGATGCTGGATTCCCGCCCATCCTTTGGCGGGATTCGCAAAGAGGCTGTCCTTAAGTGACAGGGAATAGTTGAATGCACCGCGGGCTGTGGGTCGGTAGAGAAGATTCATCACAGTGACGAAATCCTGCCCTGCCCTCGTTTCCCTGTTCGGCCAGATGTCTTTGATGACCACATCGCTCGGCTGTATGTTAAACCAGACCAGCTTTGCCTTGTATTCCATTTTGATCGTGTCGTGTGCCTGGTCAAGGCTCGCGATATAGGCAGGCGGACTCGCGTCGTGCCAGATGCCCCTGTTAATGCCCAACGGAATTGTCCGGCGTGAACCCTCAAAGTCGTCGATGTACGCGATCCCCTTATGCTGGTCCTGCGCAATGTTGCTTTTCCTGGTATTGGGATCGGGCAGAACGTAGGCAGCTTCTCCCTTGAAACTGACGGAAGATGGCGCCGTAGTCTTGATTCCGGGAAGCAAATTCATTGCGGAGGTGAGAAAATCAAGGTTGAGGTTTGTCCCTCCGTCAATCCCCATAATGGTATTGCTGATCGGCTCCTCCCCCAACCGAACCTTGTCGCTCAGTGTCTGCTGGTTCAGGCTCATGATCGTGAATCCGAGCGAGGTATTCTTTGCCAGGGCAAGCTCACCGCGGGCGCCCAACAGGGATTTGGAGGCAAGTTGAAAGAGGTCATTGGCCTCGTACTTGATCTGCAATCCTTTCCCGGGTACGAGGTAACTTTGGTTTCTTATGACAACAGTACCGGTAAGATAATCCACCGTGTAATCAACGTTGCGGGTCGCTGTTTGGTTATCCACGATCACTTCGACACTTCCCTCGACAACGTTGAATCCGATGTTATAGGTTGATGCTACCGAGGAGACCGTGACCCCGCTGATATAGAACCTGTTCTTTCGACTGTTCTGGGCGCCGTTATACGTTGTATCATAGACTTCACGGATAATAAAGGAATCGGCAACGGCGATAACTTCATCTCTTTGCTCGGTTGTTGTCGGCTTGAACTTCTCCAAAAAGAATTCCCGGATCCGATCCCCAAACGGCTCCAGTGTTGGGAAGGTGAGCTCCCCGCGGTCGACGTCAATGGTTATTCCGGGCTCGAAATCAAAGGCGGCGTCCGGTTTCTCCTCTCCTTCGGTGTTGTAGGTATCCAGGAACAACATTTCCAACAGGTTGAAAGAGAGGGATTGCCCTATCGCCGTCACATTGATCTCTTTGACCGGCTCCGTTCCCGGAAGGAGATATTTGATATCAAGGCTAAATCCATCTTTCTTGAGGCCGCGGCCGCCCAGGGAATAGATGTTCTTCATCAAGAGATCCCATGCAGGCTTCATATTGGGTTCGAGATTCCTCGGACGGACAAGTTTCAGCACAAGTTTGGAGGTGCTTGATGTATCCGTTGCCTCAAGCGTTCCGATATCCCTGTCTGGACGGCTGTACGCCACGGCAATAACCTGCTCCGGCTGAAAAGACTGACTGAATGCGATCGTTCCCAGGAATGGGTCGAACGTGTAATCGACCCCTTGGGTGAGCCTCGTGAACCGTGAGTTCTCCACCCGCCCCGGTATCGAAAGAATGTCCCCCGCTCTGGCGGCCGGATTGTCCTGATAGTAAATAACACTGTCGATGTCAATGAATGCGACGGCATCGCGGTCCTTGCCCGGTTCGTAGTTCAAACCGGTCCGACTTACCCATACCTCCATGTCTTGAATCTGGTAGTTCGGATCATAGAGAATCGGACGTTCCTTGAAGGCATTCTCGTAGATTCTGCGGTATACCGTATCGACAAAGAAGTGATCGCGCGAGTATTCGTAGGGCCTTCGTTCAAACGGCGTGGGTCTTCCACCGCCTGAAACCGAAAGTTCCTTGATCTGCCCCCTTTTCTGAGACGCAACCGTTGTCAGCTTGAGGGGACCGAACTGGAAGCCGGCTTTGATCCCGAAGAGGGCCTGACTGTTCGAGATGAACGACGAACCTGTCTGGAGGGAGACGTTCCCTGCCTCAATGCTCTGGATGATCTCGTCCTCATATCCTGTGTACCGAACCTTGAGCTGATTCTCGTACTCAAATGTCCTCTCCGTATCCCAGTCCGCGTCAATGCGGAGTTTCTCCCCGATTTCACCTTTGACTCCCACTCTTACCTGTTGATCGAAATCCGGTTCACTCCTCGATTGATCAAGCGGATTGGCGGTGATGGCGTCCGATTTTGTGTTTCTGAAGGCGGCGTGAATATCGACAGAACCGTTGATGCGGATGTTGATGATGTTTTTTCCGAAGATACTGAAGAGCGGCGTCTTCGGGACGGGGATCTCGATATTCGTAATCTGGCCGAAAACGTCGCCGAGCCCTTTCTTCTCTTCGCCCTCGAGTTTGTATTCGCCTGCCAACGCCTTCCAGTTTTCCCGAACCGCACGTCGCATCCGCAGCGAACGATACTGATCGAACGTGAGATCCAGGGGGACTTTGATGTCGGCCTGACCGACAACGCGGCGGATGCGGTAACGGTACTCAAGAGAATCAAGCTCCTCCACACTGCGAACAAACGGCGGTTCTCTCAAATAGAGCGGGTGAGGCTGTGTTCTCATCAGATCGACCTGGACAGGATCGGTTCGAACCCGATGAAACACCGCGAGTCGTGCCGACGAATCGCGCGGGGCGGTTATGAGAGCTCGGCGCAGCAGTGAATCGGCGCTTGCCCGAGTCGTATCCCGAACGCCGAGCTTCTTCTGGAGGGCGCGCGCTTTCCGGGAGGGCGTCCCGGCGGACTTTGTGGTGTCCTGAGGGAATTGAAACGAGACTACGGGATGTGGAGTGCGGCCTTGAACTGTCACCAGGGGAACAACAAAAAGGAGGAGACTCATCCCCAACGAAAGGATGAGCCCTTGGCACAAAAATGGTGAAGGACCGCTTCTATCGACTGACACGCTTGTCCGACCAGTGTTACGAAGAAATCGGGGATTCCCCGAATCGGATTAGTGAAACAGTACCAAGCGCTCGATAGAACTCCTTGGAAGGGATGAATACGTGAAAAACTTAGCAAAAACAGGAACGAATAGCAAGAATAGTGGGACGAGTGCCGGTTTATTCGGGTAAAAGGCTTCTAATGAGGGATACAAGTTCGGCGTAGACATACGGCTTCTGGATAAATTCGACCGCTCCTGCGGCGATCATCTCCTCTCGAATGGAGTTTTCCAGAAATCCACTTGCGCAGATGACTTTTGCGTCGGGATTGATCTTCCTGACCTCGGCAAGGACCTCCCATCCTCCCCGCGACGGAAGCCCCATGTCCGTCAACACCACGTCGATATTGGCGACATTTGAGGCGTACATCTTGATTGCATCCGCGCCGTCCTGCACCGTCATCACCGTGAAACCTTCATGATCCAAAGCGCCGCGGAGAAGCTCAATCAGTACGTCTTCGTCTTCAACGACAAGTATGGTGGGTTTCTTCTTCATCCGACCTCTACGGTGACAACCGTTCAATAGTCCATTGTCCCTTGCGCAGAGAGTACCGGAATCTGTCGTGGAGCCGGCTCTCTCTTCCCTGCCAGAACTCAAACTCAGACGGGATCAATCGGAAGCCGCCCCAGAAAGGGGGCAGCGGAATCTCTTTCCCTGCAAATTTCTGTTTCAACCGTTCCACTTCTTTTTCGAGGATTTCGCGATCCGGAAGAACCTCACTCTGCTTCGAAGACCAGGCTCCGATGCGGCTCATGAGGGGCCTTGTTTTGAAATACACGTACGATTCTGCCTCTGAAAGGACGGAAACGCGTCCCTCAACGCGCACCTGCCTCATAAGAACGTCCCAGTAGAACAATAACGCCGCCCGGGGGTTTTGACGGAGTTCTCTTCCTTTTCTGCTTTCATAGTTGGTAAAGAATACGAGCCCGTCATTGGTCAGGGATTTCAGGAGAACGACACGGGCAGACGGCTTTCCGTCGGGAGTGGATGTCGCGAGAACCATGGCGGTAGGCTCCACCATCTTTGCCTTTTCCGCTGCGTGAAGCCACTGCTCCAGCTCGCGGAACGGGTCAGGCTGAAGATCACGCTCCAGGAGCATTCTCTCCGTTCGAGTTTTCTTTGCGGGTGGTGTCATAAGGAAAGGGAACCGCAACAGCAGTGCCAATATAGCGTAAATCGGAATGATAAGCGAGCGATTGATTAATGTTCTGGGAATCCGAGGTCACCAAATTCCCGGAATTTGCGCGGAGCTCTTGCCTGTCAAAATTCCGGGAATTTAGACTTCCCTGGAACCTTGTAATCTCTCGGCAATCTGAGTATATTTTTTTCATGCTCATCGTGTGGCGACATATCCTTCGGGCTCACATTGTTCCGTTTCTTGCCTCCCTTGCAATTTTGATGGGGATCTTCCTTTTGCAGTTCATCATGAAGTTCATGGATCAGCTTGTCGGAAAAGGACTGAGTGCGGGGGTCATCATCGAGGTGATTGTGTTCAATCTTGCATGGATGGTCGTCCTCGCGGTCCCCATGTCTGTCCTTGTTGCCACGCTGATGGCATTCGGCAGCCTTTCTTCGTCCAATGAGATCACGGCCTTGCGGGCAAGCGGAATGAGCCTGTATAAGATGATGGCTCCCGTCTTTCTCGCGTCCATTCTCATCAGTTATCTCCTGCTCCGCTTTAACAACGATATCCTTCCCGATGCGAACCACAAAGCCGCCTCATTGGGAAACGATATCCGAAGGAAGAAGCCGACACTCTCCATCATCCCCGGCCTCTTCTCTCAGGACATTACGGGATATACCATTCTGGTTCGCAAGACATTTGAATCGTCAAACGACCTCGAGGGGGTCACCATTTTCGACAATAAGCGTCCCGATTTCTCGACCACCATAACCGCCAGAAAGGGAGTTGTTTCATTCTCGCCTGATTACCGCAAACTGATCATGGACCTGGCCGACGGAGAGATTCACGAGCTTGGGGTGCCGGGATTCCAGCAATACAGGAAGATTCGTTTTGAGCGGCATCGCATCGCCATGGATGCCGAGGGGTTTGATTTCCAGCGATCACAGGAAAGCGCTTTCTCGCGGGGCGACCGCGAACTCAGTGCTGACGACATGATCCTACGCGTTGACAGCCTTGCGAAGAAGAGGGCGGAATTTGAAACGCAGGCTCTTCAACGATTACAGAGCGACCTTGAGAAACTCCTTTCCGGACCTTCCGCTGCGGTCCCGACGACTCCCGTGCCCCGGTTCGGAGTGTACAATGCACTCACGCGTGTCACCATGCTTCTCAATTCTGTCGAAACCGATTTCTACAACATCAAAGAGCATAGAAGAAAAGAGCGGGAATATCTTGTCGAGATTCATAAGAAATACGCTATTCCGGTTGCCTGCATGATTTTCGTGCTTATCGGAGCGCCGCTGGGAATCATGGCACGCAAGGGGACCTTTGGAGTGGCGGCCAGCCTGAGCCTTGGATTCTTCCTCCTCTATTGGTCCTGTCTCATCGGAGGCGAAAAACTTGCCGACAGGGGATATCTTGAGCCCTGGATCGGAATGTGGGCCGCAAACATCGTTCTCGGTGTCCTCGGCGCCTACCTCACTCTTCGCACAGCCAGAGAAAATCTGGTCATTGACTGGTCGGGTTTGCAGCGGTTTATTCCCGCGCGATTGCGTTCATTTCTCGGGGAGCCGCAGTCAGAATGACAATCCTCGACCGCTATATCATCCGGCAGTTTCTCCTCGCATTCCTGTTCGGCCTGGCGGCATTCATCTTGATTTTCCTCGTGATCGACCTCATGGAGAAACTGGACGATTTCATCGACGCCAATGTTGAAACCCCGGTCATCCTTGAATACTACGTCCATTTCACCCCCGAGATCATCAAACTGATGACTCCGGTGGCAATGCTGCTGGCCGCGCTCTTTGTGACGGGAAGGATCGCCCAGCAGAACGAACTTGCGGCCATAAAGTCGAGCGGAGTCAGCCTGTACAGATTCGTCCTTCCGTTTCTTGCAGTTGCGCTCTTCGTGAGCCTTGTCTCGATCTACTTCAGCGGCTGGGTCGTTCCGTTCTCCAACCACAAGAAGTTTGATATTGAGCGCGTGTACCTGAAGAAATCCTCCACCGCCACCGGACGCCTCAATCTCTATTTTCAGGAAGGAAGAACCCGGCTTGTCTCACTCGGATTCTATGAGGGCGGATCACGAACGGCACGAAAGGTCACCATCGAGGACTTCGCCGACACCAACCTGACCGTACTCATGCGGCGATACGATGCTCAGATGATGCGCTGGAGCGAAGAACGGATCAACGGCGGCGACGGCATCTCCCCCGCCCCGCTGCTTGGGGACAACAGGACCAAAGGCGGATGGGAGCTTGTCAACGGAGTGGAAAGGATCATTTCCTCCGGCCGCGAGGAGATGCGCCCCTTTGACCGGTTGTTTGTCGGTCGATTGAGCCTCACACCGGCTGAAATCGAGGAAAAGCAGCGGAAACCCGACGAGATGGACTACAATGAACTTCGCTCCTTTATTGAGTCGCAGCAACGAGCCGGCCAGGAGGTTTCACGTTGGCTGGTCGACTACCACAGCAAGATCGCGTTTCCCTTTGCAAGCCTCATTGTTGTTTTGTTTGGAGTTCCGTTCTCCGCCAACAAACGGAGGAGCGGAGTCGCCATTGAATTCGGCATTTCGGTCGCGGTAACCTTCATTTATCTGGCGTTCATGAAGACGAGCCAGGTGTTCGGCTACAACGGTGACCTCGAT
>DATDRF010000302.1:0-4121 GCA_035291905.1 Bacteroidota bacterium
TTTCTGTATCTGAAAGGGTCCTGGCCCTTGCGTGTGATCGTCCCATGTCTGTTGACTATTCCGCTTCTGTGGTATTTCACCTACGCGCCACTGCACGAATTGAGCCACGCGGCCGGGACGTACTTTGTCGGCGGGAAAGTCACCTCCATCAAGATCATCCCGAGTTTCTGGCTTGGTGAGTTCGGACGCGCCTGGATCAACTCAGAGGGAGTTGTCGAGCCATGGCGCCAGCTGATAACGACCCTCTCTCCTTACTTGTTCGACGGATTGTGTATTGCGGCAGGTCTTCATCTACTGCGACACAGCCGCCTGAGAAATGCTTTTCTGATCGGATTTCTCTTCATGCTTCTTTTCCTTCGGCCGGCGTTTGACTTCGTGTGTGAGACTGCAGGATTCCTCTCGGGGGACAAAGGCGACTTCTACCATCTTGACATGATTCTTGGGGACCTGGTCACATGGGCTTTCATGGTGACCTCCCTTGCCGTTTCATTCCTTTCTGTTTTCGTCGTTTTGAGGCGGTTTCTCGGATTTCCCGATACCTTATCGGCAAGCGCCGATCTGGCCGGTCGCCCCCCAACTTAAGTGAATGAAAGAAATGCGACGGGCCGTGGCATCATACCCGGGCCTCGGCCTTGATCTGGTTCATAGCGTTTTACCTGTCGGGCTGATTACTTTGTTTGTTGTCGCCGCTCCCCGCAATCGAGCGCACATCGAACAAACAACCATGGAATAAGCGATGAGAGCAATCCCATTCCTGTTGATCCTCGTTTCTTGTGTTGTTCCGGGGACCACCCGGCAGGAGACGGTCGAACCGAATAACAGCATCGTTGCGATCACATCGAAATGTGTCGACACACTGCGCTCCGTGATCGGAGCGACACAAAGTATACCTCCAAGATATTTTTATCGCGATGAGGCATTTTTCTTTCAAATTCGGGCTGAGATTGACCTTCGCGTGCACGATCTTTTTCCGGACTCGATTGCAGTGGTTGCATTGACCCCGGATGACTCACTTTCATTCCATATTCTACGCTGGAAGGAGGCGATCGACGTATCGCCTTCAACGGCGACCTTCTCATTTCTGGTGAAAACAACAAAGAAAGGAATGGCGTACTTCAAGATCGCCGGCCCGCGGGAGAGAGAGTTCATCAGGAGGGAGATACGAGCCGCCGGTATCTCTGCGAGCTTTTAGGCTTCCGCGGAAATTTGGCAGTATGCGGCATTTTATCCCAAACAGCTTGCCATCATTCGAGGAATCGACTACTTTTCATCAGGGGTAGAATCCTCAAACCGCGGCGATGCAAAGAGAGATTGTGCACTTCATCGACAGACAGTTCAACTCTGGATCAACGGAGTACTTGTGAAAGAAGTCTCCGTCCCTGAGAACGACCTCATGCATGGGCATACGACTTTCTTCCTTGCCATTGGGTCATATTCACCAGATCGCTTCGACTACTACAGGGGAATGTGGCTTGGGGTGATCGATGACGTCCGTGTCTACGGGCGTGCATTATCTGCTGGCGAAATTCGCAGTCTGTGCGAAGAGGTAAAATGAGGCATGGTCTTTTTTCCGGGGAGAGCCTGCGGAGCCCTGACACCACCAAAGGTCAGCACAAGCTTTCCATCATCGGCCACTACGGGCAGTAAATGAATGACCGGCGTCATACGCAGCAATCCGCGGCCAAGCAAACGAATGCAACCGGCGGCCGGCCTTCGCTTCAAAGCATGAACAAACCGCTGGAATGCGAAAGATTGCTTCTTGAAATTGCCGGGAGACTGGAGAAAGTTCTCCATCCGAACAACTTCAGGTTCCAGATCGACAGTTCAGGGCATTCATCCGCCGGGCCCTATTCTATGGGCTTCTTTTCGGACCGTGAAATAAGAATCGGCCTTGTTTATCGGTGGTTCGGGTTCGGTTGCGTTACGTATGAAATCAACCATGAATGTATTACCCACGATGACATGATGCAATCGTTAGGGTTCGACGATAATTACATTCTTCATTACAGCGCGCCGGATATGATTTCCATGGGAAAAAATGGAGAAGACGCGGTCGAGTCACTGATTCATGATTTGGAAGAACATTTCATTCCTCGATGGAAGCAGGATCGTTCCTTTGTCCTGCAACGTCACAATGCCGCCTTCCGGAATCGATTGTCGGAGCGCCGTTAGAGAGCTGTCCGTTCACCCCAAACCATTTGCCATCATCAGGAGAATCGTCTACGCTACAGCGAGAAGGACAACCGCCATCCGGGAGGAAGAATGTCATGCCAACCAAAGACAAGCTCATTGTCATCAGAAGATTCGGCACCGAAATCGATGCGCAGGTTGCAAAGGCGTATCTCGACTCGAAAGGAATCGACTCCATCATTGAGAAGGACGATGTCGGCGGCTTGAATCCGAACTTTCAAATGACGAGTGGCGTGAGTCTCATTGTGAGACAACGAGACGAAAAGAAGGCGGTCAAATTGCTGGATTCGGTAAGAGGTTAAGTCTGTGGCAATCATGTTTGCTTCTTGCCATTCCGCTCGCGGAGAATCCAGGGAGAACCACTTTTGAGGAGGGCAACAAAATAGAAAATTCTCAGACACCGGAAAAAGGCACATCCCAAAACCACCTTTGTATGATTGGCCTCCTCGCCCTGGCTGTGCCGGTTTTTATCTGGATCCTCTGGATCGTCACCTTTTCCTCCAATGCAGCCTTGCCGCAAGAAGAAAAAGTCGAGAAATATTTGAGCTTTTTCCCCAGTTTTCTTCACAGCCCCCGTTCGATTTCTGTTACTGCCCTTATCTTTGCGGGCGCGTCCATTTTTCTCTCTACGATCGGACGCAGAAAGGCCGACGACACGTTCAAGGTACTGAGCGTCGCTGCAATTGTTGTCGCTTCGGCGATCATCCTGCTTCAATTGTTTACAATGCTATGAAAGGACCGTCTATGAGTTTCCGCTTTTGCCTGCTCGCATCGGCTCTCATCCTCGCCGCCTGCAACGGACGGGATACCGATCAATCCGCCCAATCGACAATTCGACGAAGCGCCATCCGGGGGATCTGGTGGTCTCCGGAGATGTACCAAAGTGCAGCCTTTCAGATCAACGATTCAACTATCTACTATCCGGATGATTTCAAAGAGTATAGATACTCCTTGAGCGCAGACACGATTCTGATATACCGGGATGACGGATCCATTTTTAGATCGGTCATCCTTCGGGCTACACCCGACACCCTTATCCTCGTCACTGAAGGAATAGAAGAAATCTACACGCGGGCAGAGACGCCTGTACCGTGAGATCGCAACTTGTACTCTCCGTAACGGCCGACATTCGCATCAACTGACGTTTTTCTCCATTCTGGTTGCCATCATTCAAGGAAACAGCTATTTTCCAACAGGCAGAACAAATCACACTACTCACAGGACATCCTTATGCGACACATTCGTCTCCTCTTTTGGGGTTTACTGGCTGTCTCGGTAGGACTTGCCCAGGAGTTTAAACCGCTCGATCCGGCCAACATGGACCTTGCGGTCAAGCCGTGCGACAATTTCTACCATTATTCCAACGGCACATGGCTGAAGAATACTCCCATCCCCGCCGCCTTCAGCAGCTGGGGAAGTTTCACGGAGCTGGCGGAGAAGAACAATGAAGTGCTGCGGCAAATTCTGGAAGGGGCGGCAAAAGATTCGAAAGCCGGGAAGGGGAGCAACGTGCAGAAGGTGGGAGATTTCTATGCGGTCGGAATGGATTCCGCAACGATCGAATCGCTCGGCTGGAAGCCGATCGAAGGCGACCTCAAACGGATCGACGCCCTTACCCGCCCCGAAGGAGTTCAGACGGAGCTCGCGAGGCTTCACTCGATGGGCGTTGGCGGCCTCTTCGGGTTTTTCTCAACGATCGACGCGAAGAACAGCTCACGGGTGATCGGACAACTTAGTCAGGGTGGATTGGGGCTGCCGGATCGCGATTATTATCTCGAACAGGACGACAAATCAAAGAAGAACCGCGAGGATTATCTTGCCCACGTTGCGGAAATGTTTCGGCTGATCGGGGCCGATGAGGCAGCGTCGAAAGCCAACGCACATACGGTGATTGCTTTTGAGACACGGCTTGCAAAGGCATCACGGACACG
>DATDRF010000303.1:0-14992 GCA_035291905.1 Bacteroidota bacterium
AAGACGTTCGAGAATCGAAATCCGGCCAACTGGGACGAGGTCCTCAGCACCTTTCCGCTTTCGGGCAAGGAGGACGTTGATGATGCAGTGAATGCGGCGCGGAAGGCCTTCGAAACCTGGAGGCTCGTCCCTGCCCCGAGCCGCGGGAATATTCTGAAAAAGGTCGGGGATCTGCTGACTGCCCGCAAAGAGGACCTTGCAAGAACGATGACGAAGGAAATGGGGAAGGTCCTTCTGGAAACGCGGGGAGATGTGCAAGAGGGGATCGACACCGCATACTACGCTGCGTCGGAAGCCAGGCGTCTCTTCGGTCACACGGTTCCGTCGGAGCTTCCGAACAAATTCAACATGGCGATGCGAATGCCGATTGGTGTAGCGGGAATCATTACGCCCTGGAATTTTCCCATGGCGATTCCGACATGGAAGATATTCCCGGCCCTGGTGTGTGGCAATTCCGTCGTCTTCAAACCGGCATCGGATACGCCGGAAACCGCGGCAAAGCTGGTCGAGATACTGATTGAAGCGGGAGTCCCGGAAGGAGTTGTTAATATCGTCCATGGGGGCGGCGGCTCCGTGGGTATGGCCATCGTGGATCATCCTTCTATCGACCTCATCAGCTTCACCGGTTCGAGCGTCGTAGGGAAGAAGATCTCGGAAGTTGCCTCCAAGACGCTCAAACGAGTGTCATTGGAGCTCGGCGGAAAGAATGCGCAAATCGTCATGGACGATGCCAGGCTCGACCTCGCGCTTGAAGGGGTCTTGTGGGGTGCATTCGGCACGACGGGTCAGCGTTGCACCGCAACGAGCCGTCTGATTGTGCACGAAAAAGTGTACGACAAGTTCCTTTCCATGCTTGTGGATCACACGAAGAAACTCCGATTAGGCGACGGACTCAAAGAGACCACCGATGTCGGACCTTTGGTGAATCAGGGTCAGGTCGAAACGGTGGAGAAATACGTTCGTATCGGCGCCGACGAGGGAGCAAAAATCCTCACGGGCGGCAAGAGGCCAGACGGAAAAGAACTCTCGAAGGGTTGGTTCTATGAGCCGACAATTTTAGGCGGCGTCACTCCGTCGATGAGAGTTGCGCGGGAGGAGATCTTCGGGCCGGTACTCTCTGTCATCAAGGTGAGGAATATCACCGAGGCCATCGATGTCGCAAATGGAACGAATTACGGCCTCTCTTCATCGGTTTATACGCAGGACCTGAACAACGCCTATCAGGCCATACGGGATATTCGTGCCGGTATTACGTATATTAATGCACCGACCATCGGCGCGGAGGCCCACATGCCCTTTGGCGGCGTCAAGGAGACCGGCAACGGCCATCGAGAAGGCGGCTGGACCGTCTACGAGTTCTTCTCCGAATGGAAGACGGTGTACGTGGACTATAGCGGTAAGCTCCAACGGGCGCAAATAGATACCAAGGAATAACAGGTTCGTTTCGAGTTCCGAGTTCCAGGTTCCGAGTTGACGAGAAACAGCTGGTTTAGAAGGAGGTTACCTTCTGCTAAGCTGACCCTTTGCTGAAGGTAACCTTCGGCCAAGACAGAAGTCGGACTTCTGACAGAGGTCATGTTTGCGAAGACCCTGAAAACTGACCGCTAGCAGCTGAAAACTGACAACTGTAAACTGACAACTTTGAACTTTAAACTTTGAACTGTAAACCGTCTCATGTCCCACCGCACCTTCTTCATACTCCAGTTCTTTGAGCACCAGGAGTTCTTCTAAGGACCCCGCCGCCCCCGTACGGGCTTTTTCATCAAATCAGCGATGAACCCTTAGACGAATTGGAGGTGTCCCATGTCTGAAAAAGGTATCGAAACCAAAACGCAGAAGCCTTTGAAGGTGTCTGCTGAAACACCGAACAGGAAGAACGGTTCGGTCAATCTTCCCCGTCCTACCACCAAGAATTCTGTTAAAGTACTTCCAACCGAAGTGCATTCGACGCTGGCAAAGCACATGCTTGTCGACGGCTTCGATCTTGTTGTCGACCTGAAGCGATCGCAAGGCGCGAGAGTCTACGATTCGAGATACAACAAGAAGTATCTTGACTTCTTCACGTTCTTTGCATCCGGCGCTGTTGGTATGAACCACCCGAAGCTGACGACTCCTGAATTCCTGGAAAAGCTGGCAACGGTCTCGGTCAACAAACCGTCCAACTCTGACGCGTACACGGTCGAAATGGCGGAATTTGTCGAAACGTTCGGGCGGATCGCAATGCCCGAGTATTTTCCGTATGTCTTCTTTGTCGACGGAGGTGCTCTGGCGGTTGAGAACGCTCTGAAAACGGCGTTTGACTGGAAGGTCCGGAAGAACTTTACGAAAGGATACACGGATGAGCGCGGTTGGCAGGTAATTCATTTCCGGCGGGCGTTCCACGGACGGAGCGGCTACACGCTCTCCATGACGAACACCGACCCAACAAAGACGAATTACTTCCCGAAGTTCAAATGGCCCCGCATCCACAATCCGGCAATCAAGTTTCCGCTGAATGCGGCTCATCTGGAAGAGGTGAGGAAGGAAGAAGTTCTGGCGATCCAGCAAATCAAACAGGCGATCGTCAACAATCCCGATGATATCGCTGCTCTGATCATCGAGCCGATCCAGGCCGAAGGGGGCGACAACCACTTTCGGAAGGAGTTCTTTCAGGAACTGCGGACGATTTGTGACGAGAGCGAGATCCTCCTGATCTTCGACGAAGTCCAGACGGGAATAGGGATAACTGGGAAGATGTGGGCGCATGAGTACTTCGTCCAGCCCGACCTGATGGCATTTGGCAAAAAGACCCAGATATGCGGGTTTGCTTCGACCAACCGGATTGACGACGTGATGGACAATGTGTTTCACAAGTCAAGCCGGCTCAATTCGACCTTCGGCGGGAACCTGACGGACATGGTGCGGTTCACCCGGGTCCTCGAGGTCATCCAGGAGGAGAACCTTGTCGAGAATTCCCGTGGGGTCGGAGAGCATCTCTTGAAGCAGATCGATCAATTGGCGAAGGAGTTCCCGAAACTGCTGAGTAATTCGCGGGGCCGCGGACTCTTCTGTGCCATGGACCTTGACACCGCCCAGAATCGGGATCAGCTCAGAAGCAAGGCGTATGAAGCAGGGTTGATTCTGATCGGGTGCGGCGACAGGACCATTCGGTTCAGGCCGCCGTTGAATCTGAGGACGGAAGAGGTGGACGAGGGTGTCACGATCATTCGAAAAGCACTGAAAGAACTCGAGGTGGGTGAATAACCGTGGAATCCGCGCAAAAGCAGGGTTCTGATCCGCTGAAACTCAACATGAAAATCGTGGAGGAGCTGCTTGTTCGGTTCCTCCGCGATGAAATCCAAAAGGCGGGTTTCACGAAAGCTGTTGTTGGGTTATCTGGTGGCGTGGATTCTGCGGTCTCAGCGACCCTTGCTGCGCGCGCCCTCGGCAAGCGGAATGTCGTGGGAGTCCTGCTTCCTTACAAATCGAGCAATCCGCAAAGCTTGAAGGACGCGATGCTTGTCGCGAAAAAGCTGGGTATTCGCACGGTGACGGTGTCCATCAGCGAGATGGTCGATGTTTACTGCGAAGCCCACAAGGTCAAGGACCGCATGCGGAAAGGGAACATCATGGCCCGCATGCGCATGATCGTGCTGTATGATGTCTCGGTGAAGGAACGCGCGCTTGTCGTGGGTACGAGCAACAAGACGGAGATCATGCTTGGTTATGGGACGCTCTTTGGCGACACGGCATGTGCACTGAATCCTCTCGGAGATCTGTACAAGACGCAAATCTGGCAGCTTGCCGAAGCATTGAAGATTCCCGACCGGATAGTAAAGAAAGCACCGAGCGCTGACCTTTGGATTGGTCAGACAGACGAAGGGGAAATGGGCCTTGAGTATCGAAAGGCTGACCGGCTGTTGTACTATATGATCGATGAACGGCGTTCGGATGAAGAACTGCAGCGTCGCGGTTTCGACCGAAGGTTCATCAAGAAAGTGCGGATCATGGTCCGGAAGAATCAGTTCAAGCGCCGCCCCCCGGTTATTGCGAAGGTTTCGTATCGGACGGTGAACGTGGATTTTCGGTATGCGAGGGACTGGGGGACATGACGAGGTTCAAAAGCGCGGGTTGGTTTTAGGTTTCAAGTTTCAAGTTGCAGGTTTCAAGTCGCGAACCGAGGTTTCATACCTGAAACTTGAAGCGCGAAACTTGAAACCAAACAGCTTCTCCTCAACCTGTAACCCGAAACTCTTAACTCGAAACCATTCTTGTCCGGAATCCTCTATATCGTCGCCACACCTATTGGTAACCTCGAGGACCTCACCTACCGGGCCGTGAAGGTGCTCTCCTCCGTCGACCTCATCGCCGCAGAAGACACCCGCACGACCAAAGTTTTGCTGGACCATTACCAAATCTCCAAGCCGATGCTGAGTTATTTCAGCTACAATGAGAAGCGCCGCACGCCGGAGCTCATCCAGCATCTGCTTGACGGAAAATCGATCGCCCTTGTCTCTGATGCCGGCACGCCGGGAATTTCTGATCCGGCCCATCGGATCGTCGCGGCGGCAGTCGAGAACTCCATTCCTGTTATCCCCATTCCGGGTGCATCGGCATTCCTCTCGGCTCTCATCGTTAGCGGACTCCCGATGGACCATTTTGTTTTTGAAGGGTTTCTTCCCATCAAAAAGGGGAGAAAGACCAAGATCGAGGCATTGAAATCGGAATCTCGCACGATTGTCCTCTATGAATCGCCCCACCGCGTTCTCAAGACCCTTACGGAGATCCACGCCGCTTGGGGAAACCGGCAGGTCGTGGTGGCCAGGGAATTGACCAAGAAGTTCGAAGAGATCGTCCGAGGCCCCCTGGCTTCTGTCCTGAAAACCCTTACCTCAAAGGCTCCACGGGGAGAATATGTTCTTGTGATCTCGGGTCAAACGGATCGGACGTTGCGAAACTCTTCGACTCCGGCAACATGAACCATTGACCGGGATGTTGTTCTGGCTTGAAGCCCTGCAAATCCTTCAATTCTGCTTTCCTTTCTATCCACCATATCCCTGGGCCTGACGCTGGAGATGTTAGCGCGGATTTCGTTTGCGGTCCCCAATCCGGGCTTTTTCTCTCCTTTTTCCGTGCTGTTTCCGTGTTAAGAAACGGGCCACGGATCTCCACCGAAACAAACGGAAAAGACACGGATCGTGAACCTCGAAATCGCCCCCATCCACCATTCCGTCATTCCAAAATTCCATTATTCCACTCGTTTGTCCCCTCTTGACAATTTCCTCTCCTACCCTTATATTGTTAGCACTCAGTTTACCAGAGTGCTAATCAGTGCTCGATCAAATTCCTAAGTCCTTTAAAATAAACTACTTAATCAAGGAGTGACTGCTATGATTTCTCTCAAGCCGCTGGCAGACCGTGTGGTCGTGAAGCCGTCTGTCGCCGAGGAGAAAACCAAGGGTGGAATCATCGTTCCGGATACGGCGAAAGAAAAACCGGTCTGGGGCGAGATCATTGCCGCAGGTCCCGGTCGGACGACCGATGAAGGAAAACACATTGCAATGGAAGTGAAGGTGGGAGACAAAGTTCTGTACGGCAAATACTCGGGCACCGAAATCACGCTGGACGGTGAAGAGTACTTGATCATGCGCGAAAGTGATATTTTTGCGCTCATGCCCAAAAAGTAATTGAAGAATGGAGGATTAAAGGAACATGGCTGCAAAACTCATAAGTTATAACACAGACGCGCGGGCTGCCCTGAAGCGGGGTGTTGACCAGCTGGCAGACGCCGTGAAAGTAACTCTCGGTCCCAAGGGCCGCAACGTGGTTATCGACAAGAAGTTTGGCGCCCCTACCATCACCAAAGACGGCGTCACAGTAGCAAAGGAAATCGAACTCTCCGACCCGATCGAGAACATGGGAGCCCAGATGGTCCGCGAAGTTGCTTCGAAGACCTCTGATGTTGCAGGCGACGGGACAACAACGGCCACGCTCCTGGCGCAGGCGATCGTGCGTGAGGGCCTTAAGAACGTAACCGCAGGCGCAAACCCGATGGACCTCAAGCGCGGCATCGATCTCGCCGTCAAGAAGGTGGTCGAGGGCCTTAAGGAACTCAGCAAGACTGTCGGCGACGACAAGGAAAAGATCGCCCAGGTGGGAAGCGTTTCCGCCAATAATGACCGCGGCATCGGTGAGCTCATTGCGGACGCAATGGAGAAGGTTGGAAAAGACGGCGTCATCACCGTAGAAGAGGCAAAAGGGACGGAAACGACCCTGGATGTGGTCGAGGGAATGCAGTTCGACCGCGGCTATCTCTCGCCGTATTTTGTCACCGATGCGGAGACCATGGAGACTGTTCTGGAGGATCCGTACATCCTTATCCATGACAAAAAAATCAGCGCAATGAAGGACCTTCTGCCGATTCTCGAGAAGGTTGCCCAGTCGGGGAAATCCACTCTGATCGTTGCAGAGGAAGTGGAAGGTGAAGCCCTTGCGACACTGGTCGTAAACAAGCTCCGCGGTACACTGCGCGTGTGTGCGGTAAAGGCCCCGGGCTTCGGCGACCGCCGTAAAGCGATGCTTGAAGATATTGCCACCCTGACAGGCGGAACGGTCATCTCCGAGGAAAAGGGCTTCAAGCTCGAAAACGCCCAGCTTTCGTCTCTCGGTACCGCCAAAAAAGTGACCATCGACAAGGACAACACCACGATTGTCGAAGGGGCGGGGAAGAAAGATGATATCAAGAAGCGAATCAATGAAATCAAGCAGCAGATCGACAAGACCACGTCTGACTACGACAAGGAGAAGCTCCAGGAACGTCTCGCGAAGCTCTCAGGCGGCGTTGCCGTGATCAAGATCGGCGCTTCGACCGAAGTGGAAATGAAGGAGAAGAAAGCCCGCGTTGAAGATGCTCTCCACGCAACGCGCGCTGCAGTCGAAGAAGGGATAGTTCCCGGCGGCGGAGTCGCTTACCTGCGGGCAATCAAAAGGCTGGATGAAGTCAAGACCGAAAATGCCGATCAGAAAGTCGGCGTGGAAATCATCCGGCGTGCGCTCGAGGAGCCAATCAGGCAAATCGTCGCGAACGCGGGCCTCGAAGCTTCCGTCGTGGTGAACAAGGTGAAAGAGGGCAAGGACGACTACGGCTTCAATGCGCAGACCGAGGTTTATGAGAACCTGATAAAGGCGGGTGTCATTGATCCGACGAAGGTTTCCCGCATCGCCCTGGAAAATGCAGCCAGCGTTGCTGCTTTGCTGCTGACGAGTGAAGCGACCATCGTCGAAAAGCCTGAAGAGAAGAAGTCATCCCCCATGATGCCCCCGGGCGGTATGGGCGGAGATATGTACTAAGATTGCGGAAGGCGGAAGTTGGATTGCGGATGTATCCATAAATCCGAAATCCACATTCCGAAATCCGAGATTTCGCGTCCCGCTTCATGAGTCTCGTGGAGCGGGATTTTTGTTGTACGGAGGGACTGACAGTTGAACGCTGACAACTGATAGCTACCGAATGGGCTTTTTCACTATCGTCGTATCCGGCAAATCATTCGGTTCGGCGGAAAGAAGTGTGTAGGTGATGTGGCTGCTGTCTGCCTCGTGGATCAGGAGACTGAATCCGTGAATATTGGCCGTGAACGGGAATGGCTGTAAATACAGCGTTACGGGTGACTTTTCGAGTGTCCTGTTCGTAGTTTCCGAGAAGGTGGAGAGGTCATATCGCTGCCAAAGGAATTGGAGGGCGGAATCCGAAACCCCCATATAATAGAGCTTTCTGCTCACGGCTTCCCTTTTTGACTTGTCGTATTTGATCAGCATCCCGGTTTCGTATTCTACTACCGCCTCTTCTTTGAGCACGACGGACTTCTGGCCGATGCGGCTCTCGTAGCCCTTTTGAACGTAGGGTCTCCAATCACATGAGCTTGCGAGGAAGAGGAACAAGAGAGCGAAGGGAAGGAGAGGATATCGGATGCGTGACGGTCTGCTCTTCATAGGTTTTTCTTTCAGCCTGAATGATACGGCCACTTCCGTAAGAAATCAACAGCTCCTTTCGGGGGCCGCCCGGCCGCATGCGACAAGAGGGACGCCTTTCGACTTGACACAAACATGGAAATTCTTTAGCTTCGCCATTGCCCACGTTGTTGGGGGGCTTACCAAATCACTATCCTACCACACTACACATGAGGAGGGGGTCATGTCTGACTTCTATTCCAAAATGCTCAAGGCCCGCGGTATCACGTATTTCTTCGACGTGAAAGAGGCCAAGAATCAAACCAAATACCTGACCATCACGGCCAGCCAGCCTTCGCAAAACGGCGACAAGAAGTTCGTCAAGCGAAGCATCCGGATCTTCAGCGATACGGCAGCTGAATTCGGAACGACCGTGCAGGAGGCGATCCAAAACATGAAGTGACATTTTCCGCAATCACTTCGGAGGCCTCCTGATATCAGGGAGGCCTTTTTTGTTCCCAAACGCTCACCACCATCACCATCCCACCCTCTTACCCTCATTCTCTCTCCATCCTACCACCTTTCCCATTTTTGTCGTATCTTCCTCTCCCCATGCGAATTCCGGACTACAAAATAGAGGAAATCCGGTCGGCCAACGACATTGTCGAGGTCATCTCGTCGTTTGTCCAGCTCAAACGCCGGGGGAAGAATTTCCTTGGCCTTTGTCCCTTTCATAAAGAGAAGACCCCATCCTTCACCGTAAGCTCCGATAAACAGATGTATCATTGTTTCGGCTGCGGCAAAGGGGGGAACATTTATACATTTGTCATGGAAATGGAGAAGGTCACCTTTGTCGAGGCTGTCAAATCGCTCGCGGAACGTGCCGGAATAACTATTCAGCTTGAGCAGACATCCCCGGAGCAGACAAGCGAGGCAGAAAATCTCTTTCAGGCATGCCGTTTTGCGGGCCTGCACTTCTATAAGAACCTGACGGAGTCGCCTGAAGGTAAATTCGCCTTGAAGTACTTCCACGACCGCGGATTCACCGACGATACAATCAGAATGTTCGGATTGGGATATTCCCTCAATTCCTGGGACGGGCTGCTTGTTGCGGCCCAGATGGAGGGAATTCCGGTTGATCATCTTGTCAAGGCAGGACTTGTTCGATCGCGGGAGGACGGAAGCGGACACTATGACTATTTTCGCGGCAGGGCGATGTTCCCGATCTTCTCCACGAGCGGGAGAGTCATCGCCTTCGGGGCGCGAAAACTGCGCGACGATGATCCAGTCCAGGGCAAATACATCAACTCTCCCGAAACACCGGTCTACAGCAAGAGCCGTGTGGTTTTCGGGTTGTTTCAGTCGAAAGAGGCGGTCAGGACCGAAAACAATTCCCTGATGGTCGAAGGATACGCTGACGCCATTTCGCTTTTCCAGGCGGGCATTCAGAATGTCGTCGCTTCGAGCGGGACCGCCCTCACTCCCGACCAGCTCCGACTGGTAAAGAAATACGCCAAAACACTGACGCTGGTATATGATGCGGACTCGGCAGGATCACAAGCGACCTTGCGCGGCGTCGATCTCGCCCTCGAAGAGGGATTCGATGTGAAAGTTGTTCCTTTGCCCAAAGGGGAAGACCCCGATTCGTTTGTGAGGAAAAACGGTCCAAAGGAATTTCGGCAGCTTCTCGAGAATTCGGTCTCGTTCATCGAATTCAAAGCCTCGCAGTTTCTGACCGAGGGTGCGTTTTCGACTCCAGAGGGGAAGACGGCGGCCGTCAGGTCTATTGTCCAGTCGATTTCAAAGATCGGAGACGAGCTCAAGAGGAATTTCTTCGTGAAAGAGGTTGCAGATCGATACGGGATCTATGAATCTGTTCTGCATCGTGAACTGGAGCGGTGGGTCGAGAAGGCAAAGGCCCCTCAAAGGAATTTCGATGTTTCGCCGAATCGTCCCGCTCGCGAGAGCACCCCTGCACAGGGCGGGGGGAGTCACAAGGAAATCCCTGCTGCGGAGCGTGATTTACTGAAAGCTCTCTTTGAGAATCAGCCCGACGTAATCGCTTTCATAGCAGCGAATCTCTTGCCGGCAGAACTTACGGATGAGAGAATCCGAACGTTGGCCGAAGCGGCGCTGGAGCATTGGCAGACTGAAGGAAGCGTCGATATCACCTCCTTCATCAATGAACTTGAGAACGAGGAGCTCAAGAGCATCCTTACCGATGTTACCTTGAGCAGATACGAGCTCAGCCCCGGTTGGCGCGATCTCGAAGTGCAAATCGAAGAGGCTACCGTCGAAAGGATTGCGCGTGCCGCCGTTATCGCAGTCAGGCGTGCGGCGATGCAGAAACAGATGGAGGAGAATCAAAAGCAGATGCGCGAAGCCGCCCAGCGCGGTCAGGAGACTATGCCGTTCGTTCAGAGGCACCAGGAACTTCTCCGGTCGATGAAGGAACTCGAACTGTCCCCTCCGAAGTCATCTGATTGATTTTAGAGCCGTCTCTCCCTATCTTGAAACCTGAACCCTGAAACTTCAAACCTGAGACTCATAACCCGAAACCCGAACCCCGAAACTCAGAACTAACCCATGCCATCCAACTCGCCCCTCATGATCCATATTGTGCCCGGCAAATGCGACTTCTGCGGATGTTGCGTCGGGGTCTGCCCTGAAGATGCCATTGAGCTGATGGAATCGAGCATCTCGATCATCGAGGAGCGATGCACAAACTGCCGCAAATGCGTTTGGGCCTGTCCGTGGGAGGTCATTGAGTTCCATCGTGAGGGAGTCGCGGATCTCCCCAAGTCGGTTTCTGCCATCAATAGTGTCCAGGGGACAACGAAATGAAGCAGGCGTACGACGTCATAGTTGTTGGCGCAGGACCGGCCGGATCCACAGCGGCCCGATACGCAGCCGCTGGAGGGGCCTCGGTGCTGGTCCTTGAGAAGGACCGCGATGTCGGCTATCCCGTGCGATGCGGCGAAGCGGTGAGCCATGAGGGTGTTGTTCAGTTCATTCAGCCCGACCCGAAATGGATCGCCGCCACAGTGACGCGATTCCGGCTTGTTGCCCCGAACGGGAAAGAGGTAACGCCCCTATTGGACGGTTCGGGATATGTGCTCGAACGGAGGATTTTCGACTACGAATTGGCCAAGCTTGCCGCAAAGGAGGGCGCGGAGGTTGTGACCAAGGCCTATGTCTACGACCTTCTCAAGCCGAACGGCAAAGCAGAAGGAGTGAAAGCGCTTATTAAAGATGAGAAGGTCGAGCTTCGGGCAAAGGTTGTGGTAGGTGCTGACGGCGTTGAAACAAGAGTCGGCAAATGGGCGGGGATCGATACGACGTGTCACATCAGTGACATGGAAAGCTGCGCTCAGATGACCATTGCCGGGATTGAGGTCGACCAGGATGTACTGGAGTTCTATTTCGGGGATGAAGTCTCGCCGGGCGGCTACCTGTGGATCTTTCCAAAAGGAAAGAATGCCGCCAATGTCGGATTGGGCGTGAGCGTGGAACATGCGAAGAAGAAGGCGGCCATCAGGTACCTGCATGAATTTGTCGATCGGAGATTTCCGGATGCGGCAATTCTCACACACATCGCAGGCGGAGTGCCGTGCGCGAAAACGTGCGAGACGATCGTGAAGAACAATGTCATGCTGGTGGGAGACGCAGCACATCAGGTGAATCCTGTCTCGGGGGGAGGCATCATCAGCGGCATGATCGGGGGGATGATCGCCGGCGAGGTCGCAGCCGAGGCGGTGCGGGCGAACGATCTGTCTCGGCTCGCCGAGTATCAGCGACGATGGCACAAGCGCCTGGGATGGCGGCATGAGGTATTCTACAATATCAAAGAGGCGATTGCCGATTTTTCCGACGAGACTCTCAACTCGATTGCCGAAAGCGCACTAAAGCTCCCGGAGGGGAAAAGGACCCTGGCAGGAATCTTCCGCACGGCTCTCTGGAACAAGCCCTCGATTCTCCTTGACGTCGCAAAAGTGTTCGTCTCTTGAGTACAGGAAACCGCTAGGTGAACAGCTTCCAGCCTAAGAAGATTCTCATCGTCCGGACTGATCGAATCGGCGATGTCGTTCTTTCCCTCCCGATGATTGGAATCCTCAAATCCGCCCTTCCGTCTTCGTCGGTCTCTTTCTTGTTGCGGTCGTACACGCGCGAACTCGCGGACGGACAGGAACATCTTGATCAAATTCTGTTGTACGACACTGGGGGAGTTGAAAAGCCCTTCTTTCAAATGCTCGCAGAACTCCGCAAGGAGAGGTTCGACGCCGTCGTTGTTACATACCCTACCGTTCGGCTGGCATCTTTGATGTACCTTTCAGGCATACCCGTTCGAGTGGGAACGGGATACCGGTGGTATTCGCCTCTTTTTAATAGGAGAGTCTTCGAACATCGGAAGACGGCCGAAAAGCATGAATCCGAGTACAACTTTTCGCTTCTCAAAGGATTGGGAATACCGACAGCCGGCGCACCTCGCCCGACGCTTGTCGTTAGAGAAGAGGAGAGAAAGGCGGCTCGGGCGATTCTCCGCTCTCTCAACCTCGATTCCCGTGCTTCCTTGGTCATTCTGCACCCCGGCAGTGGCGGTTCGGCGAGGGACTGGAAGCCGCAGAGGTTCGGCGAACTTGCGAAGAAGCTCCGCGATCGGGGCAGGAACGTGCTGGTAACAGGGGGCCCGGGGGAAGAGTCTCTGGTGCTGCAAGTGGTGGTTGCATCCGGCGGCAAAGCAGCGAGTCTGCCGAAACCGCTCCGGTTGACGGCCCTCACCGCACTCATTGAAAGGGCTGATGTATTTGTCGCGAACTCGACCGGCCCTCTGCACATTGCCGCCGCTGTGGGAACACCCGTTGTGGCCTTCTATCCGCCGATCCTTCAATGCAATTCGAAGCGATGGGGTCCGCTGACGGACAGGAAGGTGATCTTTGAACCGTCGGCGGCAGATTGCCCGGTCTGCAAAGGTGGAGAGTGCAGGGGAAACGATTGTATGGATCTTATCCGGGTCGCAGAGGTCGAAAAGGCGGTGGAATCTCTTCTGGTGCATCATAAGCAGGCGGTCCCCGTAAACGCGTGAATTCGGGAATCCTGATATTGTCATTTCTTCCCGCGATCGTCGCTTCCTCGCTTGCACAGGATACGTCGGCGGCTCGTCGGGACAGTGCAGTCGTGAGGGAGTTCCGTTCGATTCCTCAGACCGCATTCACCGTCGGAGAGCGTCTGGTGTTCGATGTGGGATACAGTTTCATCGTTGCCGGTGAGGCGGTTATGTCGATTCCCCGGATGGACACCGTGTCGGGCCGTCCTGCCTACCAGATTCTTTTCACTGTCAACTCGACGCCGACCTTTTCATGGATCTTCAAGGTCGAGGATCGCTATGAAACGATTCTCGACAAGGAGGGCCTGTTCCCGTGGCGATTTTCACAGAGGATCCGCGAGGGAAAGTATTCACGTGATTTTGAAGCTGCTTTTGATCAGCGCAACCATATTGCGAGGGCAGAGAATAAGGAATATCCGATCCCACCGTACGTTCACGATGTTGTTTCGGCGTTCTACTTTGCAAGGACCCTGGACTACTCTACATTTCGCCCCGGGCAAAAACATTACCTCTCGAATTTCTACAAAGACACCACCTATTCGCTGGCTATCAAGTTTCTCGGATATCAACGCCTCGATGTGGACGCAGGCAAGTTCGATTGCGTCATCGTCGAACCCCTGATCACCGAGGGAGGGCTCTTCAAATCTGAAGGTCGGATCATTATCTGGATGACGAATGACGAAAGGAGACTTCCTGTCAAGGTGAGCACGAAAGTTGCGATCGGATCTATTGATACTGAGCTGAGAGAATATTCTGGAGTGAATGGCGAAATTAAAGCGAAAGTGAAATAACTTCTATGACACGATTCAAACAGATCGACCTCTCGCGGATCAGGACAGTTTCAATCGGCTCGCGAAAAAGCAAGGTCAAGCCGTCTGACTTTGCACGCGTGATTGACGATCCGGTAACCGCGCGGCTGCAGGAGTTCGTCGATTCCCTCCCGAAGATTCTGGCGGGAAACGAGCTTCGAGACCTGGTTGCCGACATCGCAGCTGCCCGAAGAAAAAAGAAGCCCGTCATTGTGATGATCGGCGCCCACGTTGTGAAAGTGGGGCTCTCTCCCGTCATCATCGATTTGATCCGGCAGGGGATCGTGACGCACCTTGCGATGAACAGTGCCGCTGCCATTCACGATGTCGAGACAGCCATGTGGGGACACACCTCGGAGGACGTGGCGGTGAATCTGATGGATGGACGATTTGGAATGTCCAGGGAGACAGGTGAGTTCATCAACAAAGGCCTCACGAAGGCGTTCATGGAATCGTCGATGGGATACGGTGAGGCGCTTGGGATAAAACTCATGGCTGTAAAGGCCCGCAACGTGAAGCTGAGTCTTCTTGCCACCTGCTGCACATTGAAAGTACCGGTCACTGTTCATGCAGCTATCGGCACGGACATCGTCCATCAGCAGCCGACGATGGACGGAGCTGCAACCGGTGAATTGAGTTTCAGGGATTTCAAGGTTCTGTCGAATTCCGTCAAGGAGCTGAAAAACGGGGGAGTGGTTCTGAACGTGGGATCTGCGGTCATTCTGCCCGAGGTGTTCCTCAAGGCGCTCACGATCGCCAGGAATCTCGGCTACAAGGCGCGGGGATTCTCAACGGCGAACTTCGACATGATTCGGCAATATCGCCCGAGCGTGAACGTCGTGGAACGTCCTACCCAGGGTTCCGGAAGGGGTTACAGCTTCACCGGTCATCACGAAATCATGATCCCGCTCCTTGCAATCATGGTGAAGCTTGCCATGCGCCGGGGGCGATCGAAGTGATGAACACTCCGGACCCGGGTCACAGTCTTCAGTCCGAACCGTCGTTTGTTGAACGGCGCGGGATCAATCCTGCCGTCTTTGCCCTCGCGTGCCTCTTCATCATCTTTGTTCTCTACCAGGTACTGGCCGGCACCATCACGTTCCTCCTCATGGGAACGGAGAAGGTGACGCCCGAGAACGTCGCCACTGTGAGG
>DATDRF010000304.1:0-3548 GCA_035291905.1 Bacteroidota bacterium
TAAGACAGATTCGCGCCGCGTCAAGTCATCGCGCAGGCGGGTCAGCGCGTCGCGGGAGATATTCTTGGGGAAGGGGGCGAACGCTTGCATGCGGGTGATTATGGCAGCTTTTCAGGCGCGTAATTTACGCCTCCGCCACAGCCATACGGGCATGCTTCTTGCGGTATTTGAGGTCCTCTTCGGTTTCGATCAATTCCAGTGCGTTCTCCTTTATTTTCTCATCCTTTATTGCGTTACACACATTCCGAAGGCTGTGGATGATGTCATAGCGGATCAGGGTACAGTGCTTTTCCGTGAGTTCATTGTATCCATTGAATCATGCGTAAGCAAAGACGTCCATTTGCACAGACTTAATGGGTTTTGCTCTGCCATGCACCAATAATCGAACTTTTTCCACCGTTTCTTTGCTGAAAATTTCCTCGCCGCAACGCGCGCAAACTTGCGCAGGGATTTTTTCAACTAACACGGGTTTCCCGTCAATTTGAAATACCTCGCTCACCAATTCTTTGTGAGCGTTGGAAGAACCACAGACATGACACTTGAACATTTCTACCTCCGTTCTATAAAGTCAATCCATTCTGCAGGGTCAGGTTCGTAAAGTGTAACGATTCTAACGTTTTCCGTATCTGCAAAAGATACTTGCAGGTGAAGCGGACGCTGGTTTTTCGTCTGCCCGAATATCAGGCAACTTGGTGAATACTTATCTTCTGGATATTCCTGGATGATTTGAGCGTTTTCCGCCATTTGGCGTATCTCTTCCTCGGAGATGTTTCTTTCGACTGCCCGCTTCAAAGCATGGCGGCTAAAATCAAATTCTCCGTCCATCAATTGCTGGCGGATTTGCTCAAAGGTTTTCATAGCAATGATTATACTCCGCCATTAGCCTCTCCAAAGACTCGCATACTTCTTGCGGTATTTGAGGTTCTTTTCCGTTTCGATCAACTCCTATGCTCCTGCAGCCAGTCAGTCAATTTTTCGAGATGCTCTTGATGATGGTCATAAGAAGCTACAAGAATGAAAGCGAGCGAGTATCCTTTCAGCCAGGGGTATCTATCCCCGTCCAGCAATTCTTTTTCAGGAATCTTGTTTCCCAATTCCAGGAACCGTAGAAATCCAGTTTTCCAATTCTGATAGATTTCTGACCATGGCTTTTCGTGGTTGGTTTCATAAGTCAAAGCATTGACTCGATCAGCATTGTCTTCCCAGTCCTCACCTAAGGTCACAATCCATTTGGGGAACTCAGGTTCTCTGTCGAGCGCACCGGCTTCCATACGTGCAATGGATATCTGTTGCCACGCCCATAAATGCGCGATCACATCTTTGATGGACCAGTTGTAATCAAAATGTGGGGCGGCGATCTGCTCTTCGCTCATGCTCGCGAGCAATTCTTCCCAGCGATTGAATTGCTCTTTCAGCGCTGTCAGGATGTGGTCTTTCATGTTCATGGTCGTTCTCCCAGCAACCTATTCCGGTATCTTATAAGAACAACGCCACTACTGAATGTGTGGGTTTCAATCAGCACTATAGTGATCTTATCGTCAAGTTGTTGAAACATCGGCTTTCCACGCCCAAGAATTATTGGGTGGACGTAGAGCCAGAATTCATCGATCAAACCGAGTTGCATGAAGGTGGACGCGAGTTCGGCACCACCGACACTCATATCTTTGCCCGATTGCGATTTCAGCCTGTTGACCTCATCTGCGATATTGTCCCGAATGAGTGTTGAATTCCATTCGACGTGATCTAAGGTCTTTGAAAAAACAACTTTGGGCTTGCTCTTCCAGATACGTGCATACTCAATTTCGTGTTGCGGTGCCGAGGGATTCTCATCTGCAGTCGGCCAATAGGCGGTCATGTTTTCATACAGCCGTCTTCCATACAGGTAGGTATCTATCATACTCTCGCGTTCGTTGAAGTGTTTGTGCAATTCCTCGTCTGGAAAAGACCAGCTAAGATCCCCGTTTGCCGCTTCGATATAACCATCGAGAGAAACTGACATCGCGTACATTACTTTTCGCATCGTCTACTCCTTCCGTAGCGTGAGCAGCCTGCTCTACTTTACAGAGTGCCGCATAATTATCTAAACCAAAAGGAGAACACTCAGTCTGCAATTTGTTCCAAAAGTTCAGTAAATTATGAGACAAGCGGTAGAAAGTGCTTCACTTGATTTTCCACAGGCTGGCGTACTTCTTGCGATACTTGAGGTCCTCTTCGGTTTCAATCAATTCTGAAGCCTTCTCATTTATTTTTTCATCTTTTACCGCGTCATACACATTTCGAAGATTTTGAAGGATGTCATAGCGGATCAAGGTGCCGTTCTTTTCCGTAACGCACTCTTTGAAGCGACGCTCAAGTCCGTCAACGTATACCTTCTGTTGTTTCTTTCCCGCTACGCCAACTTTCCATAATGCTTGCATGCAATGCCGCGCGGTGACGAATCTTTCATCCTTAGTCACTGTGAGTAGTCGATCAAAATCCTTGAGTATTCTGTTCTTTGGGTCGCTTTTGGCGAGATTGCATAAAACTTGTGCCGCAATCGCTCGGTTATGGTTGTCTTTGTGGGTGAGGTTTGCCAGCAACTCGTCCCACGTATCGTAAGCCCAGTCAACGGGTTTGTCGGTCGCTTTGAGAATATAGGTAAAGGCATCGTTCTGCAATTGTCTATCTTCCGACCACAGGTTACTCAGGTTTGTGCGTGTGGTTTTGTCCATTGTTCACTCTCCTAAATCATGTCACTCTGAGCGAAGCGAAGAGTCTTTATCCAATGAAGGTACGAGACTCTTCAGCCGCAAAAAGCGCTCCCTCAGAGTGACATGTGCATGTCACTTCACCAAAAACGCAAGTTCGGTCTTGAACTTTGTTGGGTCTTTCTCGGTCGCGGGGTCGGAGAAATAGAACTCTATACGTCCGTTCCACCACTCAACACCCTCTTTCTTTGAGATGTTCCAGGTGATTTTGTTTTCCTTTGCCCATTCAAGAAGAGCAACAGTTGCTTTGAAGATGCCGCTGCCTTTGTAGGGTCCAGTGTATAAGAGTGTGGCATAGCGGCCTGCAGGAAGAAAGTCCGCGGTGATGTGGTCATCGCCTTTCACGGCTTTGTCAACGGCAAAGCCCACGTCAATATCAAGCTCTTTCGACATATCTGTAGTGAGATAGCGAATGATGGCTGGACCAGACGGTTTTATATCCCTGCTTTTCAGCCAGTCATACACTTCGTTCCACGCAGGCTGTAGATATTTGCCAAACGGAATGGGCACCGCCATTCGAATGGCTATGTAATATTGTTTCTTGCGACGTTCGATTTTGGGTTCTGAAATCACGGGGCATTCTCCTCCGCTGATTTTAGAACATACATTCTAGCGTGTCAATACAAAAATAGGCCGACATCCGAACGCGCTCTCTCCTTGCTCTCTTCACACCCAATTCACAGCCGAATCCTATACTACGATCATAAGTTCACACAAAGGAGTGCAAAATGAACGGAAAAACTGGTTTACGTATCGTCTCGGCTTTGGTGTTGATTGCCGCGCTTGCAGGCATCGCCTTCT
>DATDRF010000305.1:0-4850 GCA_035291905.1 Bacteroidota bacterium
TGATGACGATGCATTCGATGCCATGAGCACGGAGCTGTTCGCAGATCCAATAACCACAATATCCGGCTTCGTAGACGCAGTGATACGTAGCGTTTGGAAAATGGCGGTGCAAGTAGCTCACCAGCAATTCCACGCTCGGTGGTTGCGTGAAGGTCTTGAACATCGCCTGTTCTGTCACGATCGCCACGATCCAACTCCGTTTATGGACATCGAGCCCAACAAATACATGTTGACCCAGCCAATCCAATATTGTATGTTTCTGTACCATTGTAAGCCTCCTGTGCTGTGTGTACATTTTTTTGTTGACACTGAAATATACACATCTTGCGCACGAGGCTTACGTGCTTAACATAAGGTCTGCCACAGAGAAACGTGTTCGGCGGGCAGGCTCAAAACTGCAGCCACTCGTTGGAAAATACTCGTGCCTGCACTTGCCTGCATGCCGAGCATTCCGGCAAGCAGGCGTCGAAGTGCAGTGATAGGCTTGAGAGAGTTACAATTGTTTCGGCACGCAGGCGTGGGCAGTTTTGGGACTTCGCCAAGTTTCTCGAGAATCTTATAGTGGGAAATCGTCTGTCCGATCATAGAATCTCATTCATCAAGAGCTTCGTAAATTCCGTCGTTGAGGCGATAGTCCCATCTTTTCTTCAAAGAACGCCGCAAAATCCGGATCATATGCCATTCGCCAGTTGTCGGCCATCCAATACTTCTTGAACCTTGGTGATTTATACAGAGCGGAGAGTTGGCCTCCATAACTCCTCAATGCCGCTTCGTCGACCAACCCCTCGGAATATTGAAAGTAGACTGACTGAGAAGAGTCGGCCACTGCTGGTTCAGGGCGGCAAGTTCGTGACGGGCCTGTGCGCGTGCGACTTGTGTGTTCTGCCGTATCTCATATGCAACAAACAGCAAGGAAAGGATCACACCTGCGATCGCCACGGTTTCCTTCCATTCGGGGATTTTTATAGTCATTCATTCCTTAACGTCAAGGCTTTCCCGTAAAAGTGGTATCTATGAATTCTGAAAAGGTGACTGCGTAGAGATTGCGATTTCTCTTCCATGCCCATTGGGCCAATCGACCGAAGGAATGGCTGGGATCGAAGCTGCCGTGTATATCTCGCAACACCCCATCCCATAATGGCTGGTCGAGGACACCCATGAGGTATTGATAGTGCGAGCCTGACCAGTTTGAAAACATGGAGCGCATGTAGCTCTCGACAATGTTTCGCTCAACAAGCGGAGCTTTGGATGGGTCCTCGAATTCCTGCACTTTGAGCAATGTGCCCTGAATCTCGCGTGTCGCTGTAGCAATATTCCAATCGACCCAGCTCTGACACAGTTGTTGTACCGCTGCAGCCCTCGTTGCCTCTGAGTTCTGGCGAATTTGGATTCCCACAAAGATGAGCGATGCCATCACACCGATCACACCAAGTAACTCAATAAGGTCTTTGCGGCCGAACTCTCGTTCCATTGCTTCTCCTATTTGGCCCCTCCGCCGGAGGTCTTGGCCTTGAGATCTTCGAACCACTCAAGCACGACTGTCAAGCTTGTCTGAGCGCGGGCCTGAGAACGAAAAGTTTGGAGGACAAATCGTTGTCCGTCCGGGGCAATATCCGTCACACCACTTGATAGCGGGAGCGTGACAACTGTTCGTTGCGCGGAATAGTCAAACGGTGCTGTCCCCAGTATTCGAACCGCCATGACTGCCGACCCTGTTCCGCCGCGTACACGCCTTGTCGAAAAACCGCTCACGGCAAAGCAGAGTTCTTTCCCATCACGAGACCAGAGGGGAAACACTCCACCCCCCGAGGAGATCTGATATTTGCCGGAACCATGGGGATAGGGAACAACATAAACCTCATCTCTCCCTGATTCGTTAGAGCTGTACGCCAACCAGTGTCCATCGGGAGAAAACCTTGGAGCTGCCTCGTTTGCGCTCGTTTGGATATAGGGCGCCGGAGTGCGGTCTCCGTCAAGCGGGAGAACCCAGATATCACCGTTTTGTGTGAAGGCAATGGCTTTCCCGTCTGGAGCGTACGATGTCATTTCCGTTATGCTCAGCCCGTTTGTCAGCCTCTCCACAGATCCGCTTCCATCCCAGGGTTTTCTGAAGATGTCCACCACTGAACCGCGCTCGGCTGCGTATGCCACGTACTTGCCGTCCGGCGACCAGATCGGAAAAGCGGAGTTACCCCCGCCAAAGGTAAATCGAGTCAGCGTCTTGCGGAGAATATGGTAGATCCAGATATCATCGTTCGCCGCCTGAATACTGATCGCGAGCTTCTGTCCATCGGGAGAGATTGTGGCGGTGAAGAACGAGTTGGCACTGTCAAGCACGGGGCGAACGTTGCCGCTCCGATCGAGCCAGGAGAGCAAAATATTGTCGAATGATGCAGGCTCCGCAGGTGAAAACACCATTGCTCCGTTCTTGCTGAATGCAAGAAATGCGTCACCCGAGGCCCGATTCATCCATCCTCCCTGCTCAACAGGCTTGGGTTGCCCCTTGATCTCCAGACTTGATGCATCAAACGGAACAGCAAAGATAGAACCGGCCCGCACATAGACAAGATGCCCGGTGGGGACATATCTACCGTATGATCCGCCCCGCACCAGGACCTTCCTTTCCCCTGTGTCAAGCCGCTGCGCTACGATGATGGCGTCATCAAAGGATGAGATCGTGCTCTGTTTGACCGTGAAGATCAGAGTATTCCCGTCCGGAAGGATCTGGGGAAACCTATGACTAATCTCGCCGTTCGTTGAATCCAGCGCAGTGACCGCCTCCGGCTCTCCTCCACTTGCAGAAACCCGGAGAATTCCCCTGTTCACATGGCCGAACATGATCTCATGGTCATTCGCCCACGTCAGTCCGCGTGTTTGGCCCTGAGCGTTACACAGTTTTTGGGAAGCCCCGCCGAAAACCGAAATCTTCATCAGGGTTCCGTTGACTTCGTATGCTATCCACTGCCCGTCAGGAGAAAAAGAGGGATACGCGGCGCCTGCTGTGCCGGAAAGGGGATGAATTGTCAGATCGTCTGTCCGCCTGAGAAAGATCTGGACGCTGCCTCCGGAGTTCCCTGAGTACGCAATGAGCTTTCCATCGGGGGAGATGTCGAGTGTGGAGAGATTGAAGGCCAGAAGTCCATCTTGCGGGAGGTCGACCGAGAACCGCATGACCGGGCGGGAAACATCAGCATTGCCCCAAGAGCTCCAAATCACTACTGCCAGAGAAACCGCGAGGACGCCAGCCAAGGAGGGCCAGAAGAACTTGCGGTATCGTTCAACCAGAGCCGCTGGTGCAGATGATTGGCCCGACGGCCCCTTTTCGAAGTGTCGGGCTGCTATGGTTCGGGTGACGCGTGAGCGGCTGGACTCCCGTTTGAACCTTCTGAGATTACGGGCCAGTTCTGCTGCCGACTGGTATCTGTCTGCAGGATCCTTTGCAAGACAGTCCAAGATTATCGCATCGATCTCAGGATCGAGGTCCGGCTTCACTGTTGCCATGGGGGGTGGGTCGACATTCACAATTTCGTATGCAATCGCCGTCTCATGGACTCCTTTGAAAGGGGATTGCCCGGTCAACATCTCATACAAGATCACGCCCAGCGAGAAAATGTCTGTTCGATGGTCGACCTCCAAACCCTGAATCTGTTCCGGCGACATGTATCCCGCCGTACCGACGGTCGAACCTTCCTTAGTCAGTCTGGTTGCCCCGCGCAGCTTGGCCAATCCGAAATCCATGATCTGCGCAGCTCCATCTTTGCGAATCATGATATTTTCGGGTTTGATGTCCCTGTGAACGATCCCTTTTTCGTGTGCTGCGGCAAGCCCGTCTGCGATTTGAATTCCGATCTCAAGAGCTTGTTTGAGAGGCAGGTTCTGTTTTTTCTCCTGGAGCATGTGTCCGTCAACAAACTCCAGGACGATAAACTGCTTCCCGTCGTGTTCCTCGATTCCATAGATGGTGCAAATGTTTGGATGATTGAGGGCCGCGGCGGCCTGGGCTTCCTGAAGAAACCGGGATTTGTCCTGTTCAGACCCCGCCACATGAGGAGGGAGAAACTTCAGAGCAACGTCGCGGTCGAGAGTGCTGTCATGGGCTTTATAGACGACGCCCATGCCTCCTTCTCCCAGTTTCTCCAAGATTTTGTAGTGAGATATTGTCTGGCCGATCATTATTCGCCTGCTTGTGGGAATCGAAATTCATCCCCATGCGACTCTCCCCTTCTCTTACAGCTTGTCTGCCAGTTGTTTGGCGGAGAGAAGGGGTTGGGGGATGAGTTAGGTCTTCAGAGCTTTCTCCAACCCTCGCAATACTCCTGCGAGATCATTTTCAACTTCATGATTCTTGAATCTCGCCACTCTAACGCCCAAAGCCGACAGGATCTCGGTTCGCTCAGTGTCATCCTCGAAAGTCACATTGCGCGGTGGCCCATCAAGCTCAACCACGACTCCTCTTTCGCGACAGAAAAAGTCTGCGACATAGAATCGAAGACTCCCATCTTGTTCGTGGAAGAACGGATATTGCCGAAAGAACTTGAGGTTCAAGAACTGCCGGTTTCTTACTCTTTCCCAGAGAATGCGTTCAGCGTTCGTTTCTTTTTCGCAGCTGACGGCAAATTCCGATGGCGTCTCGACGCACTTCTCGTTTTGATCTCTTCATGTCCCCCCCTTGCTCCGAACTCATCCCCATGCGACTCTCCCCTTCTCTCACAACTTGTCCGCCAGTTGTTTGGCGGAGAGAAGGGGTTGGGGGATGAGTTAGGTCTACCTGATCCTCAATCCCCAAATTTTCGTCGAATAATTCTCAGCCCCCTTCTTCAAATAGTCACCGACATACCAAATCGTCCGGT
>DATDRF010000306.1:0-2084 GCA_035291905.1 Bacteroidota bacterium
CTTTAATCCCTTCTTTCTGAAAGCGGAGGCCTCGTACCGGTTTGGCAATGTCGGGAAAATGGACGGCGAGATCCGGCGCCTCCAGGGATCGATGCAGGAACAGACATTGACTGATTTCAATTTCTCCGGATTCACGGCAACAGTCGGCATCGGTATTTCATTTTGAGAACAATAACTCTGTGTTCTCTGTGCCTTCTCTGTGACCTCTGTGGTAAAGCTTTTAACCGCGGAGAACACCCCGTAAAAAAACATCCCGATTCAAAACATCGGGACAGGCGGGGGCAAGCAGAGAGGGCGCGGACCTGCCTGCCGGTAGGCGGGGGGGCACAAAGGAAGTAGAAAGGAATCAATGCTATATGAATCGGCGTAATTTCCTCTTTCAGCTTTCAATTGGTCCGGCGGCAGCATGGTTGGGCTGGCCCCGTCAAACGACATCGGGATTCTCAAAATGGCAACAACTCGCGGGGGAACCCTCGTTGGCCATTTTGGAAGATGATGACGAGACGTTGTGCAGGACGAAGTTTGAGCTCGCCGTCTCGCTCGCTCTGCAAAAGAAGCCGATCAACGAAGTCATCGTCGCTATGGGAAAATCGTTCCTGGGAACCGACTATGTTGCCCACGCGTTGGAAGTCCCCGGGGAGGAGCGTCTCGTGGTCAACATGCGCGGCCTCGATTGCGTTTCGTTCTACGAAAATGCACTCGTCCTCGCCCGTTGCATCAAATTGAACCGCACAACGTTTGACGATTACAGAAGACAGCTTCAATTGATCCGATACCGCGGCGGCGTGATCGACGGATATCTGAGCCGTCTCCATTACACCACCGACTATATCTACGATAATGAGAAAAAGGGGGTATGGAAGGATGTGACGGGCGAAATCGGCGGTATACCATACAGGAACACGGTTTCCTTCATGTCGACGCATCCCGAAAACTACCGCCAGCTGAAGGAAAAGCCGTCGCTCGTGGAGAAAATGAAGAAACTGGAAGAAGAGATTTCGAATCGAAAGAAATTCTACATTCCCAAGAATCAGGTGGAGGCCCTGCAGTCAAAGATCCTCACCGGCGATATTCTCGGCATCACCACCGACATGGAAGGGCTTGACACATCGCATACGGGGATCGCTATCAGGGAAAACGGAGTGCTGCGTTTCATGCATGCCCCCTTGGCGGGAGCCAGGGTGCAGATCAGCGAAAGAACACTCCCCGAGTATTTGGAACGCAACAAGCGTCAAACCGGCATCATCGTGGCCCGGCCTCTTGAACCCTAAGAAACGCCATGAAGAACAGCCGCATCCGGATCATCCGCGGCGACATTACGGAACAAAAGGTTGATGCCGTCGTCAATGCAGCCAACAACTCGCTCCTCGGCGGGGGCGGCGTGGACGGGGCGATTCACCGGGCGGCCGGTCCTGAGCTGCTTGAAGAATGCAGAAAACTGGGGGGTTGCGACACGGGAGATGCGAAGATCACCCGCGGTTACGGGCTCCCTGCTCGCTATGTGATTCATACCGTCGGGCCGGTTTGGCATGGAGGAACTCAGGACGAGGATAGGCTTTTGGCAAGCTGTTATCGCCGGTCGTTCGAGCTGGCAAGCGAGAAGGGAATTGAGAGTATTGCCTTTCCCTCCATCAGCACCGGCGTTTACCGGTTTCCCGTCGCCCGGGCCTGCAGAATCGCCCTGAAGAGCATCGACGAGGCTCTAAGGACATATACGAAACTAAAGAGCGTGGCCGTCGTTTGCTTCGACGGGGAGACGCTTCGGCAATACCAGAAGGCGGCAGAAGAGATTGTTGGAGAACATTGATGCGTTGAATCCATTTTGGAAGGAACAAGACTGCATGGCTAACGGAAAGCGAAAAATGTGGAGAGTCGTCGTCCCCGTTGTAGTTCTTTGTCTTGCCGCAGTGGGTGAGACGATGGCACAACAGCCGCTTCTGAGTCCGCGCGATTCAACGGAAATCGTCATTTCAGGGAAAACGATCAGCATCAACTACGGCAGGCCCTCGATGAGGAAACGGAAGATCATGGGGGAACTGGTACCGTTCAATGTGGTTTGGCGAACGGGCGCCAATGAGGCGACG
>DATDRF010000307.1:0-4541 GCA_035291905.1 Bacteroidota bacterium
CCGCCCAACCGTAGAATCCGAGCGACAATGTGGTAGATCCTATGGTCATCCATGTCCGCCCCTCGTGATTGAGCGTGGCTTCCGGAGCCCGTTCAGTGACCCGTAGACTGACCTTGTCCCTCAGGTCTTTGACCGCCGAAGCTGTCAGGGGGAGACGGGCTTTTAACGTCCGATCAGTGGCCTCATATGTTATCTCAAGTACATATAAGGTGTCCGAGATTTGATAGAGCCGCGCTCCGCGGAAGACCTGGTACGTTGGGAACAGTCCGAGCTTCTTTTCAAGATCTGCGTCGATGATGTCGATCTTGCCTTCGTGATCGAGCGGAACCTGGACCTCTTGCGCCCGGGTGGAGGTAGGGTACAGGAGAAGGAAGAGGAAAAAGGCGAAGGTAGGGGGAGTTCTCATGGTTGTTTGATAATGAGAAAAAGAATTGAGGGGGTTCGAGAAGAGCACGCATCTGGGACGTGCATCCGGTTGCGAAGCTACACACTTCTCTGAAGAACCGGTTCGATTCTCTCTGCTCTCAACACTCTTTCGCTAGCCCGCTGTGCGTAGGGCATGGCACATAACGTCTGCGGTAACAACGTAAGTGCCGAATGAACGGAGCGTCAGCGGAATGATTGGGCATTGAACGAACTCAAGAATTCTTTTCTTTGCCGCTTCGTGAAACCTACTGCTCGACCTGGACGGTGAATGTCGCAGCAACCTTGAAGTGCATCTCTGCGGATTTGCCCTCCTCCTTGGCTGAGACTTTACCGGAGACAGTTTTCGAGTTGAAGGTTTTCTTCTCGAAATCAAAAGTCCCCGCCTGAAAAATGTATGACATCATGTTATAATAGAGCTCGCCACCGAATGTCTCCCCATCGGGTGTGAACGTAAACTCAATCGCATGCAGCTTATCACCTAGGATTAGATCCTCGAGACTATCTCTGCTACTCATTGCATTATCTGAAACGGGTACGTCGCTCAACACAACACGGATTATTCTCTTAGAATCGTCGAAGGGGTTGGGGCGTTCCTGGGCGCGCACCCTCGTGAGTTTGAAGGACTTGCCGTCGACGGTGAGTGTGCCACTGGCACTGGCCGAAGTCTGTGCCGAAACGGACGGGCCGGCAAAAACCGTCAGGACGCAAAACAAAAGCCCGGACGTTTTCATTTTCCTCTCCTTTCCTGCGCTTAGTTACGCAGATTAGAATGACATTCTTTGACACTGTGAAACAATCAGCTCGTTTCATTCACTGTTACACGTAGAGAAGTTGACTATTCAATCCTCCGATCGCTGGGTGGCGTATGACGTTTGCGACAACAACGTTTACCCGCCGTGCATCATCTTTTGGCGGGCCGTTGTTGCCGCTGTTATGTGCCTGTGCCGTGCGATACAGTTGACAATGTATACGACTTGCCATATATTGAGCCGTGGACATTCTCTGGGAGGAAACAAAGAACAAGAAACTGAAAGCCACGCGTGACATCTCCTTTGAGGATGTTGCGCAAATCATACTTGAGAAGAGGTATGCTGCAATTCTTGAGAATCCCGTTCATCCGAAACAACGGATATTCGTTGTGAACTACAAAGGTTATACGTACGTCGTTCCCTTCGTGATTGATGCTGAGAAGAACATAGTGTTGAAGACAATATTCCCGAGGTGGAAGTTTCACAAACTGTATGGGGAGAAGAAGATATGAAAACGAAACTTGATTCCTTCGAACGGCAGATTGAAAATGCCGCAGAATCGTACCGTCCACTTTCGAAGAAAAAACGGCAGAAGGTGGAGGCTATTCTGGATCGTGTACGTAAGAGTCGGACCATAAACATCCGTATTGCAGAAAGTGTCTTGGAAGAGTTGAAACGTCGATCCCAGGAAGAGGGATTACCGTATCAGACGTTGATTTCAAGCATCCTTCACCGCTATGTCACGAATCGCCTCGTTGATGAGGCAGCCATCCGCAAATCTCTCCAACTGTTGCAACAACAGTAGGTTCGTCCCACCTTTCTTGGCCTACCCGCACGGCCACGGCGCATAACAGTCTCGGGGCACTACGCTGTGCCCAATGAATGGAACGAAGTGGAATGATTGGGCATAGAGCGAACTCTATAATCTTTCGCAATGCTTCATTTTTGCCATTACAGATGCGTGAGCGTCGTAGTGCCGCCTGTTATGCGTTCGTTGCGTTACGTCAATGAAAAGATAGTTGTTTGTTAATTCGTAGTTCTCACACTTGCCATTCTCCCGCAACTTTCTCATCTACAACGAGATACATGTCAATTTCACCCTTGCCTTTGGCATCAATCTTTCCGCGATACTCACAATTGAATTGGTTCTTGATCAAATCGTATGTGAACGCTGAGATATTGATTTTTCCGGGAACGCCTGATGACTCCAGGCGACTCGCAATGTTCACGGCGTCGCCCCAAACGTCATAAGTGAATTTCCATTTTCCGACAACACCAGCCACAACTGTTCCTGAATGAATTCCTACGCGCATTTCCCATTTGATGAAGGAGGTTTTGTTACGCTCGTCTATGTAGGTCAGGATTTGAAGAGCGGCCTTGACAGCCTGAACAGCATGAGTGTTTGATTCCTTGGGCAAGCCCGCAACGGCCATATAAGCATCCCCAATGGTCTTGATCTTCTCAAGACCGCTTCTCTCGGTTATGTCATCTACGTGGTGAAAAATATCATTCAGCTCGTCCACCAAGCGACTTGCTGGCACGGAAGCAACAGTTGCCGTGAAACCCCGAAAATCTGTAAAGAGAATACTCACTTCTTCAAAGCGCCGTGCAGGGGTTACACCACTTTCTTTCAGCTCATCAGCGATATCTTTTGGAAGGATGTTATAAAGGAGACGGTCACTTTTTTCCTTTTCAGTTCGTAGGTCTGACGTGCGTTCTGCAACTTGATGTTCCAGCTGTTCCTTTTGCGATTGCAGAATTTTCTTCTTTTCGACTTCTAGCGTCATTCGTTCTTCTAGTGCTCCTTTCTTCTGTGACAGCTTCACAAGAGGCATAAAGGCGAGGCATAGCCCTATTGAAACAATCATGTACAAGGTCTCAACAAATACATTGGAGAGACTTAAGAGGAACAAACCACCGACAAAAATGATGATCACAGTTGCCGCTAATGTCACAGCAGCATGCAAAGGAGGTAATCTGTAACATAGCCAAGCGGCAAGAATGATGGAAAGCAAGATAAACACAACATTCCAATCATCCATCGGATGAAGCAGTTTGCCCGTCAAAATGCTGAGAATGATGCTATCGTAATACCACAAATTCCGAAAGGGGAAATTGCTCTCAGAGTACGGAAAGATCATAGCGATTTTATCTGTATATAGGCCAGCGAGAATCGTCTTAGATGCAACGATCGAATCCGCAGAGCCTCTTTCGAGCTTATCAATCAAGCTTCTCAACAGATATGTTATGCTGCGTGAGCCATTGTTATAGAAAGCCTCAACCGAACTGTCCGGTGTGTGAAAAAAAGTCGTCACGTAAGTATATCCCCCACGAAATACCGGGATTTCGTAGTCCCCGAATACCACGCGATTTTTCACACGCTTGACTTCGAGATTATGGGGGTAACCAGCATATTTCTTGATCAGTTCAACTGAAATATCCGGAACCTTCAGGATGCTTGATATCACCCAGAAATCGTATGGAACATATTGGGACGGACCGTATTCGGACAGAGCTTCCGTGCTCAGCACCCCCCACGTGGCTTCGGTCTGAAAGTTCGTCGGATGATATGCTGCCCATGCACCCTGGAATGGTTGTACTGATTGCGCAGGCTGAACTCCAAAAACGACGATTCCAGTTTTTGTCAGTTCTTTAAGAATAGGGTAATTCTTCTCCGTAGGACTAAAATCGGATGGAAGAGGAACCAAAACGACTTTTGAGCCAATCGCTTTCATGTCGTTGACAATTCGAAAACAAATAGGAAGATACTCTTCATCGTACGGCATTAAGTTAGGGAGCTTAACAAGATTCACTGGGCTTGTTGACATTTGCTGATGCTGCCAACCGGCGAGAAGAAACATTTTATGAGCGATACGCATAACATCGAAGAAAGACATTCCAGCCACGGTGGTAAAGACAAGAAAACCGATCAGCATGTAGTTACGCAAAAGAACCTTGGGATTTCCGATTTCTTCTCGTTCTTTCTGAAATCCTTCACGAAGATTCCATAGCGTCATGGATATGGTCGCAAGAGAAAAGGTGAAAAGTAGTACAACCATGCTTAACACATATTCCGACCATCCTCCTCGAGTCATCCCAGCCGCCCAGAAGACAAAAACAGTTGTAAGCACTAGCACGCCCAAGATTGAATACATTATCGAGAGTTTATGCTTCATTTCGCCACCGGGAATTTTGAACTATATGCATGGGAGTGGTTCAAGTTTGATTCCAGAATGTGATCTCGGAATATTCGTTCTTTGCGCGCTTTAACGACTCGAGCAACGCAATGCCGCATAACGTTTCGCGCAACACTGCCGTGCTGACCCGCCACTTCTTCAACGCTCGCCAGTTTGTCTCGTGGCGGGG
>DATDRF010000308.1:0-6011 GCA_035291905.1 Bacteroidota bacterium
GATAACCGGAACGGTCTTCAATATCATGCGCTACTGCCAGCACGACGGCCCCGGCATTCGCACCGTTGTCTTCCTCAAAGGCTGTCCCCTTCGATGTCTCTGGTGTCACAATCCTGAAGGGCTCGATCGGCATCCTGAAATCGCGTTTGTAGAAGCGCGCTGTATCAAGTGCGGGGAGTGCTTCGCCGCTTGTCCCAATGGAGCGGTGGAAAGGGTCGGAGATGGATTTCGCATTGTAGATGAGATCTGTGAGAAATGCGGGACATGTGTCGAAACGTGCTATTCCGATGCACGTCAGCTGGTCGGGAAAGAAATGACCGCTGCCGACGTCCTGAAAGAAGTGGAAAAGGACGCTGTCTATTACGACATATCGGGAGGCGGCGTCACATTTTCCGGAGGGGAACCGCTTCTTCAGCAGGAGTTCCTCCTGTTCCTCTTGACTGCTTTACGCGAACGGGGGATCCATTCGGCCATTGAAACATGCGGTCACACCTTGCCGGAGCTTCTCCGCCAAGTCTCTGAAAGGACCGACCTCTTCCTGTACGATATAAAGATGATGGACGAAAGGCTGCACAGGAAGCATACGGGGGTCTCGAATGTCGTGATTCTGGAAAACCTCAAGCACCTCTCCTCGTGGGGGGCGCAAATCATCGTCAGGGTCCCGGTTATTCCCGGAGTGAATGACAATGAAGAGAACACCCGGCTTCTGGCGAAATTCCTCGATGAAGAGACCACAGTAAAGGAAGTGCATCTCCTCCCATTCCATGCCATTGGAAAAGACAAGTACCGAAGACTCAGAAAAGACTACCGATTGCCCGAGATCTCAGAGAAAGCCCGACTGGAGCCATTGGTCGAGATACTGCACAACTTCGAGATCAGAACGGTAATCGGAGGATAGACGAGCATGACCGAACGGGTAAAGAAGCTCAGAAGACAAAGTATCCAAGCCGTCCCGTCCATTTCGGCCGAGCGCGCACTCCTGATGACGGAATTCTGCAAACGTCAGGAGAGTCATGCCGCTCCCTTGTTGTGTGCCTTTGCTTTCAGGCATCTTATGGAGCATAGGACGATCTGTATCAATGAGGGAGAGCTCATCGTCGGAGAACGAGGCCCCGCCCCGAAGCAGACGCCAACGTTCCCTGAGTTATGCTGTCATTCGTTGAAGGATCTTGAAACATTGGATAAGCGTGAGAAGGTCTGGTTCCGCGTGAGTGAGGAGACGAAGAAGGCGTACAACGAGGTGATCATTCCTTTCTGGACGGGAAAGACCATGAGGGAGCGGATCTTTGCAGAGATGGCCGATGAATGGCGGGCTGCATACAAGGCGGGGATCTTTACGGAGTTCATGGAGCAGCGCGGTCCCGGCCATACGGTGCTCGACGACAAGATCTATCGGAAGGGGATGTTGGATTTCAAGAAAGAGATCGCAGAGAGCCTTGGCAATCTTGATTTCTTCCATGATGCGCGGGCGTTCGAGAAGAAGGAAGAGCTTCAGGCCATGGCAATTTGTGCCGACGCCCTCATGCTGCTTGCCCGACGGCACGCAGAGAAGGCTCGTCAACTTGCTGACGCGGAGCAAGAATGCACCCGGAAGAAGGAATTGGAGGAGATCGCGGACGTCTGCCTGCGGGTTCCCGCCAACGCTCCCGGAACGTTACGCGAAGCACTTCAATACTATTGGTTCGTTCACCTTGGAGTCATCAGTGAGCTCAATCCGTGGGATGCGTTCAACCCTGGTCGGCTGGATCAGCACCTGCTTCCTTTTTATGAACGAGGACTGGCAGACGGAACTCTCACACGTGAATCAGCGAAAGAGCTTCTCGAATGCTTCTGGATAAAATTCAATAATCAACCCGCGCCTCCGAAAGTGGGAATTACGGCGGCTGAAAGCGCGACCTATACCGATTTTGCCAATATCAATTCAGGTGGGCTCACGGCGGACGGATCGGATGGGGTGAACGAAGTGACTTACCTCGTGCTTGAGGTGATCGACGAAATGAAGCTGGTTCAGCCGAGTTCAAACATCCAACTGAGTCGGAAGAATCCTGAGGAGTTTCTCAAACAAGCCTGTCGCATTGTTCGGAAAGGATGGGGGCAACCGTCGGTTTTCAATGCCGACACGATCGTCGAAGAGATGCTCCGCCAGGGGAAGTCGGTTGAAGATGCCCGTTGCGGCGGAACCAGCGGGTGCGTCGAGACAGGTGCCTTCGGCAAGGAAAGCTACATCCTTACGGGATATCTGAATATTCCAAAGATTCTCGAGATAGCCCTCAATCAAGGAAGGGACCCCCTCACAGGCGAATTCATCGGCGTTGCGACGTCTGATCCTTTGTCCTGGAAATCGTTCGATGAGGTTTTGCACTCTTTCAACAAACAGTTAAAACATTTCATCGACATCAAGATCAGGGGAAATAATATCATTGAGAGACTCTACGCGTCACGTCTTCCTGTTCCCTTTCTGTCCATTCTCATTGATGATTGCATTCAAACAGGCAGGGACTACAACGACGGTGGAGCACGGTATAACACGAACTACATTCAGGGGGTCGGGCTCGGAACGGTGACTGATTCCCTTGTCGCTCTCAGGCATCATGTGTTTGAGAAACAGGCGCTGACAATGCTCGACCTCCTCGAATCGCTTCGGAACAACTTCCGAAATGAAGAGAAGAAACGTCTCATGCTCGTGAACAAGACCCCGAAATTCGGGAACGACGAGGAGTATCCCGACTCGGTCATGCAGCAGGTGTTCGAGCTCTTTCATCACGCCGTTGACGGACGGCCGAACACGAAGGGCGGCAGTTATCGTATCAACCTTCTTCCAACGACGTGTCACATCTACTTTGGATCAGTTACGGGTGCGACACCCGACGGTCGAAAAGCTCATGCGCCTCTCTCCGAAGGAATCTCTCCCGTTCAGGGTGCGGATCGTCACGGTCCTACCGCTGTGCTTAATTCTGCCTCCAAACTTGACCATATCCGCACGGGTGGAACTCTCCTGAATCAGAAGCTCACACCGACGCTTGTGGAGACTGAACAAGGAATTTCCAATCTTGCCCATCTCATCCGCGGCTATTTCAAACGCGGCGGCCACCACATTCAGTTCAACGTCATCACGTCGAAAATGTTGAGGGAGGCGCAGGCCGATCCGGAACAATACCGTGATCTCATCGTTCGGGTTGCGGGATACAGCGACTATTTTTGTGATTTGGGCAAGGACCTCCAGGACGAGATCATCTCCCGAACGGAGCAGCAGGATTCTTGAACTGCTGGTTCCCATTTTGAAAAACTCTGTGCTCTCTGTGCCTTCTCTGTGACCTCCGTGGTTAAGACTTTACCACAGAGAACACAGAGAAGGCACGGAGGACACAGAGAAACAAGCGCCTCTTTCCGATTGCTTTCGCAATTCCCTTCCTTTACTTTCCTGATAGCCGCGGATCGCTAGCGTGGCGGAGAGCCCCCCCCCACACGATTGAAAAACACAACCTCAAGGTGTTGTCGCCATGACAAGAATTCATCGGCGTGAATTTCTCAAGATCGTTCCTGCAATGGCCTACGCGGCCGGAGCATTCGACCCGAACAGGGTCTTTGCCGCCGAAGGTGCCTCGTCCGATAGAAGAGTCATCGAACCGTTCGACTATGTTGGCGTCAGACTTCTTGAAAGCCGATGGCTGGACCAATTCAAGGCTGCTCGTGAAGTGTATTTCCGTATTCCGGACGATGATATTCTCAAGGGTTGGAGAGGAGAAGCGGGGCTTCCGGCTCCGGGTCAAACCTTGGGGGGGTGGTGCCGGAAAAACAGCAACACGGTCTTCGGACAATGGCTGAGCGGCATGGCGAGGATGTATCGCGCAACAGGGGACAGCGAAATCAAGTCGAAGGCAATCGATCTGATTACCGAGTTTGCCAAAACCGTGAAACCCGACGGAGACTGCGGCATGCGGCACTACGCGTTCGACAAACTTGTGTGCGGACTGGTCGATATGAAACTCTATGCAGACTACGATGAGGCGATCTCCCTTCTCGACAAAGTGACGGACTTTGCGATTAAGAACCTGGGCAGGGAGAATATTGCAGCCGTTCCGGAGAAGATATATCAGGGACGGCCCGGTGAATGGTACACACTCTCCGAAAACCTCTTTCGTGCCTACCAGCTGACTGGGAACCGAAAATACGAGGAGTTTGCCCGTGCATGGCTCTATCCGGCATTCTGGGATAAGTTCTCGGATACATCCTCTCCCACCGACGCGTGGGGCGTGCATGCGTACAGTCATGTCAACACATTCAGCAGCGCGGCGATGGCATACGCCGTACTCGGAGATCCGAGGTACCTTCGCATTCTGAAGAACGCGTTTGAATATCTCCAACACACTCAATGCTACGCCACAGGGGGGTTCGGTCCCAGGGAGCAATTTGTCCTCCCGGGCAAAGGTCTTCTCAAGGCGCTCCAACTTCGCTATGATTCCTTCGAGACAGTCTGTGGCTCCTGGGCCGGATTCAAACTCTCCCGCTACCTGACCATGTTCACGGGAGAATCGAAATATGGCGATTGGATGGAAAGACTCTTCTATAACGGAATTGGCGCTGCGCTGCAATTCGCGCCAGGCGGAAGGAATTTCTACTATGCGGATTATCGCCTTGCCGGGGGGATCAAAGCGTACAATTGGGACACGTTTACCTGTTGTTCTGGAACATACATTCAGGACGTGGCTGACTTCCACAATCTCCTCTATTACAGGGATTCTGAGAGTCTCTATGTCAATCTCTATGTCCCGTCGGAAGTGATATGGAAAAGGCCTGAAGGGGATGTCACCGTTAGCCAGCAAACGTCGTATCCGCTGGATGAGGCGAGCGTGTTCACTCTCAAGATGGAGAAGAGCATACGTTTCCCGATGAAATTTCGCATTCCCGGGTGGGCGTCCGGAGTCACGCTTCAGGTGAACGGATCCACTACCGGCGCACAATGCGTGCCCGGCCAGTGGGCCGAGATCGCAAGGGAGTGGAAATCAGGTGATCGGATCGAATTGAGAATCCCACAGAGGTTTAGAATGGAATCCCTGGATTCAGAGAACCATGACGTGGTCGCCGTGGTTCGTGGACCTGTAGTCATGGTTCTTGAATCCGACTACCTCGAGCCTGCATTCACTCTCCCTGCGACAAATGAGGAATTGAACAAATGGCTTGTTCCGGACAAGCCTCCCGGTTCATACCGCGTCGAAGTGCCGGAAGGAGGTCGCGTACGCTCAAAGTTCCTTCCCTTTCCCGATGTGATCGAAGGATATCCGTACCTCATGTACTTTGACAGGAAAGCGCTTCCTGTCTCGTTGAGGTGACTCGTTGCAGGTTCTTCGCGTCCGTCAACCAACTTAAGGAATCCCGGTCATGAGACTTCCTGTAATTCTCTCGAGCCTTGCCGTCTCGGTCATCTGTATTGTCGCTGGTGCCGCCGCCCAGACCGATGTCGATACCAGCCAGAGTGAAATGCGTCCGTTTCTCGAGCGATTTACAGCCGACCGCATGATTCTCAACCGGTCTCTCCCGATTGAAAATTCCCCGACATGGCGAAAACGATTTGGACAATTCTATGCCGATTGGCAATCGGCACTCGAGAAGGCTGATTTTGAGCCGCTGAGCAATGAGGGGCGCATCGAGTATATCCTCTTCCGGGACCTGCTCAAGTACGAGCTTCGTCAACTCGACATCCAGACCGGGCAATTCCAGGAGATGGAGTCCCTCGTTCCTTTTGCGGGGATCATCATTGAGCTCGAAGAGGCGCGCCGGAGAATGGATCCCCAGGATCAGGAAAAAGCAGCCGCAACATTGAACGATTTGAAAAGAAGAATCGAGGAAAAGAAGAAAGAACTTGAATCGGGAACGAAGGGAGGGAAATCAGCGGCAGCAAAGCCGACGGTCGCTTATCGGGCTGCCAATACCCTCGACCGGCTTCGGGGAAACCTCAAGAACTGGAATGCGTTCTACAGCGGCTACGACCCTCTGTTCAGTTGGTGGATGCA
>DATDRF010000309.1:0-3260 GCA_035291905.1 Bacteroidota bacterium
GTTATCGCCGTAATCAATTGCTCTGTCCAGGGCGGCGGTGGTTTTGGAGGAGCTGACGAGCTTTCTGCATCCTTCAGCACGGCTCTCCCTCCTTCACGGATTCCGTCCACGATAGCATATGCGGTGTATGTGGCTCCGGTCACCCCATCGATGTCCCTACCAATGGAGTAATTCCCAAGGACACTCTTCCCGACAAGAGTTGAAAGCCATGCGGCTTCAAACGCTACACCAGGACGATTCTCGTAGTATTCGAGCACCAGTACGTTCAACACCACTCCATTCGTGTCCATACTGACTAGCATGCTGATCGGGCCGGAGTACCCGTAGCTCCAACTGGGCGCCATGTCTGTGGTGACGAAAACGTAGCCCCTCGTTACATTTCGCCAAATTTCTGCATCATACTCAAGAACTGTGTAGTATGGGGGATTCCCATGGCTTTTCACGAAATAGTAATCTCCAGGATCAAGTTCGACAAGAACTTTGTCAGGGAGATTGTATAGGTCAGATGAAATAGTCGTCTCCTTTGCCGCTTCAGCCGCCGCTGCTGCCGCTGCTTCGGACGCTCTCTCAAACGCATACACCCCCCACGTAACCATGCTGATGAGGAGGACTGCAACCAACACTAGGCGGATCCGAACGGTCTTTCTGGTCTTCAGGTTCCTTAGCGCTGGCTTACTCTTGTTGCTGGAACTCATGATGAGAAGTTTACGTATATTTGGGTTCGACTTCTCTCAACCCTACCAGAATTTTCTCATTCCTGACGACTCTACAGTGCTGCCATCACGTAGGACGAGGAAGCATTCTGCTCCTTCGACCCTTTCAACCAAGTTCAATCCTTGTTGTGGACCTAACACCATGACTGTAGTAGCCATCGCATCGGCATCGATCGCGTTCTCCGCAACGATTGTTACACTGTGGACTTCTTGGGGGCTGCGGCCGTTCTTCGGGTTCACGATGTGAAAATACTTCTTGTCACGGTCAAAGAAGATCTCGTAATCTCCTGATGTTGAAACAGCTCGATCTGTGACTTGCATAATTCGGATTAGGTCCTGTCGCCCAAGCGGATCCCGAATTCCGATCCGCCATCCTTTGCCCTGATCATTGCCCCCAATGGTTCTGATGTCTCCGCATGCTCCCACATACGCATGCTCATACCCTTGCTTCTTCAACGCTTCGATTGCTCTGTCGACAATGTATCCCTTCGCTATTCCGTCGAGTGTGACGCCCATCCCCTGTCGCAGCTGAATAGTCGATCCGACGAATTCTATGCCATGATAATCAACTTCTTGCAGGACGCTGGCAATCTCGCTTCCAGATGGAGGATGCTGACTCATCGCAAATCCCCGCGATATCAAATCCACAATGGGCTTCACCGTCACATCGAAAGCACCCCCGGAAAGATCTGAGAAGAAACGAGCTCTGCCAAGAACATTCACCAGCTCCGGCGGTGCTTCAAGTAGACGGCCGTCTCGATTCAACTTTGACAGTGGGCTGTCCGAGCGATAGCGGCTCAGCGTTTTCTCAAGTTGCTCCATTTCGGCGAGAGCTGTTTCGGCGGCCACGCTCGTGCTGAGACGATCAAGGCCCAAGACGGAAATTGAAACAGAGGTCCCCATCATCGGGCGGGTCAGTGTGACAACAGGTTTCGGCAAAGTGTCCTGAAAGAGCACGCCCCGGCCTAGTAAGTTACCTGAAGCTACAGCGACTCCGACTCCGGGGCAGAAGACGAATGAAGCCACGACGGTTCATTGTGACCTCCGTTGCGAAGACCTGCTTTGCGGATTGAATCATCTCCAAAAACGCTTCTATTCTAGTCCTCAACTGCCCAAGATCTTCTTGGGCGAAGGCAGTTCCTTGTTCATCAAAGTTTGAAAGTTTCTTGTTTGTTCGATTGGTGATTCCCACATCATTCCAGAGTCCTGAGACATCAACGAATGTGTACTTTCCATCGCCTTGTGGTATGTTGTACGGTCCACCCTGAATGGGAGCGGGACCCGCACCCCTCAGCAGCGACTGCTTGGCAGCGACGAGAAAACCCAATAGGGCTAGTCCAAAGCCCGAGGCTGCTCCTACGACGAATGATCTTCTGTCTAGTTCCGCCTTCGTCTCTTCTTCTTCGGGATCACACATCATTATCACCTTCAGTCGTGTGTATCGCGCGATGTTCGGCGTGGCTACCGCGATTTTTCCAAGTAGGAGACGTTCGAACGGCCTATAATTACTTCCCACGTTTCTGTATATGCTAGTACTTATCTGAAGCTCTGATATCGTAAGGTTCTCTCTACATGTGGTTCGCTGTCGCGCTATCGCTCATCTTGACGGCGCAATGAGCCGCAAATAACATGCACCAGTCGTTCACTCCAATTTCCGGTCACCGAACATTGTATGTTAACTCAGCAGCGCCGCCAATGTCACCGAGACCGGCCGACTTTGAATTAATAACAGGAATTGAAGAACAACGATCTAACTGAACATGTCCCATATCGAGGTTCCTCGTCAGCTGCGAACCATAGCAAAGCGATAAATTTCAGACACATGTGTTCTCGTGACGACCGAGGCATCCCATCACGATGAGCAAGCAAGACGAATCAACCCAAAAACCCGTAGTCCCTGAAGACAAGAAGGATAAGGGAGTCATCCGGGGAACGATCAAATATCCTTGGGGAACAGTTCGAGATGCAACAGTCACCGCTGGTGAAATGTCGGTGACCTCGGACACAGCTGGCAAATATGAGATCCTGTCAGTAGATCCTGGCTCCTACAGTGTTGAGGCACGTGCGCCTTTCACAGGCTACGAAGTGACAACTCAGAAAGTGGATATCGTGGCAGGGGAAGCCAAAGTTGTGGACATCTATCTGGATTTCGAGAAAGCCGTCGTTGAAGGCCATGTCTATGATTCGAGCGGAAAGCCAATTGCAGGGGCGGCTTTGTCAGGCGTTCTCTTCGGCAAGGACATGCAGACCGTCACAACCGACGAAAATGGCCACTTCAGGTTTGACAAGGTTACTCCAGGCGACCGCTTCATTCGTGTGAACGCGCGAGGGTACATGGCCGAGACGAGAGATTTCACGGCAAAGAAAGAAGGGGCCACCATGGTTGAATTTCGACTGCAGCCAGCAAGCTGCAGGTTTTACGGAGTCGTGACTAGCGAAAGCGGAAGGCCGATGCAGGCAGAGATCCTTCTCATGAAGTCAGGAATCGTGGTCCAAAAGACTAACACGGATGCGGCGACGGGTGGATATGAATTTCCTGTGCTCCCA
>DATDRF010000310.1:0-2034 GCA_035291905.1 Bacteroidota bacterium
TCAGCGTATCCCCAAAGGATACCCGCCGGATCACCCCATGGGAGAATGGCTGAAGTATAAACAGTTCTTTGTCGGTACATCGTGGCCTGAAGGAAAATGCTTCAGGACGGGATTCACGGCCGACGTTGCCCGGGCATTCGAAACAGCCGCCCCGCTCGTGCGCTTTCTCAACGAGGCCGTGAAATAGCACCCTCCCCCCGTCGTTGCGGTGAGCCATGGACTCCTTGATTCTCCCTCTTTTTGTAGGTACATTTGAAGCACGGATTGGGTGGCTCAACTCGAACGAGAAGCCTCCCTTTTTTGTTTTGATAAACGACTGAAGATGACTGAAAAGACTCCAAAACTTAGCAATCACCCGATTGAAACGATAGACAATATCCCGACGATCCTCCCTGTGCTTCCGCTTCGGGATGTCGTCGTCTATCCGTACATGATCTTCCCCGTTCTGGTGGGCCGAGAAAGCTCTCTGAAGGCGGCAAACGAGGCGCTCGAGAGGGGCAAGAATATCTTCCTGGTTGCCCAGAAGAGCGCGGGAGTCGATGAGCCCACCTCCGAGGATGTCTACCACCACGGCACCGTGGCGCAGATCATCCAAATGCTGAAGCTTCCAAACGGACTGATGAAGATCCTGGTGGACGGTGTGGTTCAGGCCTCAGTGAAGCGGTTCATTCCGAACACCGTCTTCCTCGAAGCTGAAATCGAGATCAATCGGACGGAGCTTCCCGCCGGCCGCGAGGTCGACGCCCTTGTCCGCCACACAGCAACCCTCTTTACCGACTATGTCCGTCTGAGCCGCAACATCACCCCCGAAGTGATGATCGCGTTCGAAGGGATCAAGGACCCCCAGCGGAAGTTCTATTACATGGCATCGAATATCGTTCAGGCCGTCGATGTCAAGCAGAGGCTTCTGCAGATCCAGAACCTTCGGGAGCAGCTCTACGAGCTTTCGAAAATTCTCACGGCGGAAATCGACATTCTGAAGATCGAGAAGGAGATCGACAACAAGGTTCAGGACAATATTCAGAAGTCACAGAGGAAGTTCTTCATCCAGGAGCAGATACGCATCCTGCAGGACGAACTGGGCGACGAAGAGGCATCGCCCGAGCTCGCGAAGTTGAAAGAGCAGATCGTTCAGGCGAAGATGCCGAAGGAGGTGCAGGAGAAGGCAATGGAGGAGTTCAACAAGCTGAAGAAGACTCCTGCGATGTCTCCCGAGTTCACCGTCACGCGCAATTATCTTGACTGGTTGGTTACTGTTCCCTGGGCGAAGAAGACGAAGGACAACCTCGACGTCGCTCACGTAAAGAAAACGCTCGACGAAGATCACTTTGGGTTGGAGAAGCCGAAGGATCGCATCCTCGAATACATTGCGGTCTTGAATCTCGTCAAGTCGATGAAAGGACAGATTCTCTGCTTCGTGGGTCCCCCCGGCGTCGGGAAGACGTCATTGGCCAAGGGGATCGCCCGCGCGCTCGGCCGCAAGTTTGTCCGCATCTCACTCGGCGGTGTTCGCGATGAGGCTGAGATCAGAGGCCACCGCAGAACGTACATCGGCTCGATGCCCGGAAAGATCGTTCAGTCGATGAAGCGTGCAGGGGTTGTCAATCCCGTTATGCTCCTCGACGAAGTGGACAAGATGAGCATGGACTTCCGCGGAGATCCCTCTGCGGCAATGCTGGAAGTGCTCGATCCCGAGCAGAACAACACATTCAACGACCACTACCTCGATGTCGACTACGACCTCTCGAAGGTCATGTTTATCACGACGGCAAATGTGCGGTACAATATTCCGCTCCCCCTGCAGGACAGAATGGAGATCATCGAGCTTCCCGGATATCTCGATCACGACAAGACCGAAATTGCTCAACGGCATATCATCCCGAAACAGCTTCTGGCACATGGCCTTGGTGAAAAGAACGTGACGTTTGAAACAAAGACGATTCAAAGGGTGATCACGGAATACACGAGGGAAGCAGGCGTCAGGAATCTGGAACGGGAGATCGCGTCCATCTGCCGAAAAGTGGCAAAAGAGAT